>NZ_CP165727.1:6046071-6363214 GCF_041200175.1 Streptomyces sp. R33 | reverse complement strand
GCAGGTGCACGCCGACCGCCGGACCCTCATCGGCCAGGTAGCGCAGCCGGGTGACGGCCCGGTCGTCGAAGCCGTGCGGGAAGTCGTGCACGATCAGCAGCTGGTCGGCGGTGTCCACATCGGGCGGCAGGTCCTCCGGCGCCCCGGCCCGTACGGCCATCTGTACGAGGTCCACCCGCCGGGTCAGCTCCGCCAGGGTCTGGGTGACCCCGGCGGCACCCGCTGCGGGCGGGCCGGCCAGCACCTCGGCCGCGACCAGCGGCGCCAGGGAGGCGGCTCCCGCCCCGGCCGCGTCGATGACGTGCACGGAGAACCGGTCCCCGGGGTGGACCGCGAGCAGCCGGACCGCGTGCGCGACGGCCATGTCCATGGCGGCCCGGCGGAGCCGGTCGGTGTCCATCGCCATCGCGGCCTCGGAACCGGTGCGGCCGTTGTCGATCCACAGCCCGCGCTCCAGCGGGAGCCGCACGAGCATGGGGATGCGCAGGTCGGGCCGTTCGGGCAGGTGCAGGTCACCGAGGCGCAGGGCCATCGGGGCCTCTTCGGGGACCCCGTGCCCGTGCCAGACGGGGTTGGCCCAGCGGGCGTACGGGGCCGGCAGTGCGGGCTCGACCACCTCGGACTCTGCGATCAGCTGGGCGAGGTCCCGGTCGAGCACGGCCTTGGCCTGGTCGACGAGCTCGTCGTGGCGGGCCCGTGCCTCGTCGCGGGCGGTGTTGCCGGAGCCGCCCAGGCGGTGGCGGGGGTCGGACAGCGCGTCGTCGAGCTCGCGGTCCATCCGGGACTCGGCGAAGTCGCAGGCGCTGCGGTAGGCGGCCACCGAGCGGGCCAGGTCCTCGAACATGCCCCAGACCTGGTTGTAGAGCCGCTCGTCCATGGACCAGCCGCTGGCGTCACCCGCGACGGGCACCGGCGGCCGGCCGGGCTGCGCGGGCGCGGCGGCCTGCGGCGCCGGTTCGGGCGGCTCGGTGGTGCTGCGGCGCCTGCGCGGGTGCACGTAGTCGAGCGTGGGCGGGCCGTCGCCGGAGTCCCCGGGCGCAGTGCCCGGCGTACCGGCGTACGGGACTCCGGAGACCGGGACGGGCCCCGGCTGCCCGGGGGCCGCCGGGGCGGGCCCGGCCGCAGCCGCGTCCTGCGGTTGCGGACGGCCGGGCGGAGTCCCGGGGGCGGCCCCGGTGGGCCGGGACGCGGTGGGCGCGGGGGCGCGCGCCGCCTCGTCCCGCGCGGCCGCTCCCACGACCGCGGCGGCCAGGGCGACGGCGGCCGGTGCGTCCAGCCCGGCGTCGGCGAGCAGCGCGCCGAGCCCGTCGGCGTACCCCTGGCCCACGGCGCGGACCTTCCAGGCGTCCTGGCGCCGGTAGAGCTCGAGGGCCACGACGGCGGTCTCGGACTCCAGCCCGGTCACGGTGTACGCGGCGAGCTCGGCGCCCTCCGGGTCGGCCACGGCCACGTACGAGGCAGGGGTCGCGCCGAAGCGCGCCGGGCCGCCGGGCGGCAGGACGAGCACCACCCCGAGCCGGTGGACGGACGGGGCGACGGCGTCGAGGTCGACGGCGAAGCGGTGATCGCCCGCCACCGCCCCCGGCACCTCCACTCCGGGCAGCTTCCGGGCGCCGGGGTGGGCCACCGACTCGGGGCCTGCCAGCCGGCCCGCGTCATCGCAGGCCGAGGCCAGGGCCAGGACGGGCGTACCCGCCGAGACCCTGATCTCCACCTGCGTCCGGGACAGGGGGTGGTTCTGCCCCCGGACCAGTTCGGCCGTCATCGTGCAGCCCTCCCCCGCGCCCTTGCTCTTCTTTTCCGTTGCTCTGCCGTACTGCGGTGGTGCCGTACTGCTTACAGGTGCGGCAGGATCGCCGGCATCAGGTCCTGGAAGGTGCGGCCGTTGGCCGGGTTGCCGAGGGCCGTCATCTGCCAGCCGCTGCCGGCGCGCGACACCTTCGCCATGATCTGCGCGGTGTACTGCCCGCCGCCGTCCAGGGTGTAGCGGGCCAGCTCCTGGCCGTTGGTCTCGTCGACGATGCGGCAGAACGCGTTCTGCACCTCCTGGAACGTCTGGCCGGTGAACGAGTTCACCGTGAAGACGATCTGGTCGATGTGCACCGGCACGCGCTGGAGGTCGACGAGGATCGACTCGTCGTCCCCGCCCTGGCCGGCGCCGCCGACGAGGTTGTCACCGGTGTGCCGGACCGAGCCGTCGTCGCTCTGCAGGTGCCGGAAGAACACCACGTCCACCGGCTGCTTGTCGGCGAAGAGCACCGCCGACGCGTCCAGGTCGATCTCCCGGGTCCGCGAGCCGAACAGCCCGCGGCGCTTGGCCGCCTGCCAGCCGAGGCCCATCCGGACCGCGGTCAGCGTGCCCCCGTCCTGCTTCTGCAGACTGATGGCCTGACCCTTGGTCATGTTGACCGTCACGCGCTGTCCCCTCTCCTAGCCCGCCCCCGATGTGGGTGCGCACATGTACCTGCGGCTGCTGCCAACCCTACTGACCGGCCCCGGGTCAGGCGAGGCCCGCTTCCTTCATCTGCCGCAGCTCCTTCTTCAGCTCGCCCACCTCGTCGCGGATCCGGGCCGCGACCTCGAACTGGAGCTCGGCCGCCGCGCCGCGCATCCGCTCCGTCATCTGCTCGATGAGCGCGGCCAGTTCCTCGGCCGGACGGTCCGTCAGCACCGCGGCCTCCTTGGCCGCCTTGGCGGCCTTGGCGCCCTTGACCCCCTTGCCGCCCACGGTGACCTGGCCCGCCTTGACCACGCCGAGCGAAGGCACGGGAGCCTTGCCGTCCTTGCCCTGGCGGTACCCGGTGCCGAGCAGCTGCTCGGTGTCCAGCTCCTCCCGGGCGATGGTGGCCACGATGTCGTTGATCTTCTTGCGCAGCGGCTGCGGGTCGAGCCCGTGCGCCGTGTTGTAGGCGACCTGCTTCTCCCGGCGGCGGTTGGTCTCGTCGATCGCCTGCGCCATCGCCGGGGTGATGCTGTCCGCGTACATGTGGACCTGGCCCGACACGTTGCGCGCCGCGCGGCCGATGGTCTGGATCAGGGAGGTCCCCGAGCGCAGGAACCCCTGCTTGTCGGCGTCGAGGATGGCGACCAGCGACACCTCGGGCAGGTCGAGGCCCTCGCGCAGCAGGTTGATGCCGACCAGGACGTCGTACTCGCCGGCGCGCAGCTCGCGCAGCAGCTCGATCCGGCGCAGGGTGTCGACGTCGCTGTGCAGGTAGCGGACCTGGATGCCGAGCTCCAGGAAGTAGTCCGTGAGGTCCTCGGCCATCTTCTTGGTGAGGGTGGTGACCAGGACGCGCTCGTCCTTCTCCACCCGCTGCCGGATCTCGTGGACCAAGTCGTCGATCTGGCCCTCGGTGGGCTTGACCACGACCTCCGGGTCGACGAGGCCGGTGGGACGGATGATCTGCTCGACGAAGCCGTCGCCGCGGGAGAGCTCGTACTTGCCGGGGGTCGCCGACAGGTAGACCGTCTGACCGATCCGCTCCTGGAATTCCTCCCACTTCAGCGGCCGGTTGTCCAGCGCGGACGGCAGCCGGAAGCCGTGGTCGACCAGGGTCCGCTTGCGCGAGGCGTCGCCCTCGTACATCGCGCCGATCTGCGGCACGGTGACGTGCGACTCGTCGATGACGAGGAGGAAGTCCTCGGGGAAGTAGTCGATGAGGGTGTTGGGCGCGGAGCCGCGCTCGCGGTCGTCCATGTGCAGCGAGTAGTTCTCGATGCCGGAGCAGGACCCGATCTGGCGCATCATCTCCAGGTCGTACGTGGTGCGCATGCGCAGGCGCTGCGCCTCCAGCATCTTGCCCTGCTTCTCCAGCTCGGCGAGGCGCTCCGCCAGCTCCGTCTCGATGCCGGCGATCGCCTTCTCCATGCGCTCGGGGCCTGCGACGTAGTGGCTGGCGGGGAAGACGTACAGCTCGCGGTCCTCGCTGATGACCTCGCCGGTCAGCGGGTGCAGGGTGGAGAGGGCCTCGATCTCGTCGCCGAACATCTCGATGCGGACGGCCAGTTCCTCGTAGACCGGGAAGATCTCGATGGTGTCCCCGCGCACGCGGAAGGTACCGCGGGTGAAGGCCACGTCGTTGCGCGTGTACTGGATGTCGACGAAACGGCGCAGCAGCTGGTCCCGGTCCATCTCCTCGCCGACCTTGAGGGGGACCATGCGGTCCACGTACTCCTGTGGGGTACCGAGGCCGTAGATGCAGGACACGGACGCCACGACGATCACGTCGCGCCGGGTGAGCAGGGAGTTGGTCGCGGAGTGGCGCAGCCGCTCCACCTCCTCGTTGATCGAGGAGTCCTTCTCGATGTACGTGTCCGATTGCGGAACGTACGCCTCGGGCTGGTAATAGTCGTAGTACGAGACGAAGTATTCGACGGCATTGTTCGGCAGGAGCTCGCGGAACTCGTTCGCCAGCTGGGCGGCGAGCGTCTTGTTCGGCGCCATGACCAGAGTGGGGCGCTGGAGCTTCTCGATCATCCAGGCGGTGGTCGCCGACTTGCCGGTGCCGGTCGCACCCAGCAGGACGACATCCTTCTCACCTGCACGGATGCGCTTCTCCAGCTCGGCGATGGCCGCCGGCTGGTCGCCGCTGGGCTGGTAGGGGCTGACGACCTCGAAAGGCGCCACCGTGCGTTCGATCTTCGATACGGGCCGCATGACTCCACCGTACGACCCCCCACTGACACTCACGCAGCCGCGCGCGGGTCCGCGGCGCTGCGCCGGTCCGGGGGGCGGGACGGAAGTCCTCCTTTCTGGTCCGTTTGTCGTAGTTCGGTGGCGGCCCCGTGATCATCAACCGCATGATCGCCGTAGAGGTCCCCCGTGTGGTGCATCGCCGCAACGTCTGCCATTCCGCACGCGTCTGACGCAGGAACAGGGCTCCGAACCGAGGAGAACGCACATGTACGTCCGACCCGCCGCCGCGGCCGCCGCCGCATTCCTGGGCTTCACCCTGACCGTGCTGGGCGGGACGACCTCGTCCGCCGCGACCGGCCCCTCCTCCCCCTCTTCCCCGGCCTCCCCCGCCGGCGCCACCGGGGCGGCGGGGCTGCTGGGCCCCGTCGTGTACGCCCACCGGGGCGCTTCGGCGTACGCCCCGGAGAACACCCTCGACGCGATCGACCTCGCGATGCGGCTGGGCTTCGACTGGGTCGAGAACGACGTCCAGCGCACCAAGGACGGGGAGCTGGTGGTGGTCCACGACGACACCCTGGCCCGCACCACCGACGTCGAGCAGGCGTTCCCGGACCGGAGCCCCTGGCGGGTCAGGGACTTCACGGCGGCGGAGATCGCCACGCTCGACGCGGGCAGCTGGTTCGGCCAGGAGTTCGCGGGCGCCCGGGTGCCGAGCCTGCGGGAGTACCTCGACCGGGTGCAGGACAACCGGCAGCGGCTGCTGCTGGAGATCAAGAAGCCCGAGCTCTACCCCGGGATCGAGAAGGAGACGCTGCAGGTGCTGGACGAGGCCGGCTGGCTCGACACGGACCACGTGCAGCGCCGCCTGGTCGTGCAGAGCTTCAGCGCGGACTGCGTACGCATCGTGCACGGCCTGCGCCCGGACCTGGTGACGGCCTTCCTGGGCACCCCGACCGTCGCCGACCTGCCGAAGTACGCCGAGTTCACGGACCGGATCAACCCGTGGCACACCACCATCTCGGCCGACTGGGTGGCGGCGGTGCACGGCCTGCTGGGCGCCCACGGCAGGAAGATGGAGGTGGACACCTGGATCGTGGACGACGAGGCGACGGCCCGGAAGGTGCAGGGGATGGGCGTGGACGGGATCATCACCAACGCCCCCGACGTCGTACAGCAGGCGGTGCTCGGCCAGGAGGCGCTGCTCGGCGCCTTCCCGTACTAGGGGCCTTCCCGTACCAGGCGCCTTCCCGTACCAGGGGCGCCGGGAAGGGTCCGGGCTGTCGTACCCGCCCCGTACGGTGGAGGGGTGGACAGCACCGAGCGGCCCCGCGGGCCGCACCTCGAATGGACCGTCGTCCCCAGCGACGTCGGTCCCCTGCTCCTGGCCGCGACCCCCGAGGGTCTGGTCCGGGTCGAGTTCCATGCCGGTCCGGACCGGGTCGAGAAGATGATCGGCTCCCTCGTCTCCCGGCTCGGCGCCGACGCCCGGCGCCCGGCACCGGGCGAGGAGGTGCTGCTGGCCGAGCCGATACGCCAGCTGACCGCCTACTTCGCGGGCTCGCTCAAGCGCTTCGACCTGCCGCTGGACTGGCGGCTCAGCTCCGGCTTCAACCGGCAGGTGCTCCAGGAGCTGGACCGCTCGGTGCCGTACGGGGCGGTCGTGGGGTACGGGGAGCTCGCGGCCCGCGTCGGACAGCCGGGCGCGGCCCAGGCCGTGGGCAACGCCATGGGGTCGAATCCGCTCCCGCTGGTGGTGGCCTGCCACCGGGTCGTGGAGAACGACGGGGGCATCGGCGGGTTCGGCGGCGGGGTGGAGACCAAGCGGTCGCTGCTGGCGCTGGAGGGCGTCCTGCCGCAGCCGCTGTTCTGACCGGGGTGCCCGGGTGTGCCCGGGGGTGCCCGGGTGTGCATCCCCCGTTCCGTCCGGCGGTAAGGGGTGGGAGACTGCCGCGGTGACTACTCCTGCCGCCTCAGGCCGCACCGCGCCCGTACACTGCCCTGCGCCGCCGCGACGGGGGTGGGCGGCATGACGACCGTCCCCGGCACCGACCGGCCCGCTGCGTCGGCCGGCCCGGCCGACCTGCCCCGGCTGCAGCGGCGCACCTCCGCGGTGCTCATCGCGAGCCAGATGCTGGGCGGCCTCGGCGTGCCCATCAGCATCGCCCTGGCCCCGGTCCTCGCGACGCAGGTCAGCGGCACCGAAGCGCTGTCCGGCTTCGCCTCCACCGCCGCGGTGATCGGCACCGCGGCCGTCTCCCTGCCGCTCGCCGCGCTCATGACCGCGCGCGGCCGCCGCCCGGGGCTGGTCCTCGGGTACGGGATCGGCGCCGCCGGTGCGGCCCTGGTGGTCCTCGCCACCGCGATCAAGAGCTTCCCGCTGCTCATGCTCGGCATGGCCGCCTTCGGAGCGGCCTCCTCCGCCAACCTCCAGGCCCGGTTCGCGGCCGCCGACCTCGCCGCCCCGGACCGGCGGGCCCGGGCCGTCGCCGTCGTCGTCTGGGCGTCGACCCTCGGCGCGGTGCTCGGCCCCAACCTCTCCGCCCCGGCCAGCCGCAGCTTCGCCGGGACCTCCATACCCGAGACGGCGGGCCCCTTCGTCTGGGCCGGCGCCGTCTTCGTCCTCACCGGCGCCCTGATCGCCGTACTCCTGCGGCCGGACCCGCTGCTGACGGCCCGGGCGCTGGCCGGCCCCGAGGAGCAGACCCGCGCGGGCCGCTCGCTGCGCGCCGGGCTCGCGGCCGTCAAGGCCTCCCCGCGGGCGCGGCTTGCCCTGGTCACCGTCGCGGTGTCCCACACCACCATGGTCTCGATCATGGTGATGACCCCGGTCGACCTGGGCCACCACGGCGCCGGGCTGGAGCTCGTCGGCCTGGTGATCAGCGGCCACATCGCCGGCATGTTCGCCTTCTCGCCGGTCATGGGCTGGCTCGCCGACCGGGTCGGCCGGCTGTCGGTGATCGGCCTGGCGGCCGGGCTGCTGTCACTGGCCGCCCTGCTCGCCGGCACCGCCGGACCCCACCACGCGCAGAGCGCCGCCGGCCTGTTCCTGCTCGGCCTCGGCTGGTCCGCCGGCATGGTCTCCGGCTCGGCGCTGCTCACCGACTCGGTGCCGCAGGCCGCGCGGGCCGCCGTACAGGGTCTGAGCGACCTCACCATGAACACCTGCGCGGGCGTGGGCGGCGCGGCCGCCGGCCTGGTCATGTCCCATGCGGGCTACGGCTGGCTGAACGTGATCGGCGCGGGCCTGCTGCTGCCGATGGCGGCGCTCGCCCTGTTCACCGGGCGCCGCCATCCCGCTGCCGCCGCTGCCGCGCCTGCGGCTAGTAGCTGATGTGGTATGCCTTGCGCAGCGTCTCGTGGACGGTCCAGGTGGTCTTGTCGCCCTCCCGGAGCACGCAGGCGGAGCCGGGGCCCACCTCAAGGGTCTCCCCGCCCTCGACCTCGATGGTGGCGCGGCCGCTGACCACGACGAACAGCTCGTTGGCCTCGGTGTCGGTCACCACGCCCTCGGTGATCTGCCAGATGCCGCGCAGCTGCTTGCCGTCGGGGGACTCCCACAGCACCTTGCCCGTCACGACGGGCTCGCCGGAGAGGATCTGGCCGGGATCGAGGTCCTCGGCCTCCAGCTCGGCATCCGGTACGGATACGGCGAACGAGGCGGGGCCGTGCTCACTGGTGCTCATGCCGAGTCACCCTAATCCGGCCGTCCGGCGCTCCGCGGTGACCAGAGCGTCCAGGTTCCGCACGCCGGACAGGTCAACCTGTCCAGCCGCTCTGCGCCTCAGCCGGGCCGACGGGCGCTGAGCACCGGCTGGTGGAATCCGGTGGCCTGCGCCGGGTGCCACACCGTTTCGGCGAACCCGGTCCGGCGCGCGTGGGCCGCCGTCTCCTCTTCGGGCAACGCCCAGTACGTGGCCCTGGCCGTCCGGGTGGTCCACGTCTCGCGGCCGGGCGTACCGGACGGCAGCAGCTGGAACAGCTCCAGGTCGTACCGCTCTCCGTCCTCGTGCCACTGCCAGAGCTGGAAGCTGACGGTCCGTCCGTCCGGGCCCGTCCGCACGTGCGGGCCGTCGCTCTGCGGCCGGTCGCGCCGCAGTTCGCCGTACGGGCGGGTCGAGAGCAGCAGCAGGCCGCCCGGGCGCAGCACCCGCAGGGTTTCGGCCAGGGCGGTGCACACGTCGCCGGCCGTCAGGAGGTGCGGCAGGGCGTTGTCCGCGCACACGACCGCGTCGAAGGAGCCGTCCCGGAAGGGCAGGGCCCGCATGTCCGCGGCCGCGGTGGACAGGGCGAGCCCGCGCGCCGCCGCCTCGCGGCCGGCGCGGGCGGCCGAGGGCGGGCTCAGGTCGGTCCCGGTGACCCGGTGGCCCAGCGCCGCCAGGCCGAGGGCCTGGGTGCCGATTCCGCAGGCGTTGTCGAGGACGCGGTGCGGGCCGGGGCCCAGGCAGGCGGTGAGCAGGGCGTCCAGCGCCCGGCCCTGGCGGGCGATGCCCGCGTCCCAGTCCGCGTACAGGAGGTCGTACCGGTCGGCGAGTTCGTCGTAGAAGGCACGGGTGTCCCGGGGGTCCATGGGGGAACGCTACTCGGACAGGTTCGGAAGGCGGGCCGGGAGCGCGTTTGGGGGCGCACGTCCCGTGCCATGGATGGGACATGCACACATCACCCGAGGTCCCCGTCCTGTCCGAAGAGGTCCGCGAGGCACTCGACCGGGGCCGTCCCGTCGTGGCTCTGGAGTCGACGATCATCGCGCACGGCCTGCCCCGCCCGCGCAATCTGGCCGTGGGCACCGAACTGGAGGCGCTGGTGCGCGCCGAGGGGGCGGTTCCGGCCACGATCGCGGTCGTCGACGGGGTGGCGTACGCGGGCCTGGACAAGGCGCAGCTGGAGCGGATCGCCGGCGGCGAGGGCGTGCGCAAGCTCGGCCAGCGGGATCTGGCTCCCGCGCTCGCGGCCGGCGCGACCGGCGCGACGACGGTGTCCGCGACGGCGTTCCTGGCCGCGCGGGCCGGGTTGCGGGTCTTCGCCACGGGCGGGCTGGGCGGCGTGCACCGCGAGTACGCGCAGACCCAGGACGAGTCGGCGGATCTGCAGTTGCTGGCGCGGACGCGGATCACGGTCGTGTGCGCGGGGGTGAAGTCGATCCTGGACGTGCCGGCCACGCTGCAGAGGCTGGAGACGCTGGGGGTCGGGGTACTGGGGTACGGGACGGAACGTTTCCCCGGCTTCTACCTGGCCAGTTCCGGCGAGCCGGTGGACTGGACCGTCCACCGGCCGCAGGAGGTGGCCGCGGTGATGGCCGCTCAGGACGCCCTCGGCGGACCGGAATCGGCACTGCTGGTGGCGAATCCGGTGGCGGAGGCGGATCAGTTGGATCCGGACCTGCACGACCGGGTGCTGGCCGAGGCCCTCGAGGAGTGCCACGAGCGGGGGATCACGGGGCAGGCGGTGACCCCGTTCCTGCTGGGGTTCCTGGTACGGGCCACGGGCGGGGCCTCGCTGGAGGCCAACCTGGCGGCGGTACGGGGCAACGTGGCGCTCGGAGCCAGGATCGCGGGGGCCTGGGCGGCGCGCGCGTGACCGCGCCCGGGGCGCTGCTGGTCGTCGGGGACGTGGTGACGGACGTCGTGGCCGTGCATCCGGAGCCGCTGACCCCGGCCACGGACACGGCCGCGCGGATCCGGACCCTGCCGGGCGGCGCCGGAGCCAATGCGGCCTGCTGGGCGGCCCACGCGGGGGTGGCGGAGGTACGCCTGCTGGCGCGGGTCGGCACGGAATCCGCCCGGTGGCACGAGCAGTCGCTGCGGGACTGCGGGGTGCGGCCGCGGCTGGTGATCGATGCGGCCGAGCCGACCGGGACGGTGGTGGCGCTGGTCGGCAAGGACGCGGAGCGGACCTTCCTCACCGACAGCGGCGCCGCGCTGCGGCTGTGCCCCGAGGACTGGGCGCCGGCCCTGCTGGACGGGGCGGCCCATCTGCACCTGTCCGGCTACCTCTTCTTCGCCGACAGCAGCCGGGAACTGGCCCTCGTCGCGCTGCGGGCGGCCCGGGCCCGCGGAGTGCCGGTGAGCGTGGACCCGGCCTCGGCGGGTTTCCTGGTCGCGCTGGGTCCGCAGCGCTTCCTCGATGCCGTGGCGGGCGTCGGCGTACTGCTGCCCAACGAGGACGAGGCACGGCTGCTGGCCGGGCTGCCCGCGGCGGCGGGAGCGGCCCGGGCGGCGGCGGAGCTGAGCCGGCGGGTGCCGCTGGTGGTGGTCACCCGCGGCGCGGCGGGGGCGCTGGTGGCGGAGGCGGGCCGGGTGACCGCGGAGGTGTCGGCGGAGTCGGCGCAGGCCGTGGACTCGACGGGGGCCGGAGACGCGTTCACCGGCGGGTTCCTGGCGGCCCGGCTCGCGGGCGCGGCCCCGGTGGACGCGGCCCGGGCGGGCTGCCGGGCGGCCGCGCAGGCGGTGACCCGGCTGGGCGGGCGCCCGTAGGGAGTGCCGGGCGCCGCGTACGGGGAGCTACGAGAGGTACTCCTCCTGGCCGAGGGTGTCGATCACGCCCGCCTTGTTCACGTTGTAGTGGAACACCAGACCCTTGTTCGGGTGGGTCTCCAGCCACGAGGTGAGCTCGTGCGTGGTGATCGGCTTGTTCGCGGAGCCGGAGAGGATCGGGGCGTGGGCGCCGATCTTGGCGTCCTCGGCGATCGGGATGTAGGTCTCCTCGCCGACCGTCACGAAGGGCGTGACACCGCCCGCGACGGGGCAGCCCCAGTGGCCGTGCTTGACGATCAGGCTGTACTGGCCGCCCTCGGGGGTGTAGCGGTAGACGGCGATCTCGTCCGGCGAGACCGCCTCCTTGGAGGCGCAGGCAGGTCCGGGTGCGGGCGGCTTCGGCTTGGCCGGAGCGGTGGCGGTCGGGTCCGGCTTCTTCGAGGACGCCGCAGAGGCGGACGGAGTCGCTCCGCCCGCCGGGGTGGCGGAGGTGGCAGGTGCGGCCGACGGACTCACCGGGCTCGCACTGGGGCTCGCACCGCCGGCTCCCGCTCCCGCGTCACTGCCGTCGTCGCCGTTGCAGGCCGTGAGGGCCAGGGCCCCGCACAGCACCAGCGCGGCGCAGGCGGCGTTCCGGCGCAGCCGTCTCGGACCCTGAACCGCCGTACCGCGTCCGTCCATTGCCGTCTCCCTCTGCCAAGGCGCCACCAGGTGGCCGCCGTCGAAGCGTGGCGTCAACGTAGCGCCGGGTTCCGGCCGCGGCGACGGCCGGATCCCGTTCGTCGCAGAGCCGCGATGCCGCTGTTGCGGATCCCTGACGTCCGTGACGGTACGGGCGCCGCAGAGGTCAGCCGGTGGGGCCCGTGAGGCCGGTCCAGGCGGGGTGGCGGGGGTCGTCGGCCCGGACCACGGCGTCGGCCTGCGCCGCGGGGTCGGTCTCCGCCTCGTAGCGGGCGAAGGCGGGCAGGGTCCAGCGCGCGGACTCCTCGGTGCGGCGGGCCAGCGCCCCCGGCGAGAGCCGGATGTGCACGCTGAGGTCGAAGGGGAACCAGTGGCCCAGCAGCAGCGGGCCGTGGACGATCACGACGCCGCCCGGCGGGAGTTCGGTGTACGGGCTGCGGGTCGCCCGGTCGGTCACCGGGTCCCAGAGGTCGGGCAGCACCCGCCCGGTGCCGCCCGGGTCGGTCGGGCCGAACACCTCGCGCCAGAGGGCGGCGGTGTCGTACCAGCCGCCGAGGTAGGAGTCCACGTCCTCGCGGCCGAACTCGAAGCGGAGCGAGGCCGGGCGCAGGAAGCCCTCCGCCGGGACCACCAGGACCGGGCGGCTGCGCAGGCGCAGCTCGTCGGCGAGGTGGCCGGCGAGCACGCCGGTGCCGGCGGCGGGTGCGCCGTCGATGCCCACCCGCTGCCACGTCGCCTGCTCCGGGGACGTCCTGTGTTCGTCGAGGTGACCGGCGAGCCGCTCGGCCATCCGCTGCCATGTGATCGCTTCCAGCTGCACGGGCCCATTGTCAGTGGTGGGCCGTAGCGTTTTTCACGAGGGATCACCGGCGGGAAAGAGCCGTTGGCCCGGCCTTGGGGAGGGGTCTGACATGGCTCGCGAGACGACGTATCTGGAGCTGTCGCAGGATGGCGGCGGGGCGCACAAGTTCTACGAGGTGACCGTGGACGGCACGGCCGTCTCGGTGCGGTACGGGCGCATCGGCGCGGCCGGCCAGCTGCAGAGCTCGTCGTTCCCGAACGTCGAGAAGGCCCGGGCGGCGGCCGCCAAGAAGATCGGGGAGAAGGTCCGCAAGGGGTACGCGCCGGCGGTGGCCGGACAGCGCGCGGCCCGGGCGGTGACGCGCCGCCAGGTCACCTCCGCTCCGTCGACGGCGCGGGCCGTGGCTCCGGTGCTGTGGCGGTTCCGTACGGGTTCCTCGGCGTTCGGGATCCATGTGGACGAGGACCGCTGCTGGGTGGGCAACCAGGCGGGGGACGTGTACACGCTGAGCCACGGGGGCGAGGTGCTGGCCCGGTACTCGCTGCCGGACGGGGTGAAGTGCCTGGTGGCGGACGAGTTCTGGATATACGCGGGCTGTGACGACGGCACGGTGTACGACCTGTCGTCGAAGGTGCCGTTCGGGGCCTACGACATCGCGGCGGACGTGGACATCTTCTGGCTCGACATCCACGAGGGCGTGCTGAGCGTGTCCGACCGCAGCGGCGGGCTGACGGTCATCGACCACGAGGACGAGTTCCAGTGGTCGCGGCGGTCGTCGGGCTCGAACGCGTGGATGGTCCGGGCGGACGAGCGGGCGGTCTACCACGGGCACAGCCAGGGCGTCACCGCGTACGCGGCCGACGGCGGGGCCCAGTTGTGGCACACGCCGACCGACGGCTCGGTGCTCTTCGGCTGGCAGGAGGACCACACGGTCTACGCGGGCACGGGCCGCCACACCGTGCAGCGGCTGGCGAAGGCGACGGGCGCCGTGGAGGCCTCCTACCGGTGCGACGCCGCCGTGTACGCGTGCGCGACCTCGCCGGACGGCCGGCACGTGTTCGCCGCCGACTACGCCTCCTCGGTGTACTGCTTCGATGCCGACGGGCAGCGGCTGTGGAAGCTGGGTACCGGCGGCGGTTCGGCCCTGTCGATGCAGTACTTGGACGAGCGGCTGTACCTGGTGACCACGGACGGGTCCCTGATCTGCATGGACGCGAGCGAGGCGGCGATCCTCGCGGCCCAGCGGGGTTCGGTGCCGACGGCGGTGGACGTGAAGTCGGCGGCTGCGCTGCCGGTGTTCACCCCGGCGGCTTCCCCCGCGGCGGTGGCTACCGTCTCGGTGGCGGCGGCGCCGGCGGACGGTGTGGTGGTGGAGTGCGTCCGCCAGGGCGGCCGGATGCGGGTGCAGGTGGTGTCGGGCGGCTTCGAGCCCTCGTGGAACGTGCAGTTCCCGCGCGGGATACGGGAGCCCGGGGCCCGGTACGTGGTGGACGGGCTGCACGCGGCCTCGGGAGGCTTCTACCGCGTGCGCGGGGAGATACGCCGCCTGGTCTGAGCGGGGCGGCGGCTCCGGACGGAGCAGCGCCGGGCGGGGCGGCTCGCGGGAGGCCGGTTCACGCGAAGTCCCCTGAGCAGGAGCAGGGTGTTGCGCCGCGCGGGGCGGCAGCGGGTATGGAGAAGGCTTCGTCCTCGGCCAGCGTGGAGGTCACGTACAGCACGACGGGCACCGCGGCGAGGTTGCGGCCGAGGTGGAGGTGCTCGATGCCGGGCGGCTCGACGAAGCTGGACCCCGGCCGGTGCACGACGACCGAGTTGTCGTGCAGGATCCGGGTCAGCGTCCCGGACTTGACCAGCGCGATCAGCGGGACCCGGTGGAAGTGCCAGCCGGTGCAGCCGCCGGGTTCTATGACGACCTCCCGGCCCGCGAGGTGCCCCGCGCCGGCCGTGTCCCGCGCAAGCCGCGCCGTCGCCTGCCGTCCAGCCATGTAACCGCCTCTCCCCCATGGGCCTCACGGCCCTACCGCAGCCCCAACGCCCCACGGTAGAGGGACATCCGGACATCCGGGAAAGTTGGCGAAACCCGAACCACCATTTTCGGCAAGGTGATAAGCAGACCGGACGGCGGTATCACATCGTCATGAGCCTCGTGGTGTTCGAGTCGCTGAAGCAGATCAACTGTGCAGAGTGCCGCCAGGGGCCGCTCCGGCATCTCGTCCGCGAGGCCGGTGTGCCCCGCTGCCTGGACTGCGCCGACCTCGGGCACCTCGTCTACCTGCCGCGCGGGGATGCCGCACTCACCCGGCGGGCCCGTGAGGCCAGTTCGCTCTCCGCCGTCGTCGTTCGCTTCAACAAGCGGCGCCGCCGCTACGAGCGCCAGGGGCTCCTGGTCGAGGACCCGGCCCTGGCCCGCGCAGAGCGCGCCTGCCTCGCGGACGCCGAGGCGCGGGCCCGCCGCCGGGAGCGCGACCGGCTGCGCCGCGCGGTCGAGGACACCCGGTTCACGGCTGCGTTCGCCGCCGAGATCGTGCGGCTGTTCCCGGGGTGCCCGGCCGATCGGGCGGTGGCGATAGCCACTCATGCCTCGCTGCGCGGCAGCGGCCGGGTGGGCCGTACGGCGGCCGGCCGGGCCCTCGACGTACAGGCGGTGTCGGTGGCGGTCCGGGCGGCGGTGCGGCACACCGACACCGAGTACGACGCCCTGCTGATGGCGGGTGTCCCGCGGTTCGCGGCCCGGGCCCGGCTGGCGGCGCGGATCGACGCGATCCTGGACGGCTGGCGCACACCCCCGCCCCCCGCACCACCCCCTCCGCACGCTTCGGGCCCCGAGCCGTAGGTCCTGCGGCCTACTGGAGGCGGAAGCGGCGGTAGAGCAGGACCCCGCCCAGCAGCAGCGCCCCGCCGCCGGGCAGCAGGTAGCCGGCGGCGTCGGCCCCGGTGTGGGCGAGCGCCGGGCCGTGCTGCGGCGGCGCGGGCGGGGTGACGGGCCGCTCGACGACGGGCGGCTGCTGCTGCTCCTGCTGCGGGGGCTTACCGCCGCTGGGCTCCTCGCCGTTGACGGAGGTGTTGCCGGTGGAACTGTTGCCGACTCCGACGACGCTGACCGCGTTCCCGCTGATGTTGACCGGGACGTCGACCGGGAGCTGAATCCCGTTGCCGGACAGCAGCCCCGGCGAATCCTTTCCGCTCCCTTCGGCACGGGCTCCCCCGCCCGAGCCGGTGCCGTTCCCCGCCCGGGTCCCGGGTTTCGCGGGATGCGAGGACACGGACCCCGGATGCGCGACGCCACCGCCCCCCGCCTCGTTGGCACAGCGGTTGCCCGCGGCCGGGTTGAGCAAGCCGACCACGCTCACGGTGTTGCCGCACACGTTCACCGGGGTGTGCACCGGCAGTTGCACCAGATTCCCGGACAGCAGCCCCGGCGAGCGCTCGGCCTTCCCGCCCGCGTCCGCATCGGCGTAGGCGAACCCGCTGGCACCCGCGACCGCCAGTCCGCCTCCCGCAACCACCGCCGCGATCAAGCCATTCCGACGACTGTGACGCATCAGTTTCCCTGCCTTCCGGAGGAGTTCACGGGTGCTGCACCCGCACCGGAAACAACGCGGTAAACCCATTCGGGTTATAGAGCCGGTAGGCATTTCACTCCATCGTGTACTGGGTAATGCCTACTTCATGACCGAACGCCCGCTGCTGCTCCTCGACGTGGACGGCCCCCTCAACCCCTTCCGGTCCCGCCTCGCCGGACTGCGCGGATACACCAGTCACCGGATGCGTCCGACCGGCTGGATGTCCCACCGGCACCCTGAGTCGCGCAGCGCCCGGCGCGGGCTGCGGGTCCGCCTGCACCCGTCGCACGGCCTCCGTCTGCTGGCGCTGCCCTACGAACTCACCTGGGCCACCGCCTGGATGCACGAGGCCAACACGATGATCGCCCCGCACATCGGACTACCCGGCGACCTTCCCGTCATCGAGTGGCCGGAACTTTTCGCCGACGATCCGGACGGTCTGTTCTGGAAGACCCGCCCGCTCCTCGACTGGGCCGCGGGCCGCCCCTTCGCCTGGGTCGACGACATGATCACCCCCCGGGACCGCGCCTGGATCGCGGCCCACCACCCGGCTCCGGCGCTCCTCCTCACCATCCACGCCCGCCACGGCCTGCGCGAGCGCGACTTCACCACGTTGACGCGCTGGGCGGCGGAGGTCAGCGGCGCAGGGCGGTGAGCGGGTCGGCCGAGGGGGTGCCCGTGGGCCACCAGTCCTCGGTGTCCGGGCGGGACTCGTAGGCGTACCAGAGGCCGTCGCGGCCCAGGCGGAGCTGGCGGGTGTGCGCGGTGAGGCGGTTGCGGTCGGGGCGGAAGGCGCCCCGGGAGGCGGCCAGGAGGGCCGGGCGGGCCCGGTCGAAGGGACCGGCCGGGGGGTCCCAGGGCTCCTCGAGGGCGACGAGTGCGGGCAGGCCGCCCTGGCGCCAGGCCGCGGCGGCCCGGGCCAGGTCGGTGGTGGTGCGGCCGGTGGCGCGGGCCAGGTCCCGGTAGAGGGTGCGGGCCGCGCCGGTGAGGCCGGCCGTGTGGTGCGCGGAGGCCAGGCGGACGGCGTCCTGCCAGAGGGTGAGGCCGGCGATCGGGTCCTCGGCGGTGGTGAGCAGCGCGAGGGCGCGCGCGGCGGCGTCCGTGGCGAGCTGGTCCAGGGCCAGCGGGTCGGGGGCGGCCGGGTCGGCCGGGTAGGCGGGCGGGAGGCCCACGGCGGCGGGCGCCGCCGGCGGGGCCGGCAGCGGCGGCAGGCTGGTGCGGGCCAGCGCGGCGCGGGCCGGGACACCGGGGAAGTCCGGTGCGGCGTCGGGCTGTTCGCGGGCGGCGTGGGCGGCATTGCGGCGGGTCAGCTCGTCGAGGAGCTCCCGCTCGCCCCGGCCGCGCAGGAGCAGCAGGACGAACGGGTCCTCGTCGAGGAGGCGCGCCGCCCGGTAGCAGAGGGCCGCGGCGTGCTTGCACGGCGGACGGGCGGTGTCCGGGCAGGAGCAGCGCGGGACGAGCTCGCCCGCACCGGGCAGGACCGTCCCCGCCAGGGACTGCGGAACCTCCCGCTCCAGCAGGCCGGCGAGGGCCGCGGGGTCCGCAGCGACCGCCTCCAGGAGCTCGCTCCACTCGGCGTCCGGGAAGGGGCTCAGGGCCAGTTCCGTGCGGTACGGGCGGGCCCGGCTGCCCCGTACGTACGCCACGATCCGGCCCGGGGTGACCGTGACCGCGTCGACATGGCCCTCGGCGGCGTACGCGCGGCCCCGGGCCAGGCGGGCCGGGTCACGGGACACCTGCTCGAGCGCCGACACCCAGGCCCGGCCCCACCAGCTGGCGGCCTCCACACCGGCGGGCACGGTCTCGAAGGTGCGGCGGCGGTCGTCCCTCGCGATGATCATGCAGACCTCCACGCCGTGATCATGCGGGCCTCCGCAGGGAGACGAGGTCGGCCAGCTCGCGGTCGGTCAGCTCGGTCAGCGCCGACTCTCCCGAGCCGAGCACGGCATCGGCCAGGGCCCGCTTCGCCTCCAGCATCTCGGCGATCCGGTCCTCCACGGTGCCCTCCGCGATGATCCGGTGGACCTGGACGGGCTGCGTCTGGCCGATCCGGTAGGCGCGGTCGGTGGCCTGCTCCTCCACCGCCGGGTTCCACCAGCGGTCGAAGTGGATGACATGGCCGGCCCGTGTCAGGTTCAGCCCCGTGCCCGCCGCCTTCAAGGAGAGCAGGAAGACCGGGACTTCACCGGACTGGAAGCGGTCCACGAGCTCCTCGCGGCGCGGGACCGGGGTCCCTCCGTGCAGGAGCTGGTGGGAGATCCCCCGGGCGGCCAGGTGCCGCTCGATGATCCGGGCCATCGTCACGTACTGGGTGAAGACCAGCACCGAGCCGTCCTCCGCGAGGATCGTGTCCAGCAGCTCGTCGAGCAGGGCCAGCTTGCCCGAGCGGTGCGGGATCCGGGGCTGCTCCTCCTTCAGGTACTGCGCGGGGTGGTTGCAGATCTGCTTGAGCGAGGCCAGCAGCTTCATGATCATGCCGCGCCGCTCGATGCCCTCGCTCGCCTCGATCACGGCCATCGCCTCGTCCACCGCGGCCTGGTAGAGCGAGGCCTGCTCACGCGTGAGGGAGACCGGATGGTCCGTTTCCGTTTTCGGCGGCAGCTCGGGGGCGATCCCCGGGTCGGACTTCTTGCGCCGCAGCAGGAACGGGCGTACGAGCGCGGCCAGCCGGGCCACCGCCGCCTCGTTGCCCCCGTCCTCCTCCTGCTGGTGCTCCACCGGGCGGGCGTGCCGGGCCCGGAACGCCGTCAGCGGGCCCAGCAGCCCCGGCGTGGTCCAGTCGAGCAGCGCCCACAGCTCGGACAGGTTGTTCTCCACCGGGGTGCCGGTCAGCGCCACCCGGGCCGGTGCCGGAATCGTGCGCAGCGCCTTCGCCGTCGCCGAATGCGGGTTCTTCACGTGCTGCGCCTCGTCGGCGACGACCATGCCCCAGGGCTGCTCGGCCAGCCGGGCCGCGCTCGCCCGCATCGTCCCGTACGTGGTCAGCACGAATCCCCCGGCCAGCCCGTCGAGGCTGCGGCTGCCGCCGTGGAAGCGGCGCACCGCGACCCCGGGCGCGAACCTCTCGATCTCCCGCTGCCAGTTGCCCAGCAGCGACGCGGGGCAGACGACGAGCGTCGGCTCGGGGCGGTCCCGGTGCAGGTGCAGCGCGATCAGGGTGACGGTCTTGCCCAGTCCCATGTCGTCGGCGAGGCAGCCGCCGAGGCCGAGCGAGGTCATCAGGTCCAGCCAGGCCAGACCGCGGGCCTGGTAGTCGCGCAGGGTGGCCTTCAGCCCGACGGGCTGCGGCAGCGGGGCCAGCTCGCCGGTCAGCCGCTCCCGCAGGGCGGCCAGCGCGCCCACCGGGACCGCCGCCACCGGCTCCCCGTCCACCTCGGCCGTCCCCGTCAGTACGGTGGCCAGCGCATCCACCGGGTCCAGCAGCCCCAGCTCCCGCTTGCGCGCCTTGCGCACCAGCTCGGGATCGACCCGCACCCACTGGTCGCGCAGCCGGACCACGGGCCGGTGGGCCTGCGCCAGCACGTCCATCTCCCCCGGGGTGAGCCGGTCGCCGCCCAGCGCGAGCTCCCAGGAGAAGGCGAACAGCTGCCCGGCGTCGAAGAACGCCGTGCCGTCGGTGGCGGAGCCGGGCGCGGTGGACCGTACGACCGCGGTCGCGGACAGCGTACGGGCCAGCTCCCGCGGCCAGTGGACCAGGACCCCGGCGGCCGCGAGCCGGTTCGCGGCCCGGCCCAGCAGGTCTTCGAGCTCCGGATCGGAGAGGGCGAGGACATCGGGCACCGGCTGGTCCAGCAGCCGCAGCAGGGGCGGCCAGACCCGGGCGGCCCGGCGCAGCGCCAGTACGGCGTCGATCCGGGCGCGCGGCCCGAAGCCGGCGGCGGCCGCACCGGCCCACAGCAGCCCTGCGTCGGTGACGAGGGTGGGGTCGGCGAGGCTGTGCACCTGGACGACGGCGGCGCCCGCGCGGCGGATGCCGTCCGAGCCCGCCTCATCGGCCTCGTCCGCCTCCTGCGCGCCGTCGAAGAGGCGGAAGGAGGACAGGTCGAGCCGCAGCGAGATCCCCACCCCGGCGTCGGCGCCCGCCGCGACCTGCGCGGCCCACTCCTGTATCCCGGGCACCCGCTGCGGCTCCTGCGCGGCGAACGGCCGCCCGGCGGCCAGCGGCGCCGCCGGGGTGCGGGGCAGGCTGTCGGCGACGGCATCGAGGAACGCCCGGACCAGGGCCTCCGGATCGGGCAGCTGGAGGGGGCGGCGGCCGGGCAGCGGGGTGGCGTACCCCTCGTACGGGAGCGCGGCGGCCACCGCGCGCAGGTGACTCACGTCCTCGGCGTCGAGCGGGCCGGCCCGCCAGGCGTCGACCCCGCCGGGGGTGACGCCGGGGAGCAGCCGGCCGCGGGCGACGAGCGCGAGGGCGTGGAGGGCGGCAGTGCCCCAGGCGCGGGTGGCGGGGTGGCCGGCGGGGCTGCGGGGGGCGCGGGCGAGCAGGGGCAGCGCTTCGGTGACGGAGAAGGTGAGGGAGGGGACGGTACGGCTACGGACCCCTTGGCCGTGCGGGCGTACGACCGTGAGCGGGGCCGGTGTCCCGGCGCCGTCCGGGAGCGCGTCCCCGTCGGGCGCCCAGAAGGCGACGCGGGCCTCGCGGGGCACGGGGGCGGGGAGGAAGACGGCGGGGTGGCGCAGGAGGGGGGCGTGCGGATGCGGCTGGTGCCGTTGTGGCTGCGGCTGCCGTGTCATGGTGTCGCCTCCCCTCGCCCTCGGTGCCATCAGGTCAGACGGATCCCGTCTGCCGTCGAGTCTAGGTGCGGGCACTGACAATGCCGCTGAGCTGGGCGGATGCCGACTCCGGGGCCGCCGCGCGGGACCTCTCCCCGCCCCGGGGCCGGCTGGGGCGGACGGACTGAAAGGAGGGCGTTTCGGGGAAGGGATGACACACGGCCCTTACACATGAAATTGGGGAGAAACGACCATGCTCCAAGGCCTCGCCGCTGCCATCGCACTCGTGCTCACCGCTCCCGGATTCCTCGGCGCCGCCGATCTGCCGCCGCATGCCAACTCGCCCTGGCATGCCGGGAAGGTCACCAAGGGGCTGCCCGAGGCCGCACCCTTCTGCCTGGAAGGGGTGCTTCCGGCCAACGGCAGCTGGCACCGGCGCTTCGGCACCGACCTCGACACCGGTGCCGTGCAGATCTCCGTACGCACCTCCTCCGACTCCGCTGCCGCCCGGCTGACCCGCAGCCTGGAACGCCGGGTCGCCGCCTGCGCCGGAGACTGGCTGCGGGAGCACCCGGACGGGGAGGCGTCCTCGAAGGACTACGGCACGCTCCCCGTCGAGGAGGGCGCCCACGTCTACGGGGTGCACACCTCGGTCCCGGAGTCCGAGCCGGGCGTGCACCTCTTCGGGATCGGACGCGACGGCTCCACCGTGACCGTCGTCCAGTGGGGTCAAATGGGCGACCTGAGCGACGCCCCCGTCCCCGCCTTCAAGAAGACGACCACGACAGCCGTGAACCGCCTCGACCCCTGACCGCCCCACTGGTGGGACCATGGACCTGAGGCGATGGTCATGCGTTCCGGAAACGAGCCGGTGACCGCCCGCAGTCCGCTGCGGCTGCGGTTCTGGCTGAGCCTGTGGGGGCTGGTCTGGGCCGTCGCCGGGACGGCCGCGTTCGCGCTGGTCGGCCGTCCCGGGTGGGCGGCCGCCTGCGGCGTGCTCGCGGTGCTCGCCACCGTGGACCTGGCCGTGGTCCTCCACCACATCCGCCAGGGCCCGCACTACCAGCCGGGCCCGGACATCCCCCCGTACGAGCCTCCCCACAGCCGGTGATACGGAGCTACTCCTCGAAGCGGGCCGCCGCCAGGTAGTCCGGCCGGGGGTCCAGGGCGGCCGCCAGGCGGAAGTGCTTGCGGGCCTGTTCGGGTCGGCCGGAGCGCTCGTGCGTGCGGGCCAGCGCGAAGTGCGCGAAGGCGTTGTCCGGCTCCCGTTCCAGCACGAGCTCGAACTCCAGCGTCGCCGGACGCAGTTGGGCGGCGGCGAAGAAGGCGCGGGCGCGCAGCAGCCGGGCCGCCGTGTTCTCCGGGTGGGCGGCTATGACCGAGTCGAGCAGCTTCACGGCGCCGCGCGGATCCCGCGCGGCCAGCAGGTGCTCGGCGGCCCGGTAGTCGATGACGTGCGTCTCGGGAGACGAGCCGGACGGCGGAGGCGGCTGCGACGGCACGGGCTGGGGCGTGGTGTCGGACACGGTCTGTTCCTTCCCTCTGCAGGCGCGTTCAACGCCCCGCGCCCCGCCCGCTATTCCATGTGCACGTCAGGCACCAGCCGTATCGGCCGTCGCGGCCGCGCGCTCCTTGAGCTCCGTCCACACCTTGCGCACCTGCGGCTCCAGCGCCTCCAGCGGCCCGTCGTTGTCGATCACGAGCGTGGCCAGCGCCAGCCGCTGCTCCCGCGTGGCCTGCGCGGCCATCCGGGCCCGCGCTTCCTCCTCGGCCATCCCGCGCAGCGTGGTCAGCCGGGCCAGCTGCGTTGCGGGAGCGGCGTCCACCACGACCACGAGGTCGTACAGCGGCGCCAGGCCGTTCTCCGCGAGCAGCGGTACGTCGTGCACCACGATCGCGTCGGTTCCCGCGGCGGCTTCCAGCTCGGCCGACCGGGCTCCGACCAGCGGGTGCACGATCGCGTTGAGGGTCTGCAGCTTCGCCGGGTCGGCGAACACGATCGACCCCAGCTTCGGCCGGTCCAGCGCCCCCTCGGCGGTCAGCACGGACTCCCCGAAGGCCGCCACGACGGCCGCCAGCCCGGGCGTACCGGGCTCCACGACCTCCCGCGCGATGCGGTCGGCGTCCACGACGACCGCCCCGTACCCCGCCAGCAGCCGCGAGACCTCGCTCTTGCCGGCACCGATTCCGCCTGTCAGGCCCACCTTCAACATGCCCAGCAGACTAGACCCCGCACCCCGGCCCTCGTACAGCCCCCCGCCCCGGCCGACCGTGACGAGGAGCTCAGCCCTCGCCCTCGCGCTCGGCCAGGAACCGCTCGAACTCGCGGCCGATCTCGTCCGCCGACGGGATCTCCTGCGGCTCGGCGATCATGTTGCCCCGCGTCTCGGCGCCGGCCGCCGCGTCGTACTGGTGCTCCAGCCCCTGGACCAGGGCGACCAGCTCCTCGTCGCCCTCGCGGATCTGCCGGTCGATCTCCGTCTGCGTGCGGTGCGCCTCGGTGCGCAGCGCGTGCGCCACCGCCGGCAGGACCAGCCCGGTCGCCGCCGTGATGGCCTCCAGCACCGTCAGCGCGGCGTCCGGGTACGGGGAGCGCGCGATGTAGTGCGGTACGTGCGCGGCGACGCCCAGCACGTCGTGCCCGGCCTGGCCGAGCCGGAACTCCACCAGGGACTCCGCACTGCCCGGCACCTGCGCCTCGTCGAACGGGCTGCGGTGCCCCGGCATGAGGTCGGTCCGGTTGCCGTGCGGGGTGATCCCGACGGGCCGGGTGTGCGGGACGCCCATCGGGATGCCGTGGAAGTTGACCGAGAGCCGGACACCGAGGCGTTCGACGATCTGCCGGACGGCAACGGCGAAGCGCTCCCACTCCACGTCCGGCTCGGGGCCGGAGAGCAGCAGGAACGGCGCGCCGGTGGCGTCCTGGACGAGGCGCACCTCGAGCCGGGGCTCCTCGAACTCGGTCCAGTGGTCGCGCTGGAAGGTCAGCAGCGGGCGCCGGGCGCGGTAGTCGACCAGGCGGTCCGCGTCGAACCGGGCCACCACCTGGTGGGGCAGGGTGTCGAGCAGCCGCTCGACGATCTGTTCCCCGGCCTCGCCCGCGTCGATGTACCCCTCGAAGTGGTACAGCATGACCAGCCCGGCCGAGTCCTGGGCGAGTGCCAGGTCCGCCACTGCCAGGCCCTTGGCATCCCATTCGTACAAACCCTGTGGATCAAGCACCGCCACCACTCCTCCTCGCCGTCTTCTCAGCGAAGAACGTCCAAGACGGCTGCTCCATTCCCCAGTTGGCCCTTTCGCAGGAACCGGAACTTCACGGGGCCGAGAACTTCAGGGGACGGGGAACGTCAGGGGACCGGGAACGTGACAAGGCCCGCCCCCCTGAGGGGACGGGCCTTGCTTTCAGCTCAGCTCACACCGGGGTGTGGTGCGCTGCGATCAGCTCTGGCCGCCGGCCAGCTTCTCGCGGAGCGCGGCCAGGGCCTCGTCGGAGGCCAGGGCGCCCGAGGTCTCGTCCGACTCCGAGGAGTACGAACCACCCGAGATGCCCGCACCGGCGTTGCCACCGGCGGCCGGGGCGGCAGCGCCCTCGGCAGCGGCGGCCTCGTCGGCCTCGCGGCTCTTGATGACCTGGGCCTGGTGCTGCTCGAAGCGGACCTGCGCCTCGGCGTACTGGCGCTCCCACGTCTCGCGCTGGGTCTCGTAGCCCTCGAGCCAGTCGTTGGTCTCGGGGTCGAAGCCCTCGGGGTAGATGTAGTTGCCCTGGTCGTCGTAGGACGCGGCCATGCCGTACAGGGTCGGGTCGAACTCGACCGACGCCGGGTCGGCACCGAAGGACTCGTTGGCCTGCTTCAGCGACAGCGAGATCCGGCGACGCTCGAGGTCGATGTCGATGACCTTGACGAAGATCTCGTCGTTGACCTGGACGACCTGCTCCGGGATCTCCACGTGGCGCTCGGCCAGCTCGGAGATGTGGACCAGACCCTCGATGCCCTCGTCCACGCGGACGAACGCACCGAACGGAACCAGCTTGGTGACCTTACCCGGGACGACCTGACCGATCTGGTGGGTCCGGGCGAACTGCTGCCACGGGTCCTCCTGCGTCGCCTTCAGCGACAGGGAGACACGCTCGCGGTCCATGTCGACGTCGAGGACCTCGACGGTGACTTCCTGGCCGACCTCGACAACCTCGGACGGGTGGTCGATGTGCTTCCAGGACAGCTCGGAGACGTGGACGAGACCGTCGACGCCACCCAGGTCCACGAAGGCACCGAAGTTGACGATCGAGGAAACGACGCCGGAGCGGACCTGACCCTTCTGCAGGGTGGTGAGGAACGTCTGGCGGACCTCGGACTGGGTCTGCTCCAGCCAGGCACGGCGGGACAGGACCACGTTGTTGCGGTTCTTGTCCAGCTCGATGATCTTCGCCTCGAGCTCCTTGCCCACGTAGGGCTGGAGGTCGCGGACGCGGCGCATCTCGACGAGGGAGGCCGGCAGGAAGCCACGGAGGCCGATGTCGAGGATGAGACCACCCTTGACGACCTCGATGACGGTACCGGTGACGATGCCGTCTTCTTCCTTGATCTTCTCGATCGTGCCCCAGGCACGCTCGTACTGAGCGCGCTTCTTGGACAGGATCAGACGGCCTTCCTTGTCCTCCTTCTGGAGAACCAGGGCCTCGATCTCGTCGCCGACCTTGACGACCTCGTTCGGGTCGACGTCGTGCTTGATCGAGAGCTCACGGCTCGGGATCACGCCTTCGGTCTTGTAACCGATGTCGAGCAGGACCTCGTCCCGGTCGACCTTCACGATGACGCCGTCGACGATGTCGCCGTCGTTGAAGTACTTGATCGTCTCGTCGATCGCGGCGAGGAAGGCTTCCTCGTTACCGATGTCGTTGACCGCTACCTGCGGGGTGGTAGAGGTGGTCTCGGTGCTGCTCGTCATGTGGGAAAGGGCTCCGGTTACGGACAGAAAGTCGTAGGTACTGCTACGCCGGGAGCCCTTATCGGCATCTGCCGAAGAAGCCGGACAGCCAAGGAAGCCCATGCTCCGCCGTGAAGCGGACCGGGCCTCGAGAACCGAGGGGTCATCAACAGATGCAAGCGCAGCCTGCTAGGTCTGAGGAGCACAGGCTCGCAGCGCAACTTGTAGCATACGGGGGCAGCCGGACAGGGTCAATGCGCGAAGGCGCACACCCCGGGCGGATCGCCGCATAACCGGCACAATTCGTGGGCGGGCGGGCGCCGATGGCGCTTCCCCACCTCGTTTCGAACTCTTTCCGCAGACTACGACGACAGGCCCCATGAACCAAGAGGACTACGCCCCCGAAGAAGCGTACGAAGCCGACGGCGGCGCCGGCGACGACGCCGAGGCCACCCGGCGTGACGCCGACGATGCGGAGAGCAGCCGGGCGAGCCGGAACTGGTGGGACCGCAACGCCGACGAGTACCAGAACGAGCACGGAGCGTTCCTCGGCGACGACCGCTTCGTCTGGGGGCCGGAGGGACTGGACGAGGCGGAGGCCGCGCTGCTCGGCCCGGCGGAGTCCCTCAAGGACAAGGACGTCCTGGAGATCGGCGCCGGCGCCGCCCAGTGCTCGCGCTGGCTGGCCGCCCGGGGCGCCCGCCCGGTGGCCCTGGACCTCTCCCACCGCCAGCTCCAGCACGCGCTGCGCATCGGCGACGACATCCCCCTCGTCGAGGCCGACGCCGGCCGGCTGCCCTTCCGCGACGGCTCCTTCGACCTGGCCTGCTCCGCGTACGGGGCCGTCCCCTTCGTCGCCGACCCCGTCAACGTCATGCGCGAGGTGCACCGCGTCCTGCGCCCGGGCGGCCGCTGGGTCTTCTCCGTCACCCACCCGATCCGCTGGGCCTTCCCCGACGAGCCCGGCCCGGAGGGGCTCTCCGTCGCCGCCTCCTACTTCGACCGGACCCCGTACGTCGAGCAGGACGAGCAGGGCCGCGCCGTATACGTGGAGCACCACCGCACCCTCGGCGACCGGGTCCGCGACGTGGTGGCCGGCGGGTTCCGCCTGGTCGACCTGGTCGAGCCGGAGTGGCCCTCCTGGAACACCCAGGAGTGGGGAGGCTGGTCCCCGCTGCGCGGCAACCTGATCCCCGGCACCGCGATCTTCGTCTGCGAGCGTTACTGACGTGATCCGTACCGCCGACCTCGACGCCCTTCCCGTACGGGAGGCCGTGCCCGCGCTGGTCTCCGCGCTGGACGCCCGCGGCACGGCGGTGCTCTGCGCCCCGCCGGGCACCGGCAAGACCACGCTGGTGCCGCTGGTCCTGGCCGGGCTGGTCGGCGGCGGACCGCGGCGCCGGGTCGTCGTCGCCGAGCCCCGGCGCATCGCCGCCCGGGCGGCGGCGCGGCGGATGGCCTGGCTGCTGGGCGAGGCGGTCGGCGGACCGGTGGGCTTCACGGTGCGCGGCGAGCGGGTCGCGGGGCCGGGGACGGTGGTCGAGGTCGTGACCACCGGGGTGCTGCTGCAGCGGCTGCAGCGCGACCAGGAACTGTCCGGGGTGGACGTGGTGATCCTGGACGAGTGCCACGAGCGGCACCTCGACGCCGACACGGTCGCCGCGTTCCTCCTGGACGTACGGGAGACCCTGCGCCCGGAGCTGCGGCTGGTGGCGGCTTCGGCGACGACCGACGCGGCCGGCTGGGCGCGGGTGCTCGGCGGCGCGCCGGTGGTGGAGGCCGCGGGGGTCTCGTACCCGGTGGAGACGGTCTGGGCCCCGCCGCCACGGCCGGTGCGGCCCCCGCACGGGATGCGCGTGGACCCGGCGCAGCTGGCGCACGTGGCCTCGGTGGTGCGGCGGGCGCTCGCGGAACGCAGCGGGGACGTGCTGTGCTTCCTGCCCGGCGTCGGCGAGATCGCCCGGGTCGCGGGGCAGCTGGGCGGGGTGGACGCGGAGGTCCTCCAGATACACGGCCGCGCCCCGGCGGCGGTCCAGGACGCGGCGCTCTCCGTCGCGCAGCACCGCAGGGTGATCCTTTCCACCGCCGTGGCGGAGTCGAGCCTGACCGTGCCGGGGGTACGGGTGGTCGTCGACTCCGGGCTGGCCCGCGAGCCCCGGGTGGACCATGCGCGCGGCCTGGGCGCGCTGGCGACCGTACGGGCGTCCCGCGCGGCCGGACGCCAGCGGGCGGGCCGGGCGGGGCGCGAGGCGCCGGGGGCGGTGTACCGCTGCTGGGCGGAGGCGGAGGACGCCCGCCTGCCGGCGTTCCCGTCCCCCGAGATCCGGATCGCGGACCTGGCGCAGTTCGCGCTGCAGGCCGCGTGCTGGGGCGACCCGGACGCGACGGGCCTGGCGCTCCTGGACCCGCCGCCGGCCGGGGCGATGGCCGCGGCGCGGGAGGTGCTGGTGGCGGTGGGCGCGGTGTCCCCGGCGCACCGGGTCACCCCGCGCGGGCAGCGGATGGCCCTGCTGGGCCTGCACCCGCGCCTGGCCCGGGCCCTGCTGGACGGCTCCGCCGCGCTGGGGGCCCGCCGGGCGGCGGAGCTGGTCGCCCTGCTGAGCGAGGAGCCGCCGCGGGAGTACGGGGACGACCTGGCCGCCGCCTGGCGCCGGGCCCGCGCGGGCGGCGACGCGTACGCGGGCCGCTGGCGCACGGAGGCCGCGCGCCTGCGCCGTGCAGTACCGGAGCCTGCGGGGCCTTCCCCCACCCCGCCCGTTCCCGCAGCACCGCTCGGCGGCTCCGCTGCGGGCGGGACGGGGGGAGACTCCTTCTCCGACGATGCCGCCGCCGGGCTCGTCGCAGCGCTTGCCTTCCCCGAGCGGGTCGCCAAGGCCCGGAGCGCGGGGGCCTTTCTCATGGCCGGCGGCACCGCCGCCGAGCTCGGGGACGGGTCGCCGCTGCGCAGCGCGGGCTGGGTGGCCGTCGCCGTCGCCGACCGGGGGCCGCATTCCGCGTCCGCCCGGGTCCGGCTGGCCGCCGTCATCGACGAGGACACCGCCCGCGCAGCGGCCCGGCACCTGCTGGCCTCCGGCGAGGAGGTCCGCTGGGAGGACGGCGACCTCGTCGCCCGCACCGCGGAACGGCTCGGGGCCATCGAGCTCGCCGTGCGCCCGCTCAAGAACCCCGACCCGGACCTCGTCAGGGCCGCCCTCCTCGACGGACTGCGCAGCGAGGGCCTCGGCCTCCTGCGCTGGTCCGCGGATGCGCACGCCCTCCGGGCCCGGCTCGGCTTCCTGCACCGCACCCTCGGCGGCGGCTGGCCCGACGTCCGGGACGACGCCCTGCTGGAGCGCGCCGACGACTGGCTCGAGCCCGAGCTGTCGCGGGCCCGGCGCCGGGCCGATCTCGGGCGGATCGACGCCGGGCAGGCGCTGAACCGGCTGCTGCCCTGGGCCACCGGCGAGGCCGCCCGCCTCGACGAGCTGGCCCCGGAGCGGATCGAGGTGCCCAGCGGCTCCCGCATCCGGGTGGACTACTCCGCCGAGGAAGGGCAGGGGCACGGGCAGCCGGTCCTGGCCGTGAAGCTCCAGGAGATGTTCGGGCTGGCCGAGACCCCGAAGGTGGCCGGGGTACCCGTCCTCGTGCATCTGCTGTCCCCGGCCGGGCGGCCCGCCGCCGTGACCGCCGACCTGGCCTCGTTCTGGCAGGGCGGCTACCGCGCCGTACGCGCCGAGCTCCGCGGCCGCTACCCCAAGCACCCCTGGCCGGAGGACCCGGCCACCGCCGAGCCGACCCGGCACACCAACGCCCGGCTCAGACGACAGCAGTGAGCCTCGTCGTGAGCCCCTCCCCCTCCCCTCCGTCCGTCTCGCCGCGGCGGCCGCGGGCCTCCAGCCACAGCGCCAGCCCGAACAGTACGAGGGCGCCGGCCCCGAGGCCGATCGGGGCGTACGTGTGCAGCGCGAGGACCTTCGTACGGTTGGACTTGACCAGGTCGACGGTGTAGGCGGCGTAGTCCTCGCGCATCTTCACGTGCCCGGCGAAGACGGTGAGCCTGCCCTCGGGCGCGCCGGCCGCGATCCCGCCGCGCATCTCCTGCTCGATGATCTGCTCGGCGTTGACGGGCGCCCCGGTGACCGGGTCGACCCAGAACATGGCCTTGACCTTGTACCAGAGGCTGGTGCCGGTGCTCTGCTCGAACGTCGCCGGGTCGATGCCCTCGATCGGCATCTTCTTGGGCAGGGAGACCTTCGTCCACGGCACGGTCTGCTCGTAGTAGTAGACGTCCACCCCCCGGTACGTGCGCGGGCCGACGTAGTGGATGGGCGAGGCGGTACGGGTCTGCGCGTCGAAGTAGAGGTAGTCGCGCGGCTCGGTGAAGAACGGCCACTTGAACTCGATGCCCTCGCGCTTGACCGGGTCTCCGTCCACCGCCTCGCCGGTGGCGTGCACCGGGTCCTGGGTGTGGGCGTCGAAGATGTAGCGCTCGGGGATCTGGGAGACCATCTTCCCGTCCGGGCCCATGATGCAGGACAGCGTGTCCCAGACGACGACGTCCTTGCCGGCGCTCGCCTCGATCTCCTTTGACGCCTCGACGTTGCCCTTGAGGGTCTGGACGATGGTGACCTTGTCGACCTTCTTCGGCTGCATGCCGGCGGTGTAGTCGAGGAGGGTCGCGTCCTTCGCCTCCAGGACCATCTCCTGGTACTGGTTCGGCGGGATCTTGGCGAGCCGGGGGTACGCGTACCAGCGCAGCAGCGGTGCGAGGGCTGCGCAGAACACCGCCAGGGCAAGCAGGACGAGGCTCGCTCTGCGTCGCATGGCCGGGCCTCCTCTTACTTTCCGGGCGCGGCGGGCGCGGTGGTGAGCAGCGGCTTGGGCGAGGTCTTGCCTTCCGGCACCCCGAACGCCGTGATGGCGAACACGAGGGCCAGCGCGGCGGCCAGCCCGATGGCGGCGGCGACGAATGCGCGCATGCCGGGGCCTCCGGAATCTGATTGGGCGTCAGGGCGGAGGCACCGTAGCAATGCGGGGGCGAGATGAGAACCGTTCGGCCAAGACACCCCCTAGGGGGTCCGGGACGGGCTTCCGCTCGGGCTCGGCGTGGAGGTCGGGCTCGGCTTGGTGCTCGGCGTGGGGCTGGGCCTCGGCGACGGGGGCACGGTCGCCGTCGGACTGGGTGCCGGGGTGGGGGTCGGCTTGGGCGTCGGCTTCGGAGTGGGCGTCGGCGTGGGCGTGGGTGTGGGCGTGGGGGACGGTGTCGGCGTGGGGGACGGTGTCGGCCTCGGGCTCGGCGTCGGGGTGGGCGTCGGCTTCGGGGTGGGCGTCGGCTTCGGGGCGGGGGGCTTGGCGCCCGCCCCGTCCGGGACCTCGTGCGTTCCCTTCAGGTAGTACGTGAACCACGACTTCACCGTGCGGAGGTACTCCGCGGACTGGTTGTACGAGAGCACCGCGCGGTCCAGGTCCGCGGGGAGCCGGAGGTCCCGGGTGCCTGCGCAGAGGTAGCGGGCGGCCGCGAGCGACGCGTCGTACACGTTGTTCGGATTGCGGCGGCCGTCGCCGTCCGCGTCCTGGCCCCACGCCGCCCACGTCGACGGGATGAACTGCATCGGGCCGACCGCCCGGTCGTACCTGGCGTCCCCGTCGTACGCCCCGCCGTCCGTGTCCCGGATGTTCGCGAAGCCGTTGCCGTCGAGTACCGGGCCCAGGATCGGCCGCAGCGTGGTGCCGGCGGCGTCCACTCGCCCGCCGCCCGCCTGCCCGGACTCGACCTTGCCGATCGCCGCGAGCAGCTGCCAGCGCAGTCCGCATCCGGGGTCGGTCTCGCCCACCCTCTTCTCCGCCAGCCGGTACGCCGCCAGGACGGTCGCCGGTATCCCCTGGGAGCCCTCGCCGGCGCCCATGGCCACGGGCTCGTTGTGCGCCGCGGTTTCGGCGGCCGTCATACCCGGCTGCGCGGCAGGGGGATCCTGCGGGAGGAGGGCTGCCGGAGGCTGGGGGGCGGGCAGGGGCGGAAGTTCGGTGAAGTAGGCGGAGTCCCCGCCGGAGTCGGACGGCTGCGACGGCTGCGCGCCGTCGTCGGCGGCCGCGGATATCCGCTGCCCCGGCGGCCCTTGGGAGGCGGTCACCGCGGCGGCCACGAGCGCGCAGACCAGGGCCGCGGCCCCGCCCTTGCGCAGGTCGCGCAGCGTCCCTGCGAACCGAGTCGTCCTGCGAGCCGTCTTACGAGCCGACATGAGCCGGGTCCCCTCCCCCTCGACGTCGGCGTGACCCTATGTCAGCTCACTTCACACTGCACGGATCGTCGTCCCGATTTCACGGGTTCCCCACGTGCTCCGAACCAGTTCGGGACGCATTGGCCCGAAGTAAGGAAGAGGTGCCATGCCGTTCACCCTCAGCCATGCGGCCGCCGTCCTGCCGGCCGTCCGGCGGACGGGCCGCGCCCGTGGGCCGCTGATCGCGTCGGCGCTCGTCCTCGGGTCGTTCGCGCCCGACACCTTCTACTTCGCCGACGCCGTGGTCCCGGGCGTCTGGCCGTACGGCGCGTTCGCGCACTCGCTGCCCGGGGTGTTCACCGCGGACGCCGTGCTGACCGCCGCGCTCGTGGCGTGCTGGCTGCTGCTGCGCGAACCGCTGATCGCGCTCCTGCCGCGCCACCGTCAGGGCCGGGTGCACGCCTTCGTACGGGGTGAGGACTGGCGGGGCCGCCGGCCGGCTCCGCTCGCGCTGTGGTTCTGGCTCTCGGCGGTCGCCGGTTCGCTCACGCACGTGGTGTGGGACAGCTTCACGCACCCGCACCGATGGGGGACGGACGCGCTGCCCGCGCTCGGCGAGCGGTTCGTCCTCGGGTTCCCCCTCTATCTGTACGTGCAGTACGGGACTTCGGCGCTCGCGGCCGGAGCCTTGGTCCGGTTCACGGTGACCGCCCTGCGCCGGCTGCCCGGCTGTGCCGCCCCCGCGTCCGTGCCGGTGCTCGGGCGCGCGCAGATGCTGGGCGCGCTCGCCCTGGTCGCGCTGTGCGTGGGGGCCGGGGTGACGATGCGCGTGCTGCGGTTCTTCACGTTCTTCGACCGGATCCGCACCCCGCTCGACATCATCCCGACCGTCTGCTTCGGCGCGGGCGGCGGCCTCGCCGTGGGCCTGCTGCTGTACGGGGTCCTCGTACGGCTCCTGCAGCGGCGCGAGCAGTCCCGTACCCGTACGGACGAGGACGCGCGGACGCCCGTCCCCACCGCGTAGCGGCTTACGGGGACGGGCGTCCGGCGTACCTGCTCAGTGCGCGGCGGACTCCCAGTCGGCGCCGACGCCCACGGACACGTCCAGCGGGGCGCGGAGCTCGACGGCGGCGGCCATCTCGCGGCGCACCAGTTCCTCGACCTTCTTCCGCTCGCCGGGGGCGATCTCCAGCACGATTTCGTCGTGGACCTGGAGCAGCATCCGCGACTTCAGGCCCGCGTCGGTGATGGCCCGGTCCACGCGCAGCATGGCGACCTTGACGATGTCGGCGGCGGTGCCCTGGATCGGGGCGTTCAGCGCCATCCGCTCGGCGGCCTCACGGCGCATGCGGTTGTCGCTGTTGAGGTCGGGCAGGTACCGGCGGCGTCCGAAGACCGTCGCCGTGTACCCGGTGGCACGGGCCTCCTCGACCACGCGGCCCAGGTAGTCCCGGACCCCGCCGAACCGCTCGAAGAAGGTCTCCATCAGGCCGCGCGCCTCGGCGGGCTCGATGTTCAGCTGCTGCGACAGGCCGAAGGCGGACAGCCCGTACGCGAGCCCGTACGACATCGCCTTGATCTTGCGGCGCATCTCGGCGTCGACCTCGGAGCGCTCCACGCCGAACACCTGGGAGGCGACGGTGGTGTGCAGGTCCTCGCCGGACAGGAACGCCTCGATCAGGCCCTCGTCCTCGGAGAGGTGGGCCATGACGCGCAGCTCGATCTGGCTGTAGTCGGCGGTCATGAGGGATTCGAAGCCCTCGCCGACGACGAACCCGCGGCGGATGGCGCGGCCCTCGTCGGTGCGCACCGGCACGTTCTGCAGGTTGGGGTCCGTGGAGGACAGGCGTCCGGTCGCGGCGACGGTCTGGCTGAAGCTGGTGTGCACCCGGCCGTCGGCGGCGATCGTCTTGACGAGGCCCTCGACCGTGACGCGCAGCTTGGCCTGCTCCCGGTGGCGGAGCATGATCACCGGCAGTTCGTGGTCGGTCTGCTTGGCCAGCCAGGCCAGCGCGTCCGCGTCCGTGGTGTAGCCGGTCTTGGTCTTCTTCGTCTTCGGCAGGTCCAGCTCGCCGAAGAACACCTCCTGGAGCTGCTTGGGCGAGCCGAGGTTGAACTCGTGCCCGACCGCAGCGTGCGCCTCCTTCACCGCCTGCTGCACGGCTCCGGCGAACTGCTGCTCCATGGCCTCCAGATGGTCGCGGTCGGCGGCGATGCCGGAGCGCTCCATCCGGGCCAGCAGCTCCGAGGTCGGCAGCTCCATGTCGTGGAGCAGCTCGGCCGCGCCGACCTCGGCGAGCTTGCCGGTGAACGCGTCGCCGAGGTCGAGGACGGCGCGGGCCTGCGCCATCAGCGCCTCCGCCTCGGCCGTCTCGTCGGCGCCGAACGCCAGCTGGCCGTCGGCCGCGGCGGGCTGGAGCTCGCGGTGCAGGTATTCGTTGGACAGCACGTCCAGCGCGAAGGAGCGGCGGCCCGGCTTGACCAGGTACGCGGCGAGCGCGGTGTCCATGGTGACGCCGGCCAGGCTCCAGCCGTGCTCGGGGAAGACCCGCATCAGGCCCTTGGCGTTGTGCACCACCTTGGGCTTCGAGGCGTCGGCGGCCCAGGCCGCGAAAGCCTGCTCGTCGGCCTCGTCGAGCGCGGACGGCTCGAACCAGGCGGCGGCGCCGCCGGCCGCGGCCAGCGCGATCTCGCTGACGTTGCCCTGGCCCAGAGCCCAGCTGTCCACGGTGGAGATGCCCAGCGGCCCGCCCGCGTGGCTCGCCAGCCACGGCGCCAGCTCGCCCGCGCCCAGCACGCTCGCATCCAGCTCCACGCCGGCGGCCGGAGCCGGGGCCTCCTCCTCGGCCGCGCCCGGGTCCACCGCCAGCAGCCGCTCGCGCAGCGAGGCGTTGCGGATCTCCAGCACGTCCAGCACGCCGGTGACGGCGGAGCGGTCGTACGGGAGGCGCGCCAGGTCGGCCGCGGCCTTGGGCAGCTCGACGTCCTTGACCATCTCGGTCAGGACCCGGTTCAGCTTCACGGCCTCCAGGTGGTCCCGGAAGTTCTGCCCGGCCTTGCCCTTGACCTCCTCGGCGCGCTCGACGAGCTCCGCGAACGACCCGAACTGGGTGATCCACTTCGCGGCGGTCTTCTCGCCGACGCCCGGGATGCCGGGCAGGTTGTCGGACGGGTCGCCGCGCAGCGCCGCGAAGTCCGGGTACTGCTGCGGGGTGAGCCCGTACTTCTCCTCTACCTTCTCCGGGGTGAACCGGGTCAGCTCGGAGACGCCCTTGGTCGGGTACAGCACGGTGGTGTGCTCGGAGACGAGCTGGAAGGAGTCCCGGTCGCCGGTGACGATCAGCACCTCGAAGCCGAGGGCCTCCGCCTGCGTCGCCAGCGTGGCGATCACGTCGTCGGCCTCGAAGCCGTCGATGGCGAACCGCGGCACGTTCATCGCGTCCAGGAGCTCGCCGATCAGCTCGACCTGCCCCTTGAACTCGTCGGGGGTCTTGGAGCGGTTCGCCTTGTACTCGGGGAACTCCGTCGAGCGCCACGTCTTGCGCGAGACGTCGAAGGCCACCGCGAAATGCGTGGGGGCCTCGTCGCGCAGCGTGTTCGCCAGCATCGACGCGAAGCCGTAGATGGCGTTCGTCGGCTGCCCGGTCGCCGTCGTGAAGTTCTCCGCGGGCAGCGCGAAGAACGCCCGGTACGCCAGGGAGTGCCCGTCCATGAGCATCAGGCGGGGGCGGTCCGCTGCGGTCGGCTGGTCGGTCTTCTTCGATGCGTTCTCTGCCACGCACCCGATCCTAGGCGGCCCCGCTGACAATTCCGGCGTCGGCGATGTCCGCCGGGCGTGACAGGATCGGACGTCTACGCGAATACGCGCAGCGGCCGACGCTGCGATGCTCGACTGCTCAAAGGGGAGCGACATGGCCACCAAGCCGCCCGCAGGGGATCCCGCACAGGACGCGCCGCAGGTCGCGCCCCCCAAGCAGGCCGCGGCCGGCCTGCCCGCCATCGGGCACACCCTGCGGATCGCGCAGCAGCAGATGGGCCTCGCCCGTACCGCGCGCACCCTGCTCAAGGTCAACCAGAAGAACGGCTTCGACTGCCCGGGCTGCGCCTGGCCCGAGGGAGACGAGCGGCACACCGCCGAGTTCTGCGAGAACGGGGCGAAGGCCGTCGCCGAGGAGGCGACGCTGCGCCGGGTCACCCCGGACTTCTTCGCGGAGCACCCCGTGGCCGACCTCGCCGGGCGCTCCGGGTACTGGCTGGGCCAGCAGGGCCGCATCACCGAGCCGATGTACCTCCCCGAAGGCGCGGACCGGTACGAGGCCGTGCCCTGGGAACGGGCCTTCGAGATCATCGCCGAGGAGCTGACGGCCCTCGACTCCCCCGACGAGGCCCTCTTCTACACCTCGGGCCGCACCAGCAACGAGGCCGCGTTCCTCTTCCAGCTGTTCGCCCGCGAGTTCGGCACCAACAACCTGCCCGACTGCTCCAACATGTGCCACGAGTCCTCGGGCTCCGCACTGAACGAGACCATCGGCATCGGCAAGGGCAGCGTCTCCCTCGAGGACCTCCACCAGGCCGACCTGATCATCGTCGCCGGGCAGAACCCGGGCACCAACCACCCGCGCATGCTCTCCGCCCTGGAGAAGGCCAAGACCTCCGGCGCGAAGATCATCTCGGTGAACCCGCTGCCCGAGGCCGGCATGGAGCGGTTCAAGAACCCGCAGACCCCGGTCGGCATGCTCAGGGGAACCGCACTCAACGACCTCTTCCTGCAGATCCGCATCGGCGGCGACCAGGCCCTCTTCCGCCTCCTCAACAAGCTCGTCATCGAGATGGACGGCGCCACCGACGAGGCGTTCATCCACGAGCACACCCACGGCTACGAGGAGCTCGTGGCCGCCGCCGGGGAAGCCGACTGGGCCGAGACCCTCACCGCCACCGGCCTGACCCGCCCCGAGATCGAGCAGGCGCTGGCCATGATCCTGGCCTCGAAGCGCACCATCGTCTGCTGGGCCATGGGCCTCACCCAGCACAAGCACGCCGTCGCCACCATCCGCGAGGTCGTCAACCTCCTCCTGCTGCGCGGCAACATCGGCCGCCCCGGCGCGGGCGTCTGCCCCGTCCGCGGCCACTCCAACGTGCAGGGCGACCGCACCATGGGGATCTTCGAACGCCCCGCACCCGCGTTCCTCGACGCCCTCGACAAGGAGTTCGGCATCACCTCGCCGCGCGGCCACGGCTACGACGTGGTCCGCTCCATCCAGGCCCTGCGCGACGGCAAGGCCAAGGTCCTCTTCGCCATGGGCGGCAATTTCGTCGGCGCCACCCCCGACACCGACGTCACCGAGGCCGCGATCCGCCGCGCCTCCCTGACCGTCCACGTCTCCACCAAGCTCAACCGCTCCCACGCGGTCACCGGCCGGCGCGCGCTGATCCTGCCCACCCTCGGCCGTACCGACAAGGACGTGCAGGCCAGTGGCAAGCAGTTCGTCACCGTCGAGGACTCGATGGGCATGGTCCACGCCTCCCGCGGCAACCTCACCCCCGCCTCTGCGCACCTGCTCTCCGAGCCCGCGATCGTCGCCCGCATGGCCCGCGCGGTCCTCGGCGCCGCCTCCGCCACCCCGTGGGAGGAGTTCGAGCGGGACTACGCGGCCATCCGCGACCGGATCTCCCGGGTGATCCCCGGCTTCGAGGACTTCAACGCCCGCGCGGCCCGGCCCGAGGGCTTCCGGCTCCCGCACGCCCCGCGGGACGAGCGCCGCTTCCCCACCAAGACGGGCAAGGCCAACTTCACCGCCGCTCCCGTCGAGTACCCGAAGATCCCCGAGGGCCGGCTGCTCCTGCAGACCCTGCGCAGCCACGACCAGTACAACACCACCATCTACGGCCTCGACGACCGCTACCGCGGGATCACCGGCGGGCGCCGCGTCGTCCTGGTCAACCCCGAGGACGCGGCGGAGCTCGGGCTCGCCGACGGCACGTACACGGACCTGGTCAGCGAATGGAAGGACGGCGTCGAGCGGCGTGCGCCCGGCTTCCGCGTCGTGCACTACCCCACCGCCCGGGGCTGCGCGGCCGCGTACTACCCGGAGACCAACGTGCTGGTCCCGCTCGACTCCACCGCCGACACCAGCAACACCCCTGCGAGCAAGTCCGTCGTCGTGCGCTTCGAACCAGCCTGATAGAACGACCTCAGGACAAGATGGTTAACGATCGTTGACGAACGGAGCCCGCCCATGGGTGAGCAGCACGCTGTGAAGTTCCCGCAGGAGGTCCTCGACGAGTACTCGGCCCTGGGCATCGACCTGCCCGCGCTGTTCTCGGCCGGCCACCTCGGCGAGCGGATGGACATCCGCATCCTGGAGGCCTCGGCCGAGCGGGTCGTCGCCACCATGCCCGTCGAGGGCAACACCCAGCCGTACGGACTGCTGCACGGCGGCGCCTCGGCCGTGCTGGCCGAGACCCTCGGCTCGGTCGGCGCCATGATGCACGGCGGCATCACCAAGATCGCCGTCGGTGTCGACCTGAACTGCACCCACCACCGCGGCGTACGGTCGGGCCTGGTCACCGGCGTCGCCACCCCCGTGCACCGCGGCCGCTCCACCACCACGTACGAGATCGTGATCAGCGACGAGCAGGACCGCCGGGTGTGCACCGCCCGCCTGACCTGCCTGCTGCGCGACGCGGACCCCGCCGCCGGGGCCTGAGCCGCCCACCACGAGCCCCGCAGGCCCGGATCCCGCCCCTCCCTGGGGCCGGATCCGGGCCTGCGGCGCATGCGGGCGGCGCGGCAACCGCCCGGAATCCGCCAGTCCGGGCAGATTGCGGCGACCCCTGTTGTGTCACCTATGGTGACGGCCTACCTTCCCTTCATGGGGACTCCGCCGCCCACCACACACCGTCGCGCGGTTGCCGCCCTCCTCGCGGCGCTCGCCCTGTCCGGATGCTCCACTTCCGCCCCTTCCGCGCCACCCCAGACCCCAACTCCCGCCCCGGGCCCCTCCTCCCCGGCCCAGGTCTGCACAAGTCTGGTGTCCTACTGGGCCAAGGAGACCCTCAAGGGCACTTACTGGTCCGGTCTCGACTGGGAGCAGAAGGGCCTCTCCAACGAGCAGTACGAGATCCACGAGGAAGCGGTCGCAGCGGGCCGCGCCGAGGAACGAACTGCGGGGCAGGTCAAGGCACTTGAGCTGATCGACCAGCTCGTGGCGCGGCGCTGCGCGGAGCGGAACGGCGCCACGTGGAGCTCGGAGAACTGGCGGCCCCCGGCCTGACGGGAGTGACCGGATTCCCGTACACGCTGTCCGCGTTCCGGGCACGCATCCCCTCGGCACCGAACCGCAGGTCGCGGGCCCTTCGCATGCTCGGACAAGATCCATTCACCCGGAGTGGATCAAGGCATTCCATTACGCTCCGTAATGCCCAGGCCCTATGGAATCGCCCTTTTCTCCTGCCAAATGCCACCCGCTGGATACCCGCGGACACGCGCAGCGACATTCGACCGAATTTGATCTATGACAGGACCATGAAGCCCTCAAGCCCCTTAGGGAAACAGGGAATTCTCAGCATGTGGTCACCCCTCCACGTCACAAAAAGTCCGTTTTGTCCGCACTCCCGGCACACATTCTTGGCCTTGGCATAACAAGAGCGTCACATCCTCCTTTCCCCGCTCCCCGCGCTCGCCACCTCGGCCTAGAGTCACGGCCAGTCACCGCGCCACAGAGCGCAACCCAGCACGGCCGTGGACCTCCCAGTGCGGCCCGGCGACCAAACGGCACCTCAAATGAGGGGGCCGCGCCAGGGAAAGGAAGAATCGTGCGACACCGTTCTTTGCTCGTCCTCACCACCGTGATCACCACGGGAGCACTGACCCTCACCGCCTGCGGCTCGCGCGATGAGGCCAAGACCGGCGGGGACAAGTCCGACGGCAAGAAGACCGTCGTCGTCATCGGCGTGGACGCTCCCCTCACCGGCTCGCTCTCCGCCCTCGGCCAGGGCATCAAGAACTCCGTCGACCTCGCGGCCAAGACGGCCAACAAGAACAACGAGGTCCCGGGCATCGAGTTCAAGGTCGAGGCCCTCGACGACCAGGCCGTCCCGGCCTCCGGCCAGGCCAACGCCACCAAGCTCGTCGGCAACAAGGACGTCATCGGCGTCGTCGGCCCGCTGAACTCCGGCGTCGCCCAGCAGATGCAGGGCGTGTTCGCCTCCGCCAACCTGGCGCAGGTCTCCCCCGCCAACACCAACCCCGCGCTCAGCCAGGGCGACAACTGGGGCAAGGGCGAGTTCAAGCGCCCCTTCAAGACCTACTTCCGCACCGCCGCCACCGACGTGGTCCAGGGCAAGTTCGCCGCCCAGTACCTCTTCAAGGACGCCGGCAAGAAGAAGGTCTTCGTCGTCGACGACAAGCAGACCTACGGCGCCGGCCTCGCCGCGATCTTCGCCGACGAGTTCAAGAAGCTCGGCGGCGAGGTCGTCGGCACCGACCACGTCACCGTGAAGGAGACCGACTTCTCCTCCACCGCCGACAAGGTCAAGTCCTCCGGCGCCGACTCCGTCTACTTCGGCGGCCAGTACCCCGAGGGCGGCCTGCTCGCCGACCAGATCAAGAAGGCCGGCGCCAACATCCCGCTCATGGGCGGCGACGGCATCCAGGACCCCGCCTTCATCACCGCCTCCGGCGAGGCCAACGAGGGCGACCTCTCGACCTCCATCGGCTACCCGGTCGAGAAGCTGCCCACCGCCAAGACCTTCATCGCCGACTACCAGGCCGGCGGCTACAAGGACCCGTACGCGGCGTACGGCGGCTACTCCTACGACGCCGGCTGGTCCGTCGTCCAGGCCGTCAAGGCCGTCGTCGCCGCCAACGGCGGCAAGCTCCCCACCGACGCCCGCGCCAAGGTCGTCGAGGCCCTCGGCAAGGTGTCCTTCGAGGGCGTGACCGGCAAGGTCGCCTTCGACGAGTACGGCGACACCACCAACAAGCAGCTCACGGTCTACAAGGTCGAGGGCGGCAAGTGGATCGACGTCAAGAGCGACACCTTCAACCAGTAATCCCGTAGGACCCCGCATCACCAGCCGCACCTGAACCAAAACCACCGCGCGAGGGCGCAACAGCGCCCTCGCGCGGAGTCTTATCCGACACGCTCATCGGAGGCCCTGCGGTGCACGAACTGCCGCAACAGCTGGCCAACGGCCTTGCCCTCGGTGCCCTTTATGGCCTCATAGCCATCGGGTACACCATGGTCTACGGCATCGTCCAGCTCATCAACTTCGCCCACGGCGAGATCTTCATGATCGGCGGCTTCGGCGCGCTCACCGCCTACGCCATCCTCCCGACCGGCACCTCCCTGCTGATCGCGATACCCGTCATGATCATCGGAGGCTCCCTCGTCTCCGTCCTCGTCGCCATGGGAGCCGAACGCTTCGCGTACCGTCCCCTGCGCAGCGCTCCCCGGCTCGCCCCGCTCATCACCGCAATCGGCCTCTCGATCGCGCTCCAGCAGCTCGTCTGGCAGTTCTACCCGGACGCCAAGAAGGCCGTCAGCTTCCCCGAGTTCAAGGGCGAAGCCTTCAAGATCACCGACAGCCTGGCCATCCAGCGCGCGGACGCCTTCGTCCTGATCCTCGCCCCGCTCTGCATGCTCGCCCTCGGCGTCTTCGTCCAGAAGAGCCGCAGCGGCCGCGCCATGCAGGCCACCGCGCAGGACCCCGACACCGCGAAGCTGATGGGCATCAACACCGACCGCATCATCGTCATGGCCTTCGCCATCGGTGCCGCGTTCGCCGCCGTCGCCGCCGTCGCCTACGGCCTCGACAAGGGCCAGATCAACTTCGAGATGGGCTTCATCCTCGGCCTCAAGGCCTTCACCGCAGCCGTCCTCGGCGGCATCGGCAACATCTACGGAGCCATGGTCGGCGGCGTCGTCCTCGGCCTCGCCGAAGCCCTGTCGATCGCCTACATCGAAGACATCCCCGGCATGTCGCAGCTCGGCGGTGGAGCCTGGTCCAACGTCTGGGCGTTCGTACTCCTCATCGTCGTCCTCCTCGTGCGGCCACAAGGCCTGCTCGGTGAGCGCGTCGCGGATCGGGCGTGAGAACCATGACCAACGAAGCAACCCTCCCGCTCGAGGCCGAAGCCACCGGTGCCGTCTCCCGCACCGCACTGCTCTACACGATCATCGGCGGAAGCCTGCTGACCGTCGTCAGCGCTTTCCTCGCCTGGACCTGGACCGCCGAGTTCCCCGGTGACCTCACCTACTACGGCAGCCCGGCCCCCATCCAGTTCCTGAGCCTCGTCGGCGCCCTCCTCACCGCCGCCCACGCGCTCTCCGCGCTCGGCGTCAAGGGTCTGCGCTGGCTCACCCCCACCGGCGCCCGCAAGCCCGTGTGGATCCTCTCGCTCGGCACTCTCGCGGGCACCTGGTTCACCGTCATCGCCATCGCATGGGTCCTCGGCGGATTCGTCCACCTGGAGCCCGGCGCCTACGTCGCCCTCATCGGCTCGCTCATCCCGGCCCTCGCCGCGTACAAGCTCGCCGACGACAGCCACAAGGCGGCCCCCGCCAAGAAGCTGCCCTCCTGGGGCGAGATCCTGATCATCATCGCCGCCTTCGCCGTCGGCCTCTACGTGGTCACCTTCGGCATCGACACCGATGACAAGGAACCGCAGCTCTTCGTCACGTACCTGATCATCGTCGGCTTCGCGGCCTTCGCCCTGCTCAAGTCCGGTCTCTTCGACCGACTCGGCCTCCTCACCGCGAAGAACCGCCAGGTCACCCTCATCGGTACCGCGGCCGCCGCGATCACGTTCCCGTTCATCCAGCAGAGCGGCGACACCTACACGCTCATCGCGGTCAACATCCTGATCTTCGCGACCGTCGCCCTCGGCCTCAACGTCGTCGTCGGCCTCGCAGGCCTCCTCGACCTCGGCTACGTCGCCTTCCTCGGCGTCGGCGCCTACGCCGCCGCCCTGGTCTCCGGAAGCACCGCCTCCGCCTTCGGCATCCAGCTCCCCTTCTGGGCAGCGGTCATCGTCGGCGCCCTCGCCTCGCTCATCTTCGGCGTGGTCATCGGAGCACCCACCCTCCGCCTGCGCGGCGACTACCTCGCCATCGTCACCCTCGGCTTCGGAGAAATCTTCCGCATCGCCATGGGCAACCTCGACGGCACCTCCGGCCCCGACATCACCAACGGCCCCAACGGCATCCCCAACATCCCCCACCTCGAACTCTTCGGGTGGAACTTCGGGGAGTCGCACACGGTCGGCGGCATCGTCCTCGGCGCCTACGCCAACTACTACTTCCTGATGCTGCTCGTGATGGCACTCGTCATCCTGGTCTTCGCCCGTGCCGGCAACAGCCGCATCGGCCGCGCCTGGGTCGCCATCCGCGAAGACGAGACCGCCGCCGAAGCCATGGGCATCAACGGCTTCAAGGTCAAGCTCATCGCCTTCGCCCTCGGCGCCACCCTTGCCGGCCTCGCCGGCACCGTCCAGGCACACGTCAACAGCACGGTCGTCCCCGAGAACTACGTCTTCGCCGGGCCCGTCCCGCCGAACTCCGCGTTCCTCCTCGCCGCCGTCATCCTCGGCGGCATGGGCACCATCCGCGGCCCCATCCTCGGCGCCGCACTGCTCTTCCTGATCCCGGCGAAGCTGGCCTTCCTCCAGGACTACCAGCTCCTCGCCTTCGGCATCGCCCTCATCCTGCTCATGCGCTTCCGCCCCGAAGGCCTCATCGCCAACAAGCGCGCGCAGCTCGAGTACCACGACGACACCGCTGACCAGGCCCCCACGGACCTGGCCACCGCCAAGGCGGGGGCGTGAACACCATGACCACCACAGACACCACCACGACGACCACCGTCCTCGATGCCAGCGGCGTCACCATGCGCTTCGGCGGCCTCACCGCCGTCAAGGCCGTCGACCTCAAGGTCAACGCGGGCGAGATCGTCGGCCTCATCGGCCCCAACGGCGCCGGCAAGACCACCTTCTTCAACTGCCTCACCGGGCTGTACGTCCCCACCGAGGGAACCGTCAGCTACAAGGGCACGGTCCTGCCGCCCAAGCCCCACCTGGTCACCAGCGCCGGCATCGCCCGCACCTTCCAGAACATCCGGCTCTTCCACAACATGACGGTGCTGGAGAACGTCCTCGTCGGACGCCACACCCGCACCAAGGAAGGCCTCTGGTCCGCCCTCCTGCGCGGCCCCGGCTTCAAGAAGGCCGAAGCCGCCAGCGAGGCACGGGCGATGGAACTCCTGGAGTTCATCGGCCTCCAGAACAAGGCCCAGCACCTCGCCAAGAACCTCCCCTACGGCGAGCAGCGCAAGCTCGAAATCGCCCGCGCCCTCGCCAGCGACCCCGGCCTCATCCTCCTGGACGAGCCGACCGCCGGCATGAACCCGCAGGAGACCCGCGCCGCCGAAGAACTCATCTTCGCGATCCGGGACATGGGCATCGCCGTACTCGTCATCGAGCACGACATGCGCTTCATCTTCAACCTCTGCGACCGCGTCGCCTGCCTCGTCCAGGGCGAGAAGCTCATCGAAGGCACCGCAGCCGAGGTCCAGGGCGACGAGCGCGTCATCGCCGCCTACCTCGGCGAGCCCTTCGAAGGCGACCCGGGCGCGGCGGAGGCCGCCGAGGTCGAAGCCGCCGAGGCGAACGCGGAGGCGGAGCCGGAGGCCGAGGCCGACGCACCGGCCGAGGCCGAGGCACCGGCCGAGGCCGAAGCGGAGGCACCGGCAGCAGCCGAGGCGGAGGCGGACGCGGACGCGGACGCGGACGCCGAAGCCGAGGCGGAAGCCGACGCGGAGCCGGACGCCGAGGCCGAGGCCGACGCCGACGCGGACTCGGACAGCACCACCGGCACCACCAGCACGGACGGAGACGCCAAGTGACCGCACTGCTCGAGGTCCGAGACCTCAAGGTCGCCTACGGCAAGATCGAAGCCGTCAAGGGAATCTCCTTCGAGGTCAACGAAGGCGAAATCGTCTGCCTCGTCGGCACCAACGGCGCCGGCAAGACGACCACCCTCCGCACCCTCTCCGGACTCCTCAAGCCCGCCGGCGGCACCATCACCTTCGACGGCAAGCCGCTCGCACAGGTCCCCGCCCACAAGATCGTCTCCCTGGGCCTCGCCCACTCCCCCGAGGGACGCCACATCTTCCCCCGGCTGACGATCGCCGAAAACCTCCAACTCGGCGCCTTCCTGCGCACCGACAAGGAGGGCATCGAGAAGGACATCCAGCGCGCCTACGAGATGTTCCCCATCCTGGGCGAACGCCGCAAGCAGGCCGCCGGCACCCTCTCGGGCGGCGAGCAGCAGATGCTCGCCATGGGCCGGGCCCTCATGTCCCAGCCCAAGCTGCTCATGCTGGACGAGCCCTCCATGGGCCTCTCCCCCCTCATGATGCAGAAGATCATGGCGACCATCGCCGAACTCAAGGCCCAGGGCACCACCATCCTGCTCGTCGAGCAGAACGCCCAGGCCGCCCTCTCGCTGGCCGACCAGGCCCACGTGATGGAGATCGGCAAGATCGTGCTCTCCGGCTCCGGCCAGGAGCTCCTCCACAACGAGGACGTCCGCAAGGCGTACCTCGGCGAGGACTAGGGATCCACTCAAGCCTGAGGCCCGCCACCGTCCCCCGGTGGCGGGCCTCACGCGTACGCGCCACGCGCTACTTCGCGGCGTTCTTCTTCTCCTCGGCGTCCTCGATGACCGCCTCGGCAACCTGCTGCATGGACATGCGACGGTCCATGGAGGTCTTCTGGATCCACCGGAACGCAGCAGGCTCGGACAGCCCGTACTGCGTCTGCAGAATGCTCTTCGCACGGTCCACGAGCTTGCGCGTCTCCAGCCGCTGCGAGAGGTCCGCGACCTCCTTCTCCAGCGCCCGCAGCTCCGCGAAACGCGACACCGCCATCTCGATGGCCGGCACCACGTCGCTCTTGCTGAACGGCTTCACCAGGTACGCCATGGCCCCGGCGTCCCGCGCCCGCTCGACCAGGTCGCGCTGCGAGAACGCGGTCAGCATGAGCACGGGGGCGATGGACTCCTCCGCGATCTTCTCGGCCGCGGAGATCCCGTCCAGGACCGGCATCTTCACGTCGAGGATCACCAGGTCGGGCCGGTGCTCCCGGGCCAGCTCGACGGCGGTCTGCCCGTCCCCGGCCTCGCCGACCACGGCGTAGCCCTCCTCCTCGAGCATCTCTTTCAGATCGAGACGGATGAGCGCCTCGTCCTCGGCGATGACGACGCGGGTCGTCAGCGGCGGAACGTGCGACTGGTCGGCGTCGGGCGTGGGCGTCGACTCGTGCTCGGCGGTCACTGGAGGCTCCTCTTTGCGGGGCATAACAAACTCCCCTGAGCCTACCTAGCTACGGTAAGGTGGTCTCGCGTAGGGCTCCCCCGAGCCTTCGTTTCTTAGGCCCCAGTACTCCAACTGGTCAGAGAGGCCGCTCTCAAACAGCGGACAGTGTGGGTTCGAATCCCACCTGGGGCACTTTGCTTAGATTCCATGGTCACGTGATTACCGCGTGACCATCACTCGTTTCAGCGAAGCCTGCCGAAATGCGCCACGTGAGCGAATTGGGCGCGGCAGCGTCGACCACATGTACGACATCGCCACCCGCATGCACGCACTGGACCTGCTGGCCGACGGGCGCAGCATGAACTCCGTCAGCAAGGAAACGGGGATATCCCGGTCCGCCATCCGTGCGTGGCAGGAACGCATCGAACCTCTACCCCGCATCAACGCGGCACCGTGCTCCGGCCCGGGCCACGCGGCGTCCTACGCCTATCTTCTCGGCCTCTATCTCGGCGATGGCTGCATCAGCCCGCACCCCCGCGGCGGGCACCACTTGCGAATCGCCTGCGCCGACGCGTGGCCAGGGCTGATCGAGCTGTGCCGCGCAGCGATCACCGCCGTGCGACCCGACCACAAGGTCCACGTGCTGCAACGCCAGGGCTGCGTGGCCGTCACCAGTTACGGACGGCACTGGACCTGCCTGTTTCCGCAGCACGGGCCGGGCAAGAAGCACGAGCGGCGGATCGTCCTCGAAGGGTGGCAGCAGGAGATCCTCGACGCCCACCCGTGGGAGTTCGTCCGGGGGCTCATTCATTCCGACGGGTGTCGGATCACCAACTGGACCGTCCGGAACGGCAAGCGGTACGAGTACCCGCGGTACTTCTTCACGAACAAGTCGGCTGACATCACCAGGCTCCTGACCAGCACGCTGGATCGCCTCGGCGTCGACTGGAAGCAGCAGTAGCCGATGGGCTGGGCGGCGAGTTGGTCCTGGGGGTAGGTCTTGATCGTCGTCATGCGCATCGCCGTAGGACCTCTGGTTGAGTCGAGGTCAAGGCGTCTTGCCGCGTGGCCGCGTCGGGCGGGACGGGGCCCGACGCGGTGGGGGTGCGGCGGAGGGGGTCAGCGTACGGGGTCGCCGATGTGGTGGACGCGGACCAGGTTGGTGGATCCGGTGACGCCGGGGGGTGAGCCGGCGGTGATGACGACGGTGTCGCCGGGGACGCAGCGGCCGATGCGCAGGAGTTCTTCTTCGACTTGGGCGACCATGGCGTCGGTGGATTCGACGTGGGGGCCGAGGAAGGTTTCGACGCCCCAGGTGAGGTTGAGCTGGGAGCGGGTGGCGGGGTCGGGGGTGAAGGCGAGCAGGGGGATGGGTGAGCGGTAGCGGGAGAGTCGGCGGACGGTGTCGCCGCTCTGGGTGAAGGCGACGAGGAATTTGGCGCCGAGGAAGTCGCCCATTTCGGCGGCTGCGCGGGCGACGGCTCCGCCTTGGGTGCGGGGCTTGCTGCGTTCGGTGAGCGGGGGCAGGCCCTTGGCGAGGATGTCTTCTTCGGCGGCTTCGACGATGCGGGACATGGTCTTGACGGTCTCGACGGGGTATTTGCCGACGCTGGTTTCGCCGCTGAGCATGACGGCGTCGGTGCCGTCGATGACGGCGTTGGCGACGTCGGAGGCTTCGGCGCGGGTGGGCCGGGAGTTGTCGATCATCGAGTCGAGCATCTGGGTGGCGACGATGACGGGTTTGGCGTTGCGCTTGGCGAGTTTGACGGCGCGCTTTTGGACGATGGGGACTTGTTCGAGGGGCATTTCGACGCCGAGGTCGCCGCGGGCGACCATGATGCCGTCGAAGGCGGCGACGATGTCGTCGATGTTCTCTACGGCTTGGGGCTTTTCGATTTTGGCGATGACGGGGAGGCGGCGGCCTTCTTCGTCCATGATGCGGTGGACGTCTTCGATGTCGCGGCCGCTGCGGACGAAGGAGAGGGCGATGACGTCGGCGCCGGTGCGCAGGGCCCAGCGGAGGTCGTCGATGTCCTTCTCGCTGAGGGCGGGGACGGAGACGGCGACTCCGGGGAGGTTGAGTCCCTTGTGGTCGGAGACCATGCCGCCTTCGATGACGAGGGTCTGGACGCGGGGGCCGTCGACGCCGGTGACTTCGAGGGTGACGCGGCCGTCGTCGACGAGGATGCGTTCGCCGGTGGTGACGTCGGTGGCGAGGCCTTTGTAGGTGGTGCCGCAGGTGTGGCGGTCGCCTTCGAGGTCTTCGACGGTGATGGTGAATTCGTCGCCGCGTTCAAGGAGTACGGGGCCTTCGGCGAATCGGCCGAGGCGGATCTTCGGGCCTTGAAGGTCGGCGAGGATGCCGACGCTGCGGCCGGTTTCGTCGGAGGCTTTGCGTACGCGCTGGTAGCGCTCCTCGTGTTCGGCGTAGGTGCCGTGGCTGAGGTTGAGGCGGGCGATGTCCATTCCGGCTTCGACCAGGGCTTTGATCTGGTCGTATGAGTCGGTGGCGGGGCCCAGGGTACATACGATTTTTGCTCGGCGCATGGGGCGAGCGTATGCCCCTACCAGGCAGTAGGAAATTGGATCCGGGTGTCCACTCAACAACCGTTGGGCAAAAGGTTGTTGACAATTGTTGAATGTGCGCGGGGGTGCTCTGATGAGCACCCCCGGGGGGTGTCGTCGGTGCGCTTTTTGATCAGTTCCGGGGGGCGAGCGGGCGTTCGTGGCGGATGCCGGGGCGGCCGTCGACGGTGGTGGTCTCGACCTGGGTGAATCCGTTGCGCCGCAGGACGGTCAGGGACGCCGGGTTGTCGAGGGTGGTGACGGCGGTGAGGCGGGTGAGCCCGTACGTGCTGCCCGCGAGGCGGCAGATTTCGGCGACGGCGGCGGTGGCCGCGCCGCGGCCGACGGCGTGTTCGCCGATGCGGTAGCCGAGTTCGGCGCTGCCGTCCTCGATGTCGATGAGGTTGACGCGGCCGGTCAGGGTGCCGTGGCGGGTGATGAGGACGTGGAAGTGGGACAGGCCGGTGTCCTGTTCGGCGAGCAGGGCGCGGTGGCGGTGGGCGAATTCGGTGAAGTAGGCGTCGCCGCGGTCGGGGACGGTCCGTGCGAAGTACGCGCGGTTTTCCCGTTCGAAGTCGAGGAGGGCGGGGGCGTGGTCGGGGCGGAGTCGCTCCAGGGTCCATGCGCCGGTCGGGGCGGCGGCGTTCACAGTCGGGGAGGGGTCATGGTGAAGCGGGCGTTGACCTGGGCGTAGACGGTTTGGCGCTGGGGTTCGAGGTCGAGGGGCGGGGCTGTTTCTTCGGTGGTGCTGAAGGCCATGGTGCGCATGCCGCTGCCCGAGGCGGCCGGCTGGAAGTTGACGGCGTTTTCGGCGCCGAGGTCGGCGAGTTCGACGAGGGCGGAGAGGTCGGCGCCGAGGGCGGAGGCGTATTCGCGGGCGCGTTGGACGGCTTCGAGTACGGCTTGGCGGCGGGCTTCGCCGTGGGCGGGTGAGGTGGGGCGCAGGGCCCACCAGGGGCCGTCGACGCTGGTGAGTTCGAGGTCGGCGAGGCGGGTGGTGAGTTCGCCGAGGGCGGTGAAGTCGGCGAGTTCGGCGGTGATGTGGACGCGGCCGTGGTAGGCGCGGATGCGTTCGGCGCGGCCGTGGCGGGTGAGTTCGGGGTTGATGGAGAAGGCGCCGGTTTCGAGTTTTTCGACGGCGTCGCCGTAGCTTTTGACCAGGTCGAGGACGGTGTTGTTGCGGCGGGTGAGGTCTTGGAGGGCGGTGCGTCGGTCGGTGCCACGGGCGCTGACGGTGATGCCGATGCGGGCGATTTCGGGGTCGACTTCGAGGCGGGCTTCGCCGCGGACGGCGACGCGGGGGGTTTCGGGGGTTCCGTAGGGCTGGTGCGGTGCGTCCTGGGTCATGGTTTCCACTGTCGCACTGTCGGCCGGGCGGGTCGGTGGTCATCGGATCGAAACCTGATGGGGGTGTTGCCGGTTGTTACCGATCGGTCAGAATCTACGCGCGTTGTTTCACGCTTCGAGATCTGTTCGCCTCACAAGGGGAGATGGCATGGCGTTCGACCGTAGGACGTTTCTGGGTACTTCGGCCGCGACGGGTGCGGCTGTTGCGCTGGCGGGGGCTGCGGGTGCTCCGGCCGCCGCGGCCGAGGTGGCCCCCGGGGCCGCCGGGGCCGGGGGCGCGGGGAAGTCGCGTACGTACTCGTTCACGGTGATGGGGACGACGGACCTGCACGGGAACGTCTTCAACTGGGACTACTTCACCGACAAGGAGTTCGACGACAAGGCGCACAACGACGTCGGCCTGGCGAAGATCTCGACGCTCGTGGACCAGGTGCGGGCGGAGAAGGGGCGTTGCAACACGCTGCTGATCGATGCGGGTGACACGATCCAGGGCACGCAGCTGTCGTACTACTACGCGAAGGTGGATCCGATCACCGCGCGGCGCGGTCCGGTGCACCCGATGGCGCAGGCGATGAATGCGATCGGCTACGACGCGGCGGCGCTGGGGAACCACGAGTTCAATTACGGCATACCGGTGCTGCGCAAGTTCGAGGAGCAGTGTGATTTCCCGCTGCTGGGGGCGAACGCACTGGATGCGAAGACGCTGCGGCCGGCGTTCGCGCCGTACAGCATGCACCGGCTGCGGACTCCGCACGGGCGGGATGTGAAGGTGGCGGTGATGGGGCTGACGAACCCGGGGATCGCGATCTGGGACAAGGCGAACGTGCAGGGGAAGATGACGTTCCCGGGGCTGGAGGAGCAGGCGGCGAAGTACGTCCCGAAGCTGCGGTCGATGGGTGCGGACGTGGTGATCGTGTCGGCGCACTCGGGTTCGAGCGGTACGTCTTCGTACGGTGACCAGTTGCCGTACGTCGAGAACGCGGCGGGTCTGGTGGCGGAGCAGGTGCCGGGGATCGACGCGATCCTGGTGGGGCACGCGCACACGGAGATCCCGGAGTACCGGGTGAAGAACAAGGCGACCGGCAAGGACGTGGTGCTGTCGGAGCCGCTGAAGTGGGGGCAGCGTCTGACGCTGTTCGACTTCGAGCTGACGTGGTCGAAGGGCTGCTGGTCGGTGGCGAAGGTGTCGGCGCGCGTGCTGAACTCGAACACGGTCGCCGAGGACCCGAAGATGACCCGGCTGCTGTCGGACGAGCACCGCAAGGTCGTGGCGTACGTGAACCAGGTGATCGGTACGTCCACGCAGTCGATGTCTTCGGCGGAGGGGCCGGTCAAGGACGTCGCGATCATCGATCTGATCAACCGTGTGCAGGCGGACACGGTGAAGGGGGCGCTGGCGGGTACGCAGTGGGCGGCGCTGCCGGTGCTGTCGCAGGCGTCGTGCTTCTCGCGTACGGCGTCGATTCCGGCCGGGCAGGTGACGATCAGGGATGCGGCGGGGCTGTACCCGTTCGAGAACACGATGGAGGCGCGGCTGCTGACGGGGGCGCAGCTGAAGGACTACCTGGAGTACTCGGCGCGATACTACGTGCAGACGGCGCCGGGTGCTCCGGTGGACCCGGCGAAGCTGACGAACTCCGAGAGCATCCCGGACTACAACTACGACGCGGTGTACGGGCTGGCGTACGACATCGACATCGCGCAGCCGGTGGGTTCGCGGATCTCGGGGCTGTCGTTCCAGGGGAAGGCGGTGGATCCGGCTGCGGAGTTCGTGCTGGCGGTGAACAACTACCGGGCGTCGGGTGGCGGGAACTTCCCGCACGTGCCGCGGGCGAAGCAGCTGTGGGCGAATTCGGAGGAGATCCGTAACACGATCATCCAGTGGGTGAAGGCGAAGGGGACGATCGACCCGGCGCAGTTCGCGTCGGTGGACTGGCGGCTGACCCGGGCCGGGACTCCGGTGTTCTAGTCCGGACGGGGTGGCCGGACGGGGTGGCCGGCCGTGGTGTGCGGCGGCCGGCCACCCTTGGTGGTGCGGGTCCGGTCAGCCTTCCGCGCCGGCGCGGCGCATCCGGGCGGCGAGCAGCAGTCCGGCGCCGGCGATGAGCGCGGTGCCCGCGCCGCCTGCGATCAGGGTCGTGTTGTCTCCCGCGCCCGTGGTGGCGAGGGGTGCGCCGTTGTGGCCCTGGGCGGTGGTGGCCGTGTTGCCGGTGGTCGCGGCGCCGGTACCGGAGCCCGTGCCGGAGCCGTTGCCCTGTTCCTGGCCGTCCTTGCCGGGGGCGGGCTTGTCCTTGGCCGCCTTGTCCTTGGCCGCCTGGTCCTTGGCGCGGGCCTCGTGCTGGCCCGTCTTGAGGAACTCGGTCCGGTCGGCGGCGGTGCCCGCGAGCGCGGCGCGGCCCGCCTTGACGAGTTCCGGACCGCCGCCGTCGATGATCTTGGCGATGGCGACGCGGTTGTCCTGGTCGCGCAGCTCGTACTGGGTCACTTCCAGGAAGTGGCGCAGCTCGGCCGGGGTGGGCGATCCGCTCATGAGCTTGCTGATCGCCTCGCTGAGGATCGGGCCGTCCCAGCTTTCGTCGATCCGGGCCAGTTCGACCAGGTCGTCGGAGGCCTGGGCGAGGAAACGGCCGGTCTTAAGGAACTCCGCGCGGTCGGCGGGGGTGCCCCGCAGTGCCTTCTTGCCGGCTTCCTTCACGGCGGGGCCGCCGGTGCCGATCAGCCGGGAGATCTCGACCTTGTTGTCGTCGTCGCGCAGCTCGTGCTGGGTCACGTCGTAGAAGTGGCGCAGCTTTTCGATGTCGTTTCCGCTGCTGAGGACCTTGTTGATGCCCTCCTTCAGGCCGGGGCCCGCGTGGGCGAGGAGACGGAGGATGGCGATGCGGTAGTCGTCGATACGGATCTTGTGCTGGTCGACTTCGATGAACTTCCGCATGGCCTGTGGGCCGTCGGCGATGGCCTTGCGGCCGGCTTCCTTCATGAACTCGCTGGCCATCGGGTGGGCGATGATCGCGAGGATGGTCTTGCGGTCCTCTTCGGCCTGGTCGGGCGCGGGCTGGTCGGGCGCGGGCTGGTCCGGCATGGTCGGTGCCGGCTGGTGGCCTGCGGCCGGGGCGTCGGGGCCGGCGGCGAACGCCGGCGACGCGATGAGGACGGCCGGAGCAAGGGCAGCGGTGGTGACCGCTGCGGCGATCCGGGAAAACTTCACAGACAAAACCCCCTGGAAACGTTTCTTCGCCAGAAGAGACGTTCGGCCTGTGCGGATAGTTGTACGGGTAATGTTCCCGCCCCTCGAGGCGTGCGGGGGCGGGGCTCGATCACCGGACGGCAGGACCTCTCAGGGGTGGTCGACGAGGGGGCGGAGTTCGCCCGCAGGGCGGGGGCGGGTGTGCTCCCGCTGTTCGAGGCCGAAGGTGGTGAAGGCGGTGCGGGCGGGCTGGGGGTAGGGCTCCTTGCCGGTGAGGGTGTTGAGGATGGCGGCGCTGCGCCAGGCGGCGAGGCCGAGGTCGGGGGCTCCGACGCCGTGGGTGTGCCGTTCGCCGTTCTGGACGAAGACGCTGCCGGTGACGGAGGGGTCGAGGAGCATGCGGTGGCGTTCGTCGATGCGGGGGCGGCCGGAGGAGTCCTTGCGCAGGTAGGGGTCGAGTCCTGCGAGGAGGCTGGTGAGGGGGCGTTCCTTGTAGCCGGTGGCGAGGACGACGGCGTCGGTGGTGAGGCGGGAGCGGGTGCCCTGCTGGGTGTGTTCGAGGTGGAGTTCGACCTTGGTGGTGGCGACGCGGCCGGCGGTGCGGACGCTGACTCCGGGGGTGAGGACGGCGTCGGGCCAGCCGCCGTGGAGGGTGCGGCGGTAGAGCTCTTCGTGGATGGCGGTGATGGTGGTGGCGTCGATGCCCTTGTGGAGTTGCCATTGGGCGGGGACGAGCTGGTCGCGTACGGGTTCGGGCAGGGCGTGGAAGTAGCGGGTGTAGTCGGGGGTGAAGTGTTCGAGGCCGAGCTTGGAGTACTCCATGGGGGCGAAGGAGGGGGTGCGGGCGAGCCAGGTGAGGCGTTCGCGGCCGGCGGGGCGGGAACGGAGCAGGTCGAGGAAGACCTCGGCTCCGGACTGGCCTGATCCGATGACGGTGACGTGGTCGGCGCCGAGGATGCGCAGGCGGTTGTCGAGGTAGTCGGCGGAGTGGATGACGGGGACGGTGGGGGCTTCGGCGAGGGGGCGCAGGGGTTCGGGGACGTAGGGGGCGGTGCCGATGCCGAGGGCGAGGTTGCGGGTGTAGGTGCGGCCGAGGGCTTCGGCTTCGCCGTCGGTGTCGAGCTGGGTGTGGTCGACTTCGAAGAGGTCGCGTTCGGGGTTCCAGCGGACGGCGTCGACCTGGTGGCCGAAGTGGAGTCCGGGCAGGCGGCCTGCGACCCAGCGGCAGTAGGCGTCGTATTCGGCGCGCTGGATGTGGAACTGCTCGGCGAAGTAGAAGGGGAAGAGCCGTTCCTTGTGCCGGAGGTAGTTGAGGAAGGTCCAGGGGCTGGTGGGGTCGGCGAGGGTGACGAGGTCGGCGAGGAAGGGGACCTGGAGGGTGGTGCCGTCGATGAGGAGTCCGGGGTGCCAGCGGAAGTCGTGGCACTGGTCGTAGAAGGCGGTGGCGAGTTCGCCTGCGCCTTGGTGGGGGAGGCCGTGGGCGAGGGCGGCGAGGGACAGGTTGAAGGGGCCGATGCCGATTCCGACGAGGTCGTGGGGTGCATCGAGCTGGGCGGTCATCGGTGGGTGCTGCCTTCCAGGAGGGTGATGAGGGTGTCCAGGTCCCGCGCTGTGGTGTGGGGGTTGAGCAGGGTGGCTTTGAGCCAGAGGCGGCCGTCGGCGGTGGCGCGGCCGAGTACGGCGTGGCCGCCGAGGAGGAGGGTGCGGCGCAGGGCGGCGAGGTGGGTGTCGTCGGTGTGGGTGGGGCGGAAGAGAACGGTGCTGATGGTGGGGGGTGCGTGGAGTTCGAAGCGGGGGTGTGCGTCGAGGAGGCGGGCGAGGTGGTGGGCGAGTTCGCAGGTGCGGTCGATGAGGTGGGCGAGGCCGTCGCGGCCCAGTGAGCGCAGGGTGGCGGCGATCTTGAGGGCGTCGGGGCGGCGGGTGGTGCGCAGGGAGCGGCCGAGGAGGTCGGGGAGGCCGGCTTCGGTGTCGTCGGTGGCGTTGAGGTAGTCGGCCTGGTGGGCGAGGGGGGCCAGCAGGGCGGTGTCGGGGACCGCGAGGAGGCCTGCGGCGACGGGTTGCCAGCCGAGTTTGTGCAGGTCGATGGTGATCGACCGGGCGCGTTGCAAGCCGGTGAGGGCGGGGCGGTGGCGGGGGCTGAGGGCGAGCAGTCCCCCGTACGCGGCGTCGATGTGGAGGTCGGCGCCGTACTGGGCGCACCGGTCGGCGATGGGGTCGAGGGGGTCGATGAGGCCGGCGTCGGTGGTGCCGGCGGTGGCGGTGACGAGGACGGGCCCGGGGGTGGCGGCGAGGGCTTCGGCGAGGCGGGCGGGGTCGAGGGTGCCGGCGGGGGTGGGGAGGGCGCGGGCGGGCGGCAGGCCGAGGAGCCACGCGGCGCGGGGGACGGAATGGTGGGCGTTGGCTCCGTGGAGGACGGTCAGGCCGGGTCCGTGGCGTTCGCGGGCGAGGAGCAGGGCGAGTTGGTTGGCTTCGGTGCCGCCGGTGGTGACGAGGGCGTCGGGGTGGGGGGTGTCGAAGAACTCGGCGGCGAGGGTGCGGGTGAGGAGGGCTTCGATCGCGGAGGCGGCGGGCGCCTGGTCCCAGGAGTCGAGGGAGGGGTTGAGGGCGGAGGCGGCGAGGTCGGCGGCGGCTGCGACGGCGAGGGGCGGGCCGTGGAGGTGGGCCGCGCACAGGGGGTCGGCGGGGTCGGCGGCGCCGGCGGCGAGGGTGTGCACGAGGGTCCGGAGCGCCTCGTGATCGCCGTGGCCCTTTTCGGGGAGTACGTCGCCCAGTGCGGCGGCGACGCGGGCCGCAAGGGCGTCGGGGCCGCCGGCCGGAATCGGCCCGCCGCGCTCCTGGGCTCCGGTGTGGAGGGCTTCGAGGACGGTGTCGAGGAGGGGCCGCAGGGCTTCGGCGCCGGGGCGGCCGCCGGCGAGCGCGTGCGGTGGGGGCGGCGGGGTGCCGGGCGGCGCGGTCATGCGGTGTCCTCACGGGAACGGGGTCTGCGGCAGGGTGCCGGCCCAGTCGTGGGGTGCCTGGCGCCGGGCGCTGCTGCGGTGACAGCCGGGTGGCCCGACGTGTACAACGATCAGACCCGAATGGGGTAACCGCCGGGGTTTGTCCGAACGTTGGTGTCCGCGGGGCGACGGCGGGCCCGCGGCCCGGGAACGGGGCCGGGGAACGAGGCCGGGGAACGAGGCCGGGGAACGAGGCCGGGAACGGGGCCGGGAATGCCTCCGGCCGCCGCCCCCGGCCGGTGTCGGCGGGGGCGGCGGCCGGGGAAGCGGCGCGCCGGGGGTGTCAGGAGGCGCGGACGCGGAGGGCGCGGGACAGGTCGTCGAGCTGGTCGACGAGCTTGCGGCGCAGTGCGGGGACGATGGACGGGTCGGCGAGGGCGGTGTGGCCGGCTTCGAGGTTGTCCTCGTCCACGGCGTGGCCGGGGAAGGCGTAGCGGCCGGCGGCTTCGGCGATGGCGGGGCCGCGGCGGGCGCCGAGGGCGATGGCGTCGGTGTAGAAGCGGGGGACGTAGTCCCGTACGAGGTCGGCCTGTTCGGGCTGCCAGAAGCCCTGGGCGGTGGCGCTGAAGAGGTAGTTGGAGAGGGAGTCGTCGTGGAAGAGGCGCTCCCAGGCGGCGGCCTTGGCCTCGGCGGTCGGGAGTGCGGCGCGGCAGCGGGCGGCGCCTTCCTCGCCGGTGGCGCTGGGGTCGGCTGCGAGGGCGGCGTCGATCTCGCGCTCGCCGACGGCGCCGAGGACGGACAGCCGGGCGAGGATGCGCCAGCGCAGTTCGGGGTCGAGTTCGGGGCCGCCGGGCACGGTGTCGTCCTCGAGCCAGGCGGCGAGGGTGTCGGGCTGGGTGGCGGCGTCGATGAGCGCGCGTACGGCCGCGAGCCGCAGCCCGGGGTCGGAGCCGTCCTCGGTGCGGCGCAGCAGGCCGCGGGCGGTGAGGGTGAGGGTGGCGAGGGCCTCGGCGCGGTGTTCGGGGGCGAGGTAGCGGTCGGCGATGTGGTGGCGGGCGAAGGCGAGGACGCCCTGGACGACGGCCAGGTCGGCTTCCTCGGGCAGGTGTGCGCCGGCGGTGGCCAGGTAGGCGGCGGGTTCGAGTTCGCCGTCGCGGACCATGTCGCGCAGGGAGTTCCAGACGACGGCCCGGGTGAGGGGGCCGGGGATGGCGGACAGCTTGCGCAGGGCGGTTTCGAGGGAGGTGTCGTCGAGGCGGACCTTGGCGTAGCTGAGGTCGCCGTCGTTGAGGAGGAGGAGGGCCGGGCGGGGGCCGCTGACGGAGACGATCTCGTCGGAGGGGACGTCGATGGTGAGGAGTTCGCGCGGCTCGAGGGTGTTGTCGGGGTCGCGGTCGTAGAGGCCGACGGCGATGTGGTGGGGGCGGGTGCCGTGGTGGTCGACGGTGAGGGTCCAGCCGCCGTGGCTCTCCTCGATGTGGGGGGTGAGGGTGTCGATGCCGGTGGTGCGCAGCCAGATGTCGGCCCAGGCGTGGACGTCGCGGTCGGTGTGGGCGGCGAGGGATTCGACGAAGTCGGCGAGTGAGGCGTTGGCGAACCTGTGGCGGGTGAAGTGGGTGTTGATGCCGGCGAGGAAGTCCTTTTCGCCGAGCCAGGCGACGAGTTGGCGCAGCGCGGAGGCGCCCTTGGCGTAGGAGATGCCGTCGAAGTTGAGGAGGGCGCTGGCGGTGTCGGGTACCGCGTCGGGGTCGGGGGCGACGGGGTGGGTGGTGGGCCGCTGGTCGGCGTCGTAGCCCCAGGATTTGCGGTTGACGCCGAATTCGGTCCAGGTGCCGGTGAAGCGGGTGGCTTCGGTGAGGGTCTGGTAGCCCATGTACTCGGCGAACGACTCGTTCAGCCAGATGTCGTCCCACCAGCGCAGGGTGACGAGGTCGCCGAACCACATGTGGGCCATCTCGTGGGCGATGACCATGGCGCGGGTCTGGCGTTCGGTGTCGGTGACGGCGGAGCGGAAGACGAATTCGTCGCGGAAGGTGACCAGGCCGGGGTTTTCCATGGCGCCGGCGTTGAACTCGGGGACGAAGGCCTGGTCGTAGGAGTCGAAGGGGTAGGGCTCGGAGAACTTCTCGTGGTAGCGGTCGTAGCAGTCGGTGGTGACGGACAGGATTTCCTCGGCGTCGGCGTCGAGGTGGGGGGCGAGGGACTGCCGGCAGTGGATGCCGAAGGGGAGTCCGGCGTGTTCGGTGCGGATGCTGTGCCAGGGGCCGGCGGCGACGGCGGCGAGGTAGGTGGAGATGACGGGGGTGGGGGCGGACTTCCAGATGCCGGCGCCGTCCGTGTCGCGGTTGCCGGTGCGCTCGGTGATGCCGTTGGCGAGGACGGTCCAGTGGGCGGGGGCGGTGACGGTGAACTCGAAGACGGCCTTGAGGTCGGGCTGGTCGAAGGCCGGGAAGACGCGCTGGATGTCGTCCATGAACATCTGGGTGTAGACGTACGCCTCGCCGTCCGCGGGGTCGGTGAAGCGGTGGAGGCCTTCGCCGGTGCGGGAGTAGCGCATGCGGGTGGCGATGCGCAGCTCGTGGGGGCCTTCGCCGAGGCCGATGAGGGGGAGGCGGTTGTCGGCGAGGGTGTCCGGGTCGAGGGGGCTGCCGTCGAGTTCGGCGGAGTGCAGTTCGTCCGGTTTCAGCTCCACGAAGGTGTCCGCGGCGGTGCGGGCGGTGAACCGGATGACGGTCGTGGACTCGAAGGTGTCGTCGCCGCCGGTGAGGTCGAGGGTGACGGCGTAGTGGTGGACGTCGAGGAGCTGTGCTCGGAGCTGCGCTTCGTTGCGCGTCAGTGCGGACATGGGGCCCATGCTGCCCGAAGGGTGGGCCCCGGTCGTCTGCTCCGGCCTACTCTTCGCCCGCAGCGATCGTCTCGTGGTGGCGGATGACCTCGGCGATGATGAAGTTGAGGAGCTTCTCGGCGAACGCGGGGTCGAGTTTGGCGTTCTCTGCGAGCTCGCGGAGCCGGGCGATCTGGCTGGCCTCGCGGGTCGGGTCGGCCGGGGGCAGCTGGTGCTTGGCCTTGAGGTGGCCGACCTGCTGGGTGCACTTGAAACGCTCGGCGAGCATGTGGACGACGGCGGCGTCGATGTTGTCGATGCTGTCGCGCAGGCGGGCCAGCTCGGCGGTGACGTTCTCGTCGATTGCGCCGGTCGCGGCGGCTTCGTCGGGGGCGCTGTTGTTCATGGTTCCCGAGAATACGTGGCGTTCGCGTGTGGTTCCCGGGCGAGTCGGTCCGTGAGACGGACGGGTCCGGTGTCGGCCGGTCAGAGGGGGAGTACGGCTGTGACCAGCCGGCCTCCTCCGGGAGCCGCGCCGGCGGTGAGGGTGGCGGGTGAGACGAGGGAGGCTCCGACGGCCGCCGCGCGGGCCGCCTCAACCAGCATCGCGGGGCTGGCGTCTTTCAGGAGGAAGCCGGATGCTCCTGCGTGGAGCGCGGCGTGGACGTACTCGTCGAGGTCGGAGGTGGTGACGATCACGATGCGCGGACCGTCCCGGCCTGCGAGCCGCCGGGTGACCCCGAGGCCGCTCTCCCGTGGGACCGGCGGGCGCGCGGGCCCGCGAGCGGGCGGCGCCGGGGCGGCGGTGCCCCGGCCGCGTGCCGCTCCGGCCGGCCTTGCGGACGTACGGTGCGCCGCGCCCCGCCCTTCCGGCCCGGGTGTACCGGGTGTACTCGGCCGGAAGGACGGGGCAGGGGGCTCAGAGGGTCGCGGCCGCGTTCTTGATGGCCGTGGCGAAGGTGGAGACCTCGGTGTAGACGCCGGGGAAGTTGGGCCGGGCACAGCCCTCGCCCCAGCTGACTATGCCGACCTGGATCCAGGCGTTGTTGTTGTCGCGGCGGAACATGGGGCCGCCGGAGTCGCCCTGACAGGTGTCGACGCCGCCCTGGGGCAGCCCGGCGCAGATCTCCTCGCTGGGGACGAGGTCGTTGCCGTACGAGCTCTGGCAGCTGGCGTCGGAGACGAACGGCACGGTGGCCTTCATCAGGTAGCGCTGCTGGCCGCCGCCTTCGCGGGTGGCGCCCCAGCCGGCGACGGTGAAGGTTCCGTTGTCGAAGGCCTTGGTGTCGGCGATCTTGAGGGTGGGCAGGTTGATGGGCTTGGCGAGCTTGATGAGGGCCCAGTCCTTGCCCTTGCCGTTGTAGCCGGGGGCCTGGAGGACCTTGGTGGATTTGACCTTGATGGCGCTGGAGCTGTTGAGGTCGACGACTCCGGCGGTGGCGGTGATGGAGGTGTTGTTGCCGGAGCCGCTGACGCAGTGGGCTGCGGTGAGCACGATCTGCTGGGTGTAGAGGGCGCCGCCGCAGCCCATGGAGAGGCGGACCATGAAGGGGAACTCGCCCTGGGCGGCGCGGGTGCCGCCGACGACGGGGGCCTGGGAGGCGCTGGCGGCGGCGGGCTGGAGGCTGACGGCGGCGAGGGCGACGGCGCCGACGGCGAGGGTGCGCTTGATGAGTGCGGCAAGGGTGGACAAGGTCAACACACTGCCTTTCGTGGGGGGTTGGGCCGTGCACGTCATCGGGTGAATGACACGTACATGTCACACCCGCCTCTCACCGGACATCAAGAACGCATTTTCGGACAACCTGCGGGACGCTGTGCGGCGCGGAGAGCGCCATGACGCGCATCAGCCGGTCCGGCAGCCCCGTCGAGCACGGATTCCCCCGTCTCGACACCGTCCGCGCCGCGATCACCGCACTGTTCCGGCGGCTCTCCTACGAGGGGATCCGGGCCTACGACACGAGCTTCGCGCCCGCCGACGCCGCCTTCACCGCCGACGACGACCTCCACCTCGGCGCGCACCGCGTCGCCTCCGCGATCGTGCGCGCGCTGCGTCTGCCCGATGCCCGGATGGTGGTCTGCTTCCGGGCGATGGAGGAGGCCGCCACCGTGGAACTGGCCTCGGGGCCCGAGTACTTCATCGAGGTCAACGACCGCTTCCGCACCCACCGCCGCGATCTGGCCGCCGCCCTGGCCCACGAGGTCACGCACGTCCTGCTGCACCGGCTTGACCTGCGCTTCCCCACCACCGCCGACAACGAGGTCCTCACCGACACCGCCGCCGCCTACCTCGGCGTCGGCTGGCTGCTCCTCGACGCCTACCGCGAGGACGAGCTCACCCACCAGAAGCTCGGCTACCTCACCCCCGAGGAGTTCGGCTATGTCCTCGCCCGGCGCGCCCTCCTGCCCGGCGGGGGCGAGGACCCGTCCACCTGGTTCACCAGCCCCCAGGCGTACGAGGCGTACGTGCGCGGCCGCGAGCTCGCCGGGCGGGAGCTGCGCCGGGCCCCCCTCGCCGCCGCGGACCGGGCGCAGCGGCGCCGCTACGCCCGGGACCGGCGGGCGGGCTCCGCCGCTCCGGGGGCCTCGTACGTCTTCGAGGAGCACCCGGCGGGGACGCGGGTCAGCTTCCCGTGCCCGGTGTGCGGGCAGCGGTTGCGGCTGCCGGTGCGCGGGCCGGTGCGCGCCCGCTGCGGGCTGTGCCGCACGGTGCTGGACTGCGACACCTGACCGCAGCCGGGGCCCGGCGAACGCGGCGCGGACGAGGGCCAAGATGTCGGCTGAGAGCGGTTCAAGTCATGGCCGGGGTGGGTAGTCCTATCCCATCGCACGAGTGAAGGATCCGGCCCCGACCCCCCCGCCAGGGGGCCGGGGCCGTTCCCTGTGCCGGACCCGTCCGGGCCTTCGCTCCGCCGCTCCCCCGGCAGCGGTTACGCCGGGACCGGTTCGGCGTCCGAGGGCGCCGGTGCGGGGGACACCGCCGTGCGCGGCAGGGCCAGGCAGAGTACGGCGCTGAGCAGGAATCCGGCGGTCACCCAGGGCATGGCGGTGGTCAGTGCGTGCGTGGGGCCACCGTCGGCGAGGGCGTCGAAGAAGACGCTGCCGATGACGGCCGCGCCCAGGGCTCCGCCGAACTGCTGGGCGGTGGAGAAGATTCCGGAGGCTCCGCCCGCGATGTCGGCGGGGACGGCGGACAGGACGACGTTGACCAGCGGTACGACCAGGAAGCCGAGTCCGGCGCCTGCGACGAGCAGGCCGGGGACGAGCGGCCAGGCCCCGGTGTGCGCGGCGGTGGAGGCGGAGACGGCGTACCAGACCCCGGCGAAGCCGCCTGCCATGAGCAGCGCGCCGGCAGCGAGCACGAGGCGGCCGAAGCGGACGGCGAGGGTGTCGGCGACGGGGGCGGTCAGGAAGCCGCCGACGGAGAAGGCGACGGTGAGCACGCCGGCCTGCATCGGGGTGTAGCCCTCGCCGCCCTGCAGCCAGATCGCGAAGACCAGGAAGAAGCCCTGCATGCCGACGGCGAAGAGCAGTTGGACGGCGAGGCCGACGGAGAAGGCGGGGAGCCGGAAGGCGCGGGCGGGCAGCAGCGGTACGGTCGCCGTCCCGCGCCGGCGGGCTTCGAGGACACCGAGGCCGATGACGGCGAGGACCCCGGCGGCCAGGCACAGCCAGCCCCACAGCGGCCAGCCGCCCGCCTCGCCCTGGACGAGCGGCAGCACGACGGCGATCAGGGCGCCGGCGAGGACCAGGCTGCCGGCCAGGTCGGGGCGGCCGGCGCCGCGTTCGCGGGTGGCGGGGACCAGGACGGCTCCGCCCACGCTGGCGGCCAGGGCGACGGGCACGTTGACGAGGAAGATGGACCGCCAGCCCCAGCCGAACAGGTCGGCGTCGGTGAGCAGGCCGCCGAGCAGCAGTCCGACGGCGGAGGCGAAGCCGGCGACGGCCCCGTACATCCCGAAGACGGCGCCGCGCTCCTTGCCCTGGAACAGGGTGCGGAAGGAGCCGAGCACCTGGGGCATCAGCAGGGCGGCCATGACGCCCTGCACGGCGCGGGCGGCGATCAGCTGGCCGGGGCTCTGGGCGATGCCGCAGCCGAGGCTGGCGAGCCCGAAGCCGGCGGTCCCGGCGAGGAAGAGGGCCTTGCGGCCGTACCGGTCGCCGAGGTGCCCGGAGACGATCAGGGTGGCGGCGAAGCCGAGGAGGTAGGCGGAGACGAGCCACTGCAGGGCGCTCTGCGAGGCGTGCAGGTCGCGGCCGATGGAGGGGATGGCGACGTTGACGATGGTCACGTCGAGCAGGTCCATGAGCGCGGCGACCATCATGACGACGGCGGCGGCCCAGCGGCGTGGATGGGGTGCCGAAGGCACGGACGCGGGCACGGGCGCGGGCGCGTGCGCCGGCGGGGGGACGGGCGAGGGCGAGGGCATGGCGGGCTCCAAAGTATTTCGTTCGGACGAACGAAAGATTGACACGGAGGCGCGCGTGATCGCAACTCTTTCGTTCGCCCGAACTAAACACTTGGTACGGTGGATGCCATGAACGACGAGACGGACCCCCGCCGGGAAGCGGTACTGGCCGAGCTGAACCGCACGGGCCGCGAGACGAGCGCGGCGACCGTGGTGTTCCACGAGGCGGCCGCCGCCAAGCAGGGGCTCAGCGCCACCGAGACGAAGACCCTGGACCTGCTCATGCGGCGCGGCCCGCTCACGGCGAAGGAGCTGTCCCAGCACTCGGGACTGGCCCCGGCCTCGGTGACGGGCCTGGTCGACCGGCTGGAGCGCAAGGGCTGTGTCCGCCGGGTCAAGCACCCGACGGACAAGCGGCGGGTCCTGGTGGAGGCGCTGCCGGAGCGGCTGGCCGAGATCCGGCCGGTGTTCGAGGACTGGGCCCGTGAGGTCGCGGAGCTGTGCGAGGAGTTCACGACGGCGGAGCTGGAGACGGTGATCCGCTTCCTGCAGGGCTCCAACGCCCGCCAACTGCGCGCGGCGGCCCGCCTGTCGGAGTCCTGACCCGGCGCCCCGGCTACTCGGCTCCGTAGACCGGGTGCGGGGGCTCGGATTCCGCGAGGAGTTTCGTCGCCGTCTCCCCCGCCTCGGCCGGGGTCCAGCGGGCCCCGCGGTCCGCCGTCGGGCCGGGACGCCAGCCCTCCATCACCGTGATCCGGCCGCCCTCCGCCTCGAAGACCCGGCCCGTGACCCCCGCCGAGGCGTCCGAGCCCAGCCACACCACCAGCGGCGACACGTTCTCCGGGGCCATCGCGTCGAAGGCGCCCTCTCCCGGCGCCGCCATCGTCTCGGCGAACGTCTGCTCCGTCATCCGCGTCCGCGCCGCCGGGGCGATCGCGTTGACCTGGACCCCGTACCGGCCCATCTCCGCCGCCGCGACCAGCGTCATGCCGAGGATTCCGGCCTTGGCCGCGCTGTAGTTGCCCTGCCCGACCGAGCCCAGCAACCCCGCCCCCGAGGAGGTGTTGACGACCCGCGCCGCCACCGGACGGCCCGCCTTCGCCTCGGCCCGCCAGTGCGCCGCGGCGTACTTCAGCGGCAGGAAGTGCCCCTTCAGGTGCACCCGCATCACCGCGTCCCAGTCCGCCTCCTCCAGGTTCACCAGCATCCGGTCCCGCAGGAACCCGGCGTTGTTGACCAGCGTGTCCAGCCGGCCGAACGCCGACAGGGCCGCCCCGACCAGCGAGGACGCGCCCTCGGGCGACGCGATGTCCTTGCCGTGCGCCACCGCCTCGCCGCCCAGTGCCCGGATCTCCGCGACCACCTGCCCGGCCGGACTGTCCTCCCCCGGCTGCCCGTCGAGTCCCACGCCCAGGTCGTTGACGACGACCTTCGCCCCCTCCGCCGCGAAGGCCAGTGCGTGGGCCCGGCCCAGCCCCCGCCCCGCGCCCGTCACGATGACCACACGACCCTCGGCAAGTCCCATCTCAACTCTCCTTGTTGACCGTTGCCGCATCCAGAAATGCCGGGCGCTCCCCGCCCCCGTGCACGAGCAGGCTCGCCCCGCTGACGTACCCCGCCCGGCCGGAGGCCAGAAACACCGCCGCCGCCCCGACGTCCGCGGGCTCCGCCAGCCTGCCGAGCGGGACCGTCGCGCCCACGGCCGCGATCCCCGCCTCGTCCCCGTAGTGCAGGTGCGCGAGCTCGGTCCGCACCATGCCCAGCACGAGCGAGTTCACCCGTACCTCGGGCGCCCATTCCACGGCCATGGACCGGGCCAGGCTCTCCAGCCCCGCCTTCGCCGCCCCGTACGCGGCCGTCCCGGGCGAGGGCCGGGTCCCGCTGACGCTGCCGATCATCACCACCGAGCCGTGCGCCTCGCGCAGCAGCGGGTACGCCGCCAGCGAGGCCGTCATCGGCGCCACCAGGTTCAGCTCGACGACCCGCGCGTGCCGCTGCGCCCCGCCCTCCCCCAGCAGCCGGTACGGGGTTCCGCCCGCGTTGTTCACCAGACAGTCGAGCCGCCCGTACCGGCGCCCGAGCGCATCGAAGAACTCCTGTACGGCGGCCGGATCGCGCAGGTCCAGCGCGGTGAACGAGGCGGTGCGCCCGCCCGCGCACACCGCTTCGGGCGGCGGGCGGCGCGCGCAGACGACGACCTGCGCGCCCGCCTCGAGGAACGACCGGGCGATGCCGGCGCCGACGCCGCGGGTTCCGCCGGTGACGACGACAACCCTCCCGTCGAGCTCCATGGGCTGCTACCTTCCTCACCTAACAAATGTTTGGTGGAAAGGTAGCTGATCCTCTCATGGGTGTCTCCACCTCAAGCCCCGGCAAGGGCATCGCACTGGTCACCGTCGACTTCCCACCCGTCAACGCGCTTCCCGTGCAGGGCTGGTACGACCTCGCCGGCGCCCTGCGCGCGGCCGGCCGCGACCCGGAGACCCGGTGCGTCGTGCTCGCCGCCGAGGGCCGCGGCTTCAACGCCGGCGTCGACATCAAGGAGATGCAGCGCGACGCCGGCCACGCCGCGCTCATCGGCGCGAACCGCGGCTGCTACGAGGCCTTCGCCGCCGTCTACGAGTGCGAGGTGCCGGTCGTCGCGGCCGTCCACGGCTTCTGCCTGGGCGGCGGCATCGGCCTCGTCGGCAACGCCGACGCGATCGTGGCGAGCGAGGACGCGACCTTCGGGCTGCCGGAGCTCGACCGGGGCGCCCTCGGCGCCGCCACCCACCTGGCCCGCCTGGTCCCCCAGCACCTGATGCGCGCCCTCTACTACACCTCGCGCACCGCCACCGCCGCCGAACTGCACGCGCACGGCTCGGTGTGGCGGGTGGTGCCGCGTGCGGAGCTGCGGGCGGCGGCCCTCGAACTCGCCGCCGAGATCGCCCGGAAGGACGGCTACCTGATCCGGCTGGCCAAGGCCGCCATCAACGGCATCGACCCCGTCGACGTACGGCGCAGCTACCGCTTCGAGCAGGGGTTCACCTTCGAGGCCAACCTCAGCGGGGTCGCCGACCGGGTCCGCGACACCTTCGGAGAGCCCGCAGAGGGAGAGCTTGCAGGGAAGGAGCGCTCATGACCGACAAGACGATGACCCCCGAAGAGGTGGTCGGGCAGCTGCGCAGCGGGATGACCCTGGGCATCGGCGGCTGGGGGTCGCGGCGCAAGCCCATGGCCCTGGTGCGGGCACTGCTCCGTTCCGAGATCACCGATCTCACCGTGATCTCGTACGGCGGCCCCGACGTCGGCCTGCTCGCGGCAGCCGGCCGGATCCGCAGGCTCGTCGCGCCCTTCGCCACCCTCGACACCATCCCGCTGGAGCCGCATTTCCGGGCGGCCCGCGAGAGCGGCGCCTTCACCCTCACCGAGCTCGACGAGGCCATGTTCATGTGGGGCCTGCACGCCGCCGCGAACCGGCTCCCCTTCCTCCCCGTCCGCGCCGGCCTCGGATCCGACGTCATGCGGGTCAACCCCGAGCTGCGCACCGTCACCTCCCCCTACGCCGACGGCGAGGAGCTCGTCGCCGTCCCCGCCCTGCGCATGGACGCCGCGCTGGTCCACCTCAACCGCGCCGACCGCCTCGGCAACGGCCAGTACCTGGGTCCGGACCCGTACTTCGACGACCTGTTCTGCGAGGCCGCCGACGCCGCGTACCTCTCCTGCGAACTGCTCGTGGAGACCGCCGAGCTCTCCAAGGCCGGCCCCCCGCAGTCCCTGCTGGTCAGCCGGCACTCCGTCACGGGCGTCGTCGAGACCCCGAACGGGGCGCACTTCACCTCCTGCGTCCCCGACCACGGGCGCGACGAGGCCTTCCAGAAGCTGTACGCGACCACCCCCTGGCCGGAGTTCTCCGCCCGCTTCCTGTCCGGCGGCAGCGAGCACGCCTACCAGTCGGCCGTCCAGGCCTGGCACGAGGAGCAGAAGTGAGCACAGCGACGGCCGCCTCCCGGGCGGAGTACTGCGTGATCGCCTGCGCCGAGGCCTGGCGCGGCAACGGCGAGGTGCTCGCCAGCCCGATGGGCCTGATCCCGTCGTTCGGGGCCCGGCTGGCGAAGCGGACCTTCTCCCCCGACCTGCTCCTGACCGACGGGGAGGCCCTGCTCGTCGGCCTCGGCGGCGAGGCCGAGGGCTGGCTCCCGTACCGCCGCCACCTCACGATGGTCACCGGCGGGCGGCGGCACGTGATGATGGGCGCCAGCCAGATCGACCGGTTCGGCAACCAGAACATCTCCTGCATCGGCGACTGGGCCCGGCCGGCCCGCCAGCTCCTCGGGGTGCGCGGAGCGCCGGTCAACACCCTGAACAATCCGGTGAGTTACTGGGTGCCGAAGCATTCCCCGCGGGTGTTCGTCGAGCGCGTCGACATGGTGAGCGGGGTGGGCTACGACCGGGCGGAGGCGGCCGGGGTGACCCGCTTCCACCGGCTCCCGCGGGTGGTCAGCGATCTCGGCGTCTTCGATTTCGCCGGCCCGGACCACTCGATGCGCCTGGCCTCGCTCCATCCGGGCGTCACCGTCGAACAGGTCCGGGCGGCCACCGGGTTCGACCTGGCGGTCGACTCCGCAGACGGCGAGGTCCCGTACACGCGGGAGCCGACCGCCGACGAGCTGCGGCTGATCCGCGAGGTGATCGACCCGAAGGGGCTGCGCGACCGGGAAGTGCGGGTCTGAGGCGATGGCGATGTCGATGTCGATGCGGACGCCGTTCACGGAACTGGTCGGTGTCGAGCACCCGATCGTGCAGACGGGCATGGGCTGGGTGGCCGGGCCCCGGCTGGTCTCGGGCGCCGCCAACGCGGGCGCCCTCGGCATCCTGGCCTCGGCCACGATGACCGTGGACGAGCTGCGTGCGGCGGTCCGCGAGGTCAGGTCCCGTACGGAGGCCCCGTTCGGGGTCAACCTCCGCGCGGACGCGGGGGACGCCGCCGAGCGCGTCCGGCTGATCATCGACGAGGGCGTACGGGTCGCCTCGTTCGCGCTCGCGCCGTCGAAGGAGCTGATTGCACAGCTCAAGGACGCGGGTGTGGTCGTGATCCCGTCGATCGGGGCCCGGCGGCACGCCGAGAAGGTCGCGGCGTGGGGGGCCGACGCGGTGATCGTGCAGGGCGGCGAGGGCGGCGGGCACACCGGGGACGTGGCCACGACGGTACTGCTGCCCCAGGTGGTCGATGCGGTGGACATCCCGGTGGTCGCGGCAGGCGGCTTCCACGACGGCCGCGGGCTGGTCGCCGCGCTGTCGTACGGGGCTGCGGGCATCGCCATGGGCACCCGCTTCCTGCTGACCTCGGACTCCACCGTCCCGGACGCGGTCAAGGCCCGGTACCTCGCGGCAGGCGTCAAGGACGTCACCGTGACGACGGCCGTGGACGGGCTGCCGCACCGGATGCTGCGCACCGAGCTGGTCGCGTCCCTCGAGCGGGCGGGCCGTACCCGGGCGCTGGCCCGGGCGGTCCGGCACGCGGCCGCCTTCCGCAGGCTCTCCGGGCTGTCCTGGCCGCAGATGGTGCGCGACGGCCTCGCGATGAAACACGGCAAGGACCTGTCCTGGAGCCAGGTCCTGCTCGCCGCGAACACCCCCATGCTCCTCAAGGCGTCCATGGTCGAGGGCCGTACGGACCTCGGCGTCATGGCATCGGGCCAGGTCGCGGGGGTGATCGAGGATCTGCCGTCCTGTGCGGAGCTCGTCGCCCGCGTCATGGCCGAGGCACACACCGTGCTGGCACGGCTGGAACGCCTGCACGGCGAACGTGCGCACTCACCACGTCCGCACCCGCACCCGCACCCGCACCCGCACCCGCTCGACGCCCTGCCACCACCAGGGTGATCCCCCTTCTCCTCCTCAGGAGTCGCCACCGATGAGCCGTGCCCGAATCCGCCTGGTGACCGCGGTGCTCGCTTCCGCTCTCGCCCTCGGCACCCTGCCCGCCGCCTCCGCCGCCTCTGCCGCGCCGGCGGCGGGCGCCACCGCCGCCGGCCGGTACCACCAGCAGGCGGAAACGATTCGCCAGATCCCCCTCCAGGGCGCGGTCAACGTCCGCGACCTGGGCGGCTACCGCACCTGGACCGGCGGTCAGGTCCGCCAGGGCCTGGTCTACCGCTCCGACGCGCTCAGCAAGCTGACGCAAGGAGACATCACCACCGTCTCCGGTCTCGGCCTCACGAAGGTCGTCGATTTCCGCATCCCCATGGAGCTCCGGTACGACGGCGCCGACCGGCTGCCCGCGGGGCTCACCGCCACCTCCCGCCCCGTCAGCGACCTCGGCCTGTACGGGACGCTCGTCGGCGCGATCTCCAGCGGCGACCCCGCCACGCAGGAGCAGATGCTCGGAGGCGGCCGCGCCGAGGCCTACATGCGCGACATCTACCGCACCTTCGTGACCAGCCCCGAGAACCGGGCGCAGTTCGCGGCGACGGTACGGGAGATCGCGGACGGCGGCCAGGACCCGCTCCTGTACCACTGCACCTCGGGCAAGGACCGGACGGGCTGGATGAGTTACGTCCTGCTGCGCGCCCTGGCCGTCCCCGAGGAGACGGCCGAGCGCGACTACCTCGCGTCGAACACGTTCCGCGCCGCGTACGACGCGCAGGTGCGGGCGGGCCTGAAGCAGTCCGGGCGGATGCAGAACCCGGACCTGCTGATCCCGCTCCAGGAGGTCCGCCAGGACTACCTGGACGCGGCGACCGCACAACTGGCCGCCGACTACGGCAGCTTCTACGGCTACCTCACGGACGGCCTCGGCCTGGACCTGCGGACGCTCGCGAAACTCCAGACGAAGCTGGTCCGCTAGCTCGGCAGCCGGGGCATCGGCCGGACAGCAGTACGCCGGGCGGCGCACCTCGCGCCGCCCGGCGTACGGGACTTCTCGTCAACGGGTGTCAGGAGCTGGTGCGCCCCGCCGCGGGACGCCCGCCGCCCGAGCGGCGACGCGCGCCGGCCGGAGCACCGCCGGAGCGGGAACCGCCCTGGCCGCCGCCACCCTGACCGCGTGCGGCGCCCTGGCCGCCCTGGCCGCGGGCGCCGGTCTGGCCGCCACCGCCCTGGCCTGCGCCGGAGCGGGCCCGACGCGAACGGCCCTCGCCGCCGCCGGCCGGCGCAGCGCCGCCCTGCGCGGCGGAGGACCCGCCGGAGCGGCGGCGCGGGTTCGCGGAACGGCCGCTGCCGCCGCCCTGGCCGCCGGAGCGCCGGCCCGCCGGGGCCGGCTGCTGCGGCACCTCGAGGACCACGGGGATGCCCGAGGGCTCCTTGGCGCCGGTGAGCCGGGACAGCTCCTCGTCGGAGGACTTGATCTGCGCGGTGCGCGGGGAGATCCCGGCGTCCGACATCAGGCGGGACATGTCCCGCTTCTGGTCGGGGAGCACCAGGGTGACCACGCTGCCGGACTCGCCGGCGCGGGCGGTACGGCCGCCACGGTGCAGGTAGTCCTTGTGGTCGGTCGGCGGGTCGATGTTGACGACCAGGTCGAGGTCGTCGATGTGGATGCCGCGCGCGGCCACGTTCGTGGCGATCAGCGCGGTGACCTCGCCGGTCTTGAACCAGTCCAGGGTCCGGTTGCGCTGCGGCTGCGAGCGGCCGCCGTGCAGGCCGGAAGCGCGGACGCCGTCCGCCAGGAGCTTCTTGACCATGCGGTCGACACCGCGCTTGGTGTCCACGAACATGATCACCCGGCCGTCGCGAGCGGCTATGCGCGTGGCCACGGCCTTCTTGTCGGTCTCGTCCATGACGTACAGGACGTGGTGCTCCATCGTGCTGACCGCGCCGGCGGACGGGTCGACGGAGAAGGCGACCGGGTCGTGCAGGAACATCTTGACGAGCTTGTCGATGTTCTTGTCGAGGGTCGCCGAGAACAGCATGGTCTGGCCCTCGGGCTCGACCTGCTTGAGCAGTGCGGTGACCTGCGGCATGAAGCCCATGTCGGTCATCTGGTCGGCCTCGTCGAGGACCGTGATCGCGACCTGCGAGAGGTCGGCGTCACCGCGGTCGATGAGGTCCTTCAGGCGGCCGGGAGTGGCGACGAGCACCTCGGCGCCGCGGCGCAGCGCGCCCGACTGCCGGTTGATCGACATGCCGCCGACGACGGTCGCGATGCGCAGGTTGACGGCCGTGGCGTACGGGGCCAGGGCGTCGGTCACCTGCTGCGCGAGCTCACGGGTCGGTACGAGGACCAGCGCGAGCGGCTGCTTCGGCTGTGCGCGGCGGCCGGTGGTACGGGCCAGCAGCGCCAGGCCGAAGGCCAGCGTCTTGCCGGAGCCGGTACGGCCGCGGCCGAGCAGGTCACGGCCGGCGAGCGAGTTCGGCAGCGTCGCGGACTGGATCGGGAACGGCTCGGTGACGCCCTGGGCGGCGAGGGTCTTCAGCAGCGCCTCGGGCATGCCCATGTCCTCGAACGCGGCCACCGGCGGCAGGGCCGGGGTCAGAGGTTCGGGCATGGTGAATTCTTGGGGCCGGGCGACGGGGGCGGACTTCTGCCGTCCCGCGCCAGCCTTCGGACGTCCCTGTGCCGCACCTCGACCCCGGGTGGGGCGGCGGCTGGGTCGTGCGGAGCTGGAGCTGGTCATGCGAGAAAGCCCTCCTGAAACCGGCAGGTAAAACAAAGGTCGAAACAGCAGACAAGCCGGGGCCCGCACCTCGCGGTGCGGACCCCGGCATGCTGAAGTACTTAGTTGGCGGGGAGGATGTTCTCCGCCTGGGGGCCCTTCTGGCCCTGGGTCACGTCGAACGAGACGCGCTGACCCTCGGTGAGCTCACGGAAGCCCTGGGTGGCGATGTTCGAGTAGTGGGCGAACACGTCCGGACCGCCACCGTCCTGCTCGATGAAGCCGAAGCCCTTTTCCGAGTTGAACCACTTCACGGTGCCAAGTGCCATTTTGAATCTCCTGAATAGGCGGCAAAGGGCCCCATCCGGAGAGTCCGGCAAAACAATAAAAGCGCCTGAGGAACATTCCCGTCAGGCGCACATAAAGTTCATGGGTACCACAACTGCAACGCTGCTAAAGCTAGCACACCTCGGCGCGGGCATCCCAGCCCCTTCCGCGGGCGACCTGCGCGGGACCGGGGGCGGACCCCCCGGCCACGGCGCCGGGGCCGTGCGCTACAGCCGCTCGATGATGGTGACGTTGGCCTGGCCGCCGCCCTCGCACATGGTCTGCAGCCCGTAGCGGCCCCCCGTCCGCTCCAGCTCGTGGAGCAGCGTGGTCATCAGTTTCACTCCCGTGGCGCCCAGCGGATGGCCCAACGCGATGGCCCCGCCGTTGACGTTCACCCGTTCGGGGTCGGCGCCGGTCTCCTTCAGCCAGGCCAGGACGACCGGGGCGAACGCCTCGTTGATCTCCACGAGGTCGATGTCGTCCAGCGACATGCCGGTCTTCTTCAGCGCGTGCGCCGTCGCCGGGATCGGCGCCGACAGCATCCGGATGGGGTCCTCGCCGCGTACGGACAGGTGGTGGATGCGGGCCCGCGGCCGCAGGCCGTGTTCGGCGACGGCCCGCTCGGAGGCGATCAGCATCGCCGCCGCGCCGTCCGAGACCTGCGAGGAGACGGCCGCCGTGATCGTGCCGCCCTCGGCCACCGGCCGCAGGCCCGCCATCTTCTCCAGGGTGGTGTCCCGGCGCGGGCCCTCGTCGGCCCGGACGTCCCCGTACGCGACGGTCTCGCGCTCGAAGCGGCCCTCGTCGATCGCGCGCAGGGCCCGCTGGTGGGACCGCAGCGCGAATGCCTCCATGGCGCGGCGCGTGATGCCCCACTTCTGCGCGATCAGCTCGGCGCCGTGGAACTGGTTCACCGGCGCGTCCCCGTACCGGGCCCGCCAGCCCTCGCTGCCCGCGTACGGGCCCTCCGTGAGGCCGAGCGGCTGCGCCGCCTGCCGGGACGCGAAGGCGATCGGGATCATCGACATGTTCTGGGTCCCGCCGGCCACGACCAGGTCCTGGGTCCCGGAGAGCACGCCCTGCGCCGCGAAGTGGACGGCCTGCTGCGAGGAGCCGCACTGGCGGTCCACCGTGACGCCCGGCACTTCCTCTGGCAGCCCCGCCGCCAGCCATGCGGTGCGGGCGATGTCCCCGGCCTGCGGGCCCACCGTGTCCAGGCAGCCGAAGACCACGTCCTCGACGGCGGCCGGGTCCACCCCGGACCGCTCGACCAGCGCCTTCAGGACGTGCGCGCCCAGGTCGGCCGGGTGGACCGCGGACAGGCCCCCTTTACGCCGCCCCACGGGCGTGCGTACCGCTTCGACTATGTAGGCCTCGGGCATCGGGACTCCTCGGATCGGGTTACGTACGCACGGCGATCCCGTCCAGCACCATCGAGAGGTACTGGCGGGCGATCTCCTCGGGGCTGTGCTGTCCTCCCGGCCGGTACCAGGACGCCGCCACCCACACCGTGTCGCGCACGAAGCGGTAGGTGAGGCGGATGTCGAGGTCGGCGCGGAAGACCTGGGCGGCGACCCCGCGCTCCAGCGTCCCCAGCCAGGCCTTCTCGAACTTCTGCTGCGAGTCGGACAGGTAGTGGAAGCGGGGCTGCACGCAGAGGGCGCGGGACTCCTTCTGGTAGATCGCGACGGCGGCGCGGTGCCGGTCGATCTCCCGGAAGGACTCGGTGACGAGGGCCTCGATGGTCTCCCTCGGGCCGAGGCCGGCGGCGAGGACGGTGTCGTAGCCCTGCCAGAGCTCGTTCAGGAAGGCCGAGAGGATCTCGTCGAGCATCGATTCCTTGGAATCGAAGTGGTAGTAGAGGCTGCCGGCGAGCATGCCGGCGGCGTCGGCGATCTTGCGGACGGTGGTGGCGTTGTAGCCCTGCGCGGCGAAGACCTCGGCGGCGGTGTCGAGGAGCTCGCGGCGGCGCTCGGGCGTGGCCGTCACCTGGGGCTTCTTCTTGGGTGTCGGCCGGGTCGGCTGGTTCGTCGGTCGGTTCGTTGGCACGGGCCCATTCTGGGCCAGGGGGTGCCTTGCCGGTCGGGCCGGATCAGCGAGCGGCGGCCGGCGCGTGCGAAGGGCATCCCCTAGGCGCGCTGGCTGCTGACCGAGACGGTCTCGCCGGTCATGTACGACGAGTAGCCGCTGGCCAGGAAGACGATGACGTTGGCGACCTCCCACGGCTCGGCGTAGCGGCCGAAGGCCTCGCGGGCCGTCAGCTCGCGCAGCAGTTCCTCGCTGGTGACCTTCGCCAGGTGCGGGTGCATGGCCAGGCTCGGGGCGACCGCGTTGATCCGGACGCCGAACTCGGCCGCTTCCAGTGCCGCGCAGCGGGTCAGCGCCATCACGCCGGCTTTGGCGGCGGCGTAGTGGGCCTGGCCGCTCTGGGCGCGCCAGCCGACGACGGAGGCGTTGTTGACGATGACCCCGCCCCGCCGGGAGGCCTTCAGTGACTGCAGGGCGGCGCGGGTGCAGCGGAAGGTGCCGTTCAGGGTGACGTCGAGGACCTTCCCCCACTGTTCGTCGGTCATGTCGACGAGGGCGGCGGTGCCGCCGAGGCCGGCGTTGTTGACGACGACGTCGAGGCGGCCGTGGGCCCGCTCGGCGAGCGCGAACAGGGCCCGGACCTGGCCCTCGTCGGTGACGTCGCAGGGGAGGGAGGCGACGCGGTCGGCGCCGAACTCGGCGGCGAGGGCGTCCTCGGTCTCCTTCAGGCGGCGGGCGTGCGCGTCGCCGATGACGATGCGGGCGCCCTCCTCCAGGAAGCGGCGGGCGGTGGCCCCGCCGATCCCGGCGCCGGCGGCGGCGGTGACGACGGCGGTGCGGCCCTGGAGCAGCCCGTGACCCGGCACGTAGCCGGGGGTGTTGGGGGTGTTCAGGCTCATGGCCGTACGTTAACCTACCAAACACTTGTTAGGGAACACTGCTGGCGGAACGCGTACACAGGCCCTGCGACGGAGGCGAACGGCTGATGGACCTGACCCACGCACCGGAGGTGGAGGCCTTCCGGGCCGAGGCACGCGCCTGGCTCGCCGGCCACGTCCCGGATTCCCCCCTCCCCTCCCTGGAGACGGCGGAGGGCTTCGCGGCGCACCGGGAGTGGGAGGCGCAGCTGTACGCGGACCGCTGGTCGGCGGTGTCCTGGCCCGAGGAGTACGGCGGCCGCGGCGTGGACATCGAGCGGTGGCTGGTCTTCGAGGAGGAGTACTGGGCGGCGGGGGCGCCCGGCCGGGTCTCCCAGAACGGCATCAGCCTCCTCGCACCGACCCTCTTCGACCACGGGACGCCCGAGCAGAGGGCGCGGGTGCTGCCGCCGATGGCGAGCGGCGAGGTGATCTGGGCGCAGGCCTGGTCGGAGCCGGAGTCGGGCTCCGACCTGGCCTCGCTGACGTCGCGGGCCGTGCGCACCGGGGGCGGCTGGCTGCTGTCGGGGCAGAAGACCTGGTCCTCGCGGGCGGCGTTCGCGGACCGGGCGTTCGGCATCTTCCGTACGGACCCGGGGGCCGCGAAACCGCACCAGGGGCTGACGTACCTGATGTTCGACCTGCGCGCGCCGGGGATGACGGTACGGCCCATCGGCCGGCTGGACGGGAAGCCCGCCTTCGCGGAGCTCTTCCTCGACGAGGTCTTCGTACCGGACACGGACGTGATCGGGGAGCCGGGGCAGGGCTGGCGGATCGCGATGTCGACGACGGGCAACGAGCGCGGGCTGACGCTGCGTTCGCCGGGGCGCTTCCTCGCGGCGGCGGACCGGCTGGCCGGGCTGTGGCGGGCGGCCGGGGATCCGGCGGACACCGCGCTGCGGAACCGGGTGGCGGACGCGGCGGTCGGGGCGCGCGCGTACGAGCTGTTCACCTGGGCCGCGGCCTCGCGGTTCGCGGCGGGCGAGCGGATCGGCGCCGAGTCCAGCCTGAACAAGGTGTTCTGGTCGCAGTACGACATCGCCCTGCACGAGACGGCGCTGGACCTGCTGGGCGCGGACGCGGAGCTGGCGGAGGGCGCGTGGGCGGAGCCCTGGGTCTTCTCGCTGGCCGGGCCGATCTACGCGGGCACGAACGAGATCCAGCGCGACATCATCGCCGAGCGCCTGCTCGGCCTCCCGAAGGGCCGCCGCTGATGCGCTTCCTGCCGACTGCGGAACAGTCGGACTTCGCCCGTACGCTGCACGGCCTGCTCGGCGCCTCGGACGTGCCGGCGGCCGTACGGGCGTGGGGTTCCGGGGACCACGGGCCGGGGCGGGCGGTGTGGTCCCGGCTCGCGGGGACGGGCCTGTTCGCGCTGGCGGCGGACGAGGCGTATGACGGGGTGGGGCTGCTGCCGGTGGAGCTGGCCCTCGGCTTCGTGGAGCTGGGCCGGGCGGGGATGCCGGGCCCGGTGGTGGAGACGGCCGCGGCGGCCGTGCTCCTGTCGGCGCTCGGGGCGGCCGGGGAGGAGGGGCCGGCGAAGCGCTTCCTGCCGGGGCTGGTGGCGGGCGAGGCCCTGGCCACGCTGACGCTGCCGGGCGGGGGACCGTACGTACTGGACGCGGATGCGGCGACGTACTGCTTCACGGTGTCGGCGGCGGGCGAGCTCCGGATGGCGGGCGGCACCGGGGCGGGCGGGGCCGGGGATCTGCTGAGGTCCACGGACCCGGCGCGCCGGCTGTCCCGGCCGGCGGCGGAGGGGGAGCTGCTGGCCGCCGGGCCCCGGGTCTCGGCGGCGGCGGCGACGGCCCTGGGCTGGGCGCGGCTGCTGACGGCGGCGCAGTGCCTGGGGGTGGGCGAGGCCCTGCTGGCGAGCACGGTGCAGTACGTGAAGCAGCGCACGCAGTTCGGCACGCCGATCGGCGGCTTCCAGGCGGTGAAGCACCGGCTGGCGGACACGCTGCTGGCCCTGGAGTTCGCGCGGCCACTGGTGTGGGCGGCGGCGCTGGGCCTGGCGCCGTGGGAGGTCGCGGCGGCGAAGCTGGCCGCGGGCGAGGCGGCGTACGCGGCGGCCATGACGGCGCTGCAGCTCCACGGGGCCGTCGGCTACACGGAGGAGCTCGACCTCTCCCTGTGGCTGCGCAAGGCGCGGCCGCTGCGCGACGCGTGGGGCTCGCCGTCGGTGTGCCGGACGGCGGTGCTCCGGGAACGCGACGGGTGACGAAGGCGGTGCTCACTCACGAGGACGACCGGTCTCACACGAGGGCCACGCTGAGGCTGACGACGTAGTGCTCCTCGACCGTCCCGTCGGGGAACAGCGGGGTCAGCCGGACCCGCTCGGCCTCGAGGAACTCCCGGGTGCCGTCGGGGCCGAGCATCAGGAACGCGGAGTGGCTGGCGTGGTTGGCGAGGTGGACGTCGAGCGGGATCCGGCGCGACCAGCGCACTTCGCGGGAGGTGAACGCCGGCTCGGCCGGCAGAGCCCGGAAGGTGACGCCGCCGGCGTCGAACAGGGCCCGGATCCGTTCGTCCTGCTCGGCGATCCAGGGGACGGCGGTGTCCAGGTCGTTCCACCAGAGCGCGAGCGCGCCGCCGGGGCGCAGCACGCGGCGTGCCTCGGGTACGGAGCGGGCGGGGTCGGTCCAGTGCCAGGCCTGGGCGTACGTGAGGAAGTCGAACCCGGCGGTGACGAGCGGCAGCCGGTCGCCGTCCCCGCGCACGAGCGGGATCCCCGGGTTCGCGCGCCGGAACTCGGCGGCCATGCCGTCGCCCGGCTCGACGGCGACGACGTCCGCACCGCGGGCGTGCAGCAGCCCGGTGGCGATCCCGGTCCCGGCCCCCACGTCGGCCACCCTGGCCCCCCGCAGCCCCCGCCCGGCCAGCGCCTCGAGGGCGTCGAACAGCTCCCCGGGATACCCGGGCCGGTTCGCCGCGTACAGCGCGGCGGCGGTGTCGAAGGACCGGGCACGGGCGCGGGGCGGCGTGGACGTCATACGGCCATTGTTTTCGATCTCCGACCGCTGGGCCAGGCCTTTCCCCCTGCTCGGCGGAGCCTGCGGCCGCCGCCTCAGCGGAACTCGCGGACGACCTCGATCCGGCCCACGATGTGCGCGTTGAACTCGTCCAGCTCCTCGGCCGGCACCCACAGCTCCAGGATCGTCTCCCCGCCCGCCTGCTGTACGGGGTACCGGGCCAGGAACTCGGTGTCGACCTCGAAGCGCGTCACGAAGCCCACGCCGCTGTGCTTGACGTTCCAGTCGCGGGCGATGCGGATCGCGTAGTCCTCGTTCAGGACGGGATAGAAGATCGGCTGCTCGGGCAGTCGCGGCGGCCAGGCCCGCCAGTCGAGCGCGCGGACGAGGTCGAGCTCCACCGGGCCGGTGGGGCGCCAGAGGGTGGTCGTGTCGGTCGTGGACATGGGGTCGACGGTAGACACCGCGCAGCCGCTCTGGCCAGCAGGTTTCGGTTCAGGCGACGCGACGGCGGCGGAGGGAGTACCGGATCAGGACCAGCGTCTGGACGGCCAGGAGGATCGCGGCCCCGGTGCCGGCCGTGGGGACGGCGTCCGGCGAGGCCCAGGCCCGGCTGCCCAGCTCGGCGATGCCGACCGCGGCCAGCGCGGCCAGGAAGCGGGGTACGAACTCGGCCTCGGTGCCGTGCAGTACGCCCGAGCCAACGACGAACACGGCCAGCAGCACCGGGATCCAGGGGGCGCCCGGCTCGCGCAGCAGCAGTGCGGCGCCGAACTCCACGGCCAGGACGAGCACGTTGCGGAGCAACATCGACATGAGCACATCATGCCGCGCTTCGTCGTCGCGGGATATCCGCGTGCGCCCCCGCCGGGCCCTGGCCTAAGATCCACCGCAAGGGCGGGGTCGTAGCACAGAGGTAGTGCGCCTACACAGCATGGAGGAGGACGCCGGTTCGAATCCGGCCGCCCCGCCCCCTTACCCGCCGGCTCGCAGCCAGGATGCCGCAGCAGCCAGGGCCGCCCGCCCGGCCGGCAGCGGCAGGCCCAGGAACCCGTGGAAGACCCCCGGGTACACGTGGACCGCGCAGTCCACCCCCGCCGCACCCAGCCGGCGCGCGTACGCCAGGCCCTCGTCGCGCAGCGGGTCGCAGTCGGCCAGCACCAGCAGCGTGCGCGGGAGTCCCGACAGCTCGCGGGCCCGCAGCGGCGAGACGTGCGGATGCGCGGGATCGCCGCCGTACTGCTCCCAGTACCAGGCCATGTGGGCCGCGGTGTGGAAGTGGCCTTCCCCGTACGGCGACACCGACGCGGACTCCATCGCCGCGTCCAGCGGCGGATAGACCAGCAGCTGGCCCGCCACCAGCCCGGGCGCCCGCAGCGCCGTCACCGCTGCCAGGTTGCCCCCGCTGGAGTCCCCCGCCACCACCACCCGGCCCGGATCGCAGCCCAGCGCGAGGGCCTGCGCCCGCGCCCACAGCAGCACCGTCAGGGCGTCGTCCGGCGCCGCCGGCCAGGGGTGTTCCGGGGCGAGGCGGTAGTCGGCCGAGACCACCACCGCGCCCGAACCCGCGGTCAGCGACCGGCACACCGGGTCGTGCGTGTCGAGCCCGCACATCACCCAGCCGCCGCCGTGGAACCAGACCACCAGAGGGCGGCCCGCCGAGCCCGGCGCGGGGTCGTAGATGCGGACCGGGACACCCGAGGCGTCGGTGTCCCGCACCGAGGCCACCTCCGGGCCCGCCGGCCGGCCGCCCGCGGCCGCCGCCCGCAGGGCCGCCACGTCCCCCGGCCCCGGGAACGCCGCCGCCATCGCCTCGCACAGCGCCCGGGCCGCGGGGGAAAGGGAGTCGCCCGCCGCACCGGCACTCGTCGCACCCGCAGTCGTCGCACCGGCACTCGTCCCGCCGTCGGTCATCGCGCCGTCATCCCCCCGTCCACCGCGAACTCCGTGCCCGTCACGTACGAGGACGCGTCCGAGCAGAGGAACAGCACCAGCTCCCCCACCTCCTCCGGCCGCCCCACCCGCCCCAGTGGCACGTGCGACCAGTCCTGCCCGGAGACCTCGGAGATCATCGGCGTGTCGATCGCCCCCGGATGCACCGAGTTGACCCGGATCCGGTCCCCCGCCAGGTCCAGCGCCGCCGAGCGGGTCAGCCCGCGCAACCCGAACTTGCTTGACCCGTACGCCGCGTGGCCCGGGATCCCGACCAGCCCGGCCGTCGAGGAGATGTTCACGATCGAGCCGCCCCCGGCCGCCCGCAGCACCGGCGCCACCGCCTGGATCCCCAGGAACGGCCCCAGCAGGTTCACCCGCAGCAGCGCCTCGAACTCCTCGGGCCGCTGCCGCTCCACGTGGGCCGTGCGCCACACCGCCGCGTTGTTGACCAGCGCCGAGACCGTGCCGAAGGCGCGTACGGCCTCCCGTACGACCTCCGCCCAGCTGTCCGCCCCGGCCACGTCGTGCCGTACGTACAGCCCCTGGTCCCCGAGCGAGGCCGCGACCGCCCGGCCCTCCTCCTCCCGTATGTCCGTGACGACCACCCGCGAGCCGGCATCCGCGCACAGCCGGGCCTCCGCCGCGCCCTGCCCGCGTCCGGCGCCCGTGATGACGACGACCTTCCCGTCCAGCGAGATCACCCGTCAGCCCCCTCCATACTCCTAATAGGAATACTTCTAGCAGGCATGCCCAACGGGAGGAAGGGGTGCCGCGGAGACCGGTCGTAGACTGCGGTGCGTGGCAGACGAGACGAACAAGCACCCGCTCCCGGCGACCAGTTGGGCGGTGCTCGGGCTGCTCTCCTTCGGAGAGGAGCTCTCCGGCTACGACCTGAAGAAGTGGTCGGACCGGTCGCTGCGCTTCTTCTACTGGAGCCCTTCCTTCAGCCAGATCTACAGCGAGCTCAAGCGCCTGGAGAAGGCCGGCTACGCCTCCTCCCGACTCGTCGCCCAGGAGACCGGCACCCGCGACAAGCGGGTGTACCGGATCACCGACGAGGGCATGGCGGCCGTACGGGCCTGGGCCCGCGAGGCCCCGGTCGACCCGCCCGTCCTCAAGCACGGGCCGATGCTGCGGCTGTGGCTGGGCCACCTGCTGGAGCCCGCCCAGATGCGTGAAGTCCTGCTCCATCACCAGGAGTTCGCGGAGCAGATGCGGCTGCGGGCGGTGGCCGACGGGGAAAGCGCGCAGGAGCAGCCCGCCTGGGCCTACCCGGCGCTCGCCCTCAAGTGGGCCGAGCGGTACCACGCCTCCGAACGGGACCTCGCAGCCGCCATGCTCGACGACATCGCGGCCCTGGAGCCCGGCGACACCCGCGCGGAGGCGGACGGGCGCGCGTAGCCGCGGGTGCGCCGCGGCCCGCTGCCGCACGCCGGGGTTGCGCCGCCGCGGGCTGACGTACCCTCGGCCCCATGACGGGCAGCGCGATCGACCTCCGCAAGATGGAAGCCACCGCTCCGGCGCTCGTGAGCCTCTACAAGAGCGCGGGTGTCTCGCTGCGCAAGCACGGCCTGGAGGGCGGACGCGCCTCGGTGTACCTGGTCCTGGACTACTCGGGGTCGATGCGCCCGTACTACCACGACGGCACCGTGCAGGCGCTCGCCGACCGGGTGCTGGGCCTGTCCGCGCACCTGGACGACGACGGCCGCGTGCCGGTGGTGTTCTTCTCCACGGAGGTCGACGCGGTGGAGGAGATCCCGCTCGCCGGGCACCGGGGCCGGATCGCGGAGATCGCCTCCCGCCTCGGCCACATGGGCAGGACGGCGTACCACGCGGCGATGGACGCGGTGATCGACCACTATCTGGATTCGGGGTCGGCGAAACCCGCTCTGGTCGTCTTCCAGACGGACGGCGGCCCGATCAACAAGGCGGCGGCGGAGCGGTACCTGTGCAAGGCGGCACGGCTCCCGCTGTTCTGGCAGTTCGTCGGCTTCGGCGAGACGCGCAGTACGCAGTTCGACTTCCTGCGCCGGCTGGACGAACTGCCCGTGCCCGCCCGGCGGGTGGTGGACAACGCGGGCTATTTCCACGCGGGGCCGGACCCGCGCGAGGTACCGGATTCCGTCCTGTTCGACCGGCTGGTCATGGAGTTCCCTTCCTGGCTGGCGTCGGCCCGCGCGGCGGGCATCGTGCGCGCCTGAGCGACGGCTGTCGGTGCCAGGCGCTTTGATGGACGTATGACGACGAACAACTGGGCAGCGTTCGAGAAGCAGGAACCGGAATTCGCTGCGGCCGTCCAGGCCCGCTTCGCGCAGTACCCGCACCACGTCCTCGGCACGCTCCGCAAGGACGGTTCCCCGCGGCTGACCGGGCTGAATGTCGACATCCGCGGCGGCGAGCTGTGGCTCGGCATGATGCCGGGCTCGATGAAGGCCAGGGACCTGCAGCGCGACCCGCGCTTCGCGCTGCACACCAACCCCGGCGAGGGCGAGACGATGCCGGACGGGGACGTACGGATCTCCGGGCGCGCGATCGAGCTCGTGGACCCGCCGGAACTGCACCGGTACGCGGAGGAGACGGACACCCCGCACCCGTTCCACCTCTTCCACGCGGACCTGACGGAGGTGGTGCACATCGCCGTCGAGGGGGACGACCTGGTGGTGCGCTCGTGGACCCCGGGCCATCCCCTGCGCACCATCCGCCGCGGCAACGACGACGAGCCCCCGCGCGAGGAGCCGGCTAACTGAGCAGCAGCGGCCTGGCCTGAACGGGATCGGCGAGCCCGCCGGGGTCGATGTCGATCCAGCTGCGGTCGATGTTGATCGTCACCCCGTCGTAGGTGTCGTTGTGGTCGCCGCGGTACTGGTGGGCGCGGCGGCGGCCGGCCCACTGGTGCGTGCCGGCGGGCAGGCCGACATCGGCGTCGGAGACGGTGGCCTTGGCGTTCCAGGAGGCGATCCACAGCACGTCGGGCATGGCCCACGGGGCCTGGTCGTGGTGGTCGCTGAGCGCCTTGCCCCCGGAGCTCGCCGAGACGTAGGCGCCGGCGCGGTAGCCGAGCTCGTGCAGCCGGACCGTCCAGGCGGTGAGGTAGGCGATGACCGGCGGGTCCCAGGTGGTGCGGTCCGTGTAGTGCTCGAGGTCGTTGTAGAGCACGGTGCCGTCGGCCAGGCCCAGGGCCCGGGCCGCCTGGACGGCGCCCTCGGCGGCCTCGGTGCCCTCCTGGTCCGCCTCGGAGGGGTCGGTGGACAGGCCGGTGCCGGAGCCGCGCCAAGGCTGCGGGCCGACCCAGAGCGGCATCAGGTGCCAGCCCGCCTCGGCCTGCTTGCGGACCCAGCCGGCGGTGAGCTGCGGCTGGGCGCAGGCCCGGGCCCGGCCGCCGATGTAGATGCCGACGGCGCCGAAGGGGGATGCGGACCGCCAGCCGTCCATGGCGCGCTGGGTCGGGGCGGTGCAGGCGTCGAAGCCGGCTCCGGTGAAGGGCGCCTGGGCGGTGACGGCCTTCGGGCCGGCGACGACCGACGCCGGCTGGGCCGAGGTGCCGCGGTCCCCGGGGGCGGCGCCGTCCCCGGTGCCGGCCCGTGCGAGCAGCTCTCGTACGGCGTCGGGCGCTTCCCCGTACGAGAGGGTGGCCATCACCCCGGACCGCCGCAGGGCGTACCGCACCTCATGGCTGTCCCCCGCCGCCTCGGGGATCCCGTCGGAGCCCTCGACCCGCAGGGTCGGGATGTCGGCCCGCGCCGGGGCCCCGTCGAGCGGCTCCAGGTGCAGGGTGTCGGCCCGGCTCCGAACGGCCCGCCCACTGCATTCGGCCTGGCTGCCGGCGTGCCCGAGGTACAGGGTCGGCAGATCCAGCCGCAGACAGGCGTCGGGATCCCGCTGCAGGTCGACGACCCGCCAGTCCCCGGGGAGAGCGAGCCGGAGCCCGCGGTACTCGACGGTCCGGCCGTCGGCGTCCGCGGCGGAGGGCTGGACGGGAATCAGCAGGGCGGCGCCGAGCAGGCCGCTCAGCAGGGTTCGGATGGGAGCCATGATCCAGATGGGTACCAGACTCCGACCCCCGTGAACTGTGCACGCCGTGAGCACAGTTGGCCCGTCCGGCCCAGTCCGGCCCCGTCGGGCCCGTCGGCATGCGTCACCTGCACGAGTGAAGCGGGCTCGGCCCGTCACCACGGGCGCCGGGCCCGCTGCCGCAGGCGAGTGGGGCGGTACGAGTTCACGCCCGAGGCCTGACCGCGAACGCCACAGCGCCCGTCATCCCTGGTCGGGGACATGACGGGCGCTGTGTCAGAGTTCCGCACGTCATTGTGCGGACCGTATGAGGGGTCCTCCCCGCGGGGAGGGGCCTTGCCAGGACACGGGCCGCACACCGCCGGTCGGAGGCCGGCGCAGCCGGGCGAAGCCCGGGAGGCCGCCTGCGGCCGAGCGGTGCGAGCTCGGCGAGGGGATCAGACCATCAGGGAGCGGTCCGTCGGCTTGACCGGGTACGGGAGGGCGCTGCTGCCGGTCAGGTAGCGGTCCACGCCCCGGGCCGCCGAGCGGCCCTCCGCGATCGCCCAGACGATCAGGGACTGGCCGCGGCCGGCGTCGCCGGCCACGAAGACGCCGTCGACGTTGGTCGCGTACGAGGCGTCGCGGGCGACGTTGCCGCGCTCGTCCAGCTCCAGGCCGAACTGGGACACCAGGCCGTTGGCCTGGTCCGTGCCGGTGAAGCCCATCGCCAGGGTGACCAGCTGGGCCGGGAGGACCCGCTCGGTGCCGGGCTTCTGGACCAGCTTGCCGTCTTCGAAGGCGACCTCGACCAGGTGCAGGGCCTGGACGTTGCCGTCCTCGTCGCCCTCGAAGTGGGTCGTGGAGACGGAGTAGATCCGCTCGCCGCCCTCCTCGTGCGCCGAGGTGACCTTGTAGAGCATCGGGAACGTCGGCCAGGGCTGCCCCGTGGGACGGTCCTCGGACGGCTTGGGCATGATCTCCAGCTGCGTGACCGAGGCCGCGCCCTGGCGGTGGGCGGTGCCCACGCAGTCCGCGCCCGTGTCGCCGCCGCCGATGACGACCACGTGCTTGCCCTCGGCCGTGATGGGGGGCGCCATGAAGTCGCCCTCCTGGACCTTGTTCGCGAGGGGGAGGTATTCCATCGCGAAGTGGATGCCCTTGAGGTCACGGCCCGGGACCGGCAGGTCGCGGGAGACCGTGGCGCCGGCCGCGACCACGACCGCGTCGAACCGCTTGCGCAGGTCGGTCGCGGACAGGTCGCGGCCGATCTCGATGCCGGTACGGAACTTGGTGCCCTCCGCGCGCATCTGCTCGATGCGGCGGTTGATGTGCACCTTCTCCATCTTGAACTCGGGGATGCCGTACCGCAGCAGGCCGCCGATGCGGTCCGCGCGCTCGTACACCACCACGGTGTGGCCCGCCCGGGTCAGCTGCTGGGCCGCGGCCAGACCGGCCGGGCCCGAGCCGATGACGGCCGCCGTCTTGCCGGACAGCCGCTCCGGCGGCTGCGGGGTCACGTTGCCGTTGTCCCACGCCTTGTCGATGATCGAGACTTCGACGTTCTTGATCGTGACGGCCGGCTGGTTGATACCGAGCACGCACGCCGACTCGCACGGAGCGGGGCACAGGCGGCCCGTGAACTCCGGGAAGTTGTTCGTGGCGTGCAGGCGCTCGGAGGCCGCCGACCAGTCCTCGCGGTACGCGAAGTCGTTCCACTCCGGGATCAGGTTCCCGAGCGGGCACCCGTTGTGGCAGAACGGGATGCCGCAGTCCATGCAGCGGCCGGCCTGCTTGCTGATGATCGGGAGCAGCGAGCCCGGGACGTAGACCTCGTTCCAGTCCTTCAGCCGCTCGGCGACCGGACGGGAACAGGCGGTCTCGCGCCCGGTGGTGAGGAAGCCCTTCGGGTCAGCCATTGGTCGCCGCCTCCATCATCTTCTCCGTGGTCTCGGACTCCGAGAGTCCGGCCAGCTCAGCGGCGTCCTTGGCGGCGAGCACTGCCTTGTACGTGGTCGGGATGATCTTGCTGAAGCGGTCCGCGGAGACGGACCAGTCAGCCAGGAGCTTCGCGGCCACGGTCGAGCCGGTCTCCTCCTCGTGGCGGCGCACCACATCGTGCAGCCACTGCTTGTCGGCGTCGGAGAGGGCTTCCACCGCGCCCGTGTTGCCGACGTTGACGTTGTTGATGTCGAGGTCGATGACGTACGCGACGCCGCCCGACATGCCGGCCGCGAAGTTGCGGCCCGTCTCGCCGAGGACGACGGCGCTGCCGCCGGTCATGTACTCGCAGCCGTGGTCGCCCACACCCTCCGAGACGACCAGGGCACCGGAGTTGCGGACGCAGAAGCGCTCGCCGGTGCGGCCGCGGAGGAACATCTCGCCGCCGGTGGCGCCGTAGCCGATGGTGTTGCCGGCGATGGTCGAGTACTCGGCGAGGTGGTCGGCGCCACGGTCCGGGCGGACCACGACCCGGCCGCCCGACAGGCCCTTGCCGACGTAGTCGTTGGCGTCGCCCTCCAGGCGCAGCGTCACACCGCGCGGCAGGAAGGCGCCGAACGACTGGCCGGCCGAGCCGGTGAAGGTCAGGTCGATGGTGTTGTCGGGCAGGCCCGCACCGCCGAACTTCTTGGTGACCTTGTGTCCGAGCATGGTGCCGACGGTCCGGTTGATGTTCCGGATGGCGATCTGGGCGCGGACCGGCTGGGCCGCCTCGGCGGACTCGGCGTTCAGCGCGTCGGCCGCGAGCTCGATCAGCTCGTTGTCGAGGGCCTTCTCCAGGCCGTGGTCCTGCTCGATCAGGGCGTGGCGGACCGCGCCCTCGGGCAGCGCCGGCACGTGGAAGAGGGGCTCGAGGTCGAGGCCCTGCGCCTTCCAGTGCGTGACGGCCTTGCTGGTGTCGAGGAGCTCGGCGTGGCCGACGGCCTCCTCGATCGTACGGAAGCCCAGCTCGGCGAGGATCTCGCGGACCTCCTCCGCGATGAACTCGAAGAAGTTGACGACGAACTCGGGCTTGCCGGAGAACCGGTCGCGCAGGACCGGGTTCTGCGTGGCGATGCCGACCGGGCAGGTGTCCAGGTGGCAGACGCGCATCATGACGCAGCCGGAGACGACGAGCGGCGCGGTCGCGAAACCGAACTCCTCGGCGCCGAGCAGCGCGGCGATGACGACGTCGCGGCCGGTCTTGAGCTGTCCGTCCGTCTGGACGACGATGCGGTCGCGCAGCCCGTTGAGCAGCAGGGTCTGCTGGGTCTCGGCGAGGCCGAGCTCCCAGGGACCGCCCGCGTGCTTGAGCGAGGTCAGCGGGGAGGCGCCCGTACCGCCGTCGTGGCCGGAGATGAGGACGACGTCCGCGTGGGCCTTGGAGACACCGGCGGCGACGGTGCCGACACCGACCTCCGACACCAGCTTCACGTGGATGCGTGCAGCCGGGTTGGCGTTCTTGAGGTCGTGGATCAGCTGAGCCAGGTCCTCGATGGAGTAGATGTCGTGGTGCGGCGGCGGGGAGATCAGGCCGACGCCCGGGGTGGAGTGACGGGTCTTGGCGACCCACGGGTAGACCTTGTGGCCGGGCAGCTGGCCGCCCTCGCCGGGCTTGGCTCCCTGCGCCATCTTGATCTGGATGTCGTCCGCGTTGACCAGGTACTCGCTCGTCACACCGAAGCGGCCGGAGGCGACCTGCTTGATCGACGAACGCCGCGCCGGGTCGTACAGGCGGTCCGGGTCCTCGCCGCCCTCACCGGTGTTGGACTTGCCGCCCAGCTGGTTCATGGCGATGGCGAGGGTCTCGTGCGCCTCGCGCGAGATGGATCCGTACGACATGGCGCCGGTGGAGAAGCGCTTGACGATGTCGGCGACCGACTCGACCTCGTCGATGGAGATCGAGGGCCGGTCCTCCGTCTTGAAGCCGAAGAGCCCGCGGAGCGTCATCAGCCGCTCGGACTGCTCGTTCACCCGGTCCGTGTACTTCTTGAAGATGTCGTACCGGCGGTTGCGGGTGGCGTGCTGGAGGCGGAAGACCGTCTCCGGGTCGAACAGGTGCGGCTCGCCCTCGCGGCGCCACTGGTACTCGCCGCCGATCTCCAGCGCGCGGTGCGTGGCCGCGATGCCGGAGGCCGGGTACGCCTTGGCGTGGCGCGCGGCCACCTCCTTGGCGATGACGTCCAGGCCGGCGCCGCCGATCTTGGTGGCGGTGCCCTGGAAGTACGCGGCGACGAACTCCTCGTTCAGGCCGACGGCCTCGAAGACCTGGGCGCCGCGGTAGGAGGCGACGGTGGAGATGCCCATCTTGGACATGACCTTCAGGACGCCCTTGCCGAGCGCGTAGATCAGGTTCTTGATGGCCTGCTCCGGCTCCAGGCCGGACAGGAACGTACCGGCGCGCAGCAGGTCCTCGACGGACTCCATGGCGAGGTACGGGTTCACGGCCGCGGCGCCGTAGCCGATGAGCAGGGCGACGTGGTGGACCTCGCGGACGTCGCCGGCCTCGACCAGCAGGCCCACCTGGGTGCGCTGCTTCGTGGCGATGAGGTGGTGGTGCACGGCGGAGGTGAGCAGCAGCGACGGGATCGGTGCGTGCTCGGCGTCCGAGTGGCGGTCCGAGAGGACGATCAGGTGGGCGCCGTTCGCGATGGCCGCGTCGACCTCGCCGCGGATCTCCTCGAGGCGGGCGGCCAGGGCCTCGCCGCCGCCGGAGACCCGGTAGAGGCCGGAGAGGGTGGCGGCCTTCATGCCCGGCATGTCGCCGTCGGCGTTGACGTGGATGAGCTTGGCCAGCTCGTCGTTGTCGATCACCGGGAAGGGCAGGGTGACGCTGCGGCAGGACGCGGCGGTCGGCTCCAGCAGGTTGCCCTGCGGGCCCAGCGAGGACAGCAGCGAGGTGACGAGCTCCTCGCGGATGGCGTCCAGCGGCGGGTTGGTGACCTGCGCGAAGAGCTGCGTGAAGTAGTCGAAGAGCAGCCGGGGGCGCTCGGACAGGGCTGCGATCGGGGAGTCCGTGCCCATGGAGCCGAGCGGCTCGCCGCCGGTACGGGCCATCGGCGCGAGGATGACGCGCAGCTCTTCCTCGGTGTAGCCGAAGGTCTGCTGGCGGCGGGTGACCGAGGCGTGGGTGTGCACGATGTGCTCGCGCTCGGGCAGGTCCGTCAGCTCGATCTCGCCGGTCTCGAGCCATTCGGCGTACGGGGCGGCGCCGGCCAGCTCGGCCTTGATCTCGTCGTCCTCGATGATCCGCTTCTGGGCGGTGTCGACGAGGAACATCTTGCCGGGCTGCAGGCGGCCCTTGCGGACGACCTTGGCCGGGTCGATGTCGAGCACGCCGACCTCGGAGCCGAGGACGACGAGGCCGTCGTCGGTGACCCAGTAGCGGCCGGGGCGCAGACCGTTGCGGTCGAGGACCGCGCCGACCTGGGTGCCGTCGGTGAAGGTGACGCAGGCCGGGCCGTCCCAGGGCTCCATCAGCGTGGAGTGGTACTGGTAGAACGCGCGGCGGGCCGGGTCCATGGAGGTGTGGTTCTCCCACGCCTCCGGGATCATCATCAGCACGCTGTGCGGCAGCGAGCGGCCGCCGAGGTGCAGGAGCTCCAGGACCTCGTCGAAGGAGGCCGAGTCGGAGGCGTCCGGGGTGCAGATCGGGAAGATCCGCTCCAGCGCGCCGTCACCGAAGACGTCGGAGGCCAGCTGGGACTCGCGGGCCGTCATCCAGTTCCGGTTGCCCTTGACCGTGTTGATCTCGCCGTTGTGCGCGACGAAGCGGTACGGGTGGGCCAGCGGCCAGGACGGGAAGGTGTTGGTCGAGAACCGGGAGTGGACCAGGGCCAGCGTCGAGGCGAAGCGGCGGTCGGAGAGGTCCGGGAAGAAGGGCTCGAGCTGGCCGGTGGTCAGCATGCCCTTGTAGACGATGGTGCGGGCGGAGAGCGACGGGAAGTAGACCCCGGCCTCGCGCTCGGCGCGCTTGCGCAGCACGAAGGCCTTGCGGTCCAGCTCGATGCCGGTGCTGCCGTTGCTGACGAACAGCTGCGAGAAGGCCGGCATGGTGGCGCGGGCGCCGTTGCCGAGCAGGTCCGGGGTGACCGGGACCTCGCGCCAGCCGAGAACCGTCAGGTTCTCCTCGGCGGCGATGGCCTCGATCTGCTCCACGGCGACGGCCTGTGCGGTGCCGTCGGCGGGGAGGAAGGCGATGCCGACGGCGTACGCGCCGGCCTCGGGGAGCTCGAATCCGGCTACCTCGCGCAGGAACGCGTCCGGGACCTGGGAGAGGATTCCGGCGCCGTCGCCCGAGTCCGGCTCGGATCCGGTGGCACCACGGTGCTCGAGGTTCCGCAATACGGTCAGCGCCTGCTCGACCAGCGTGTGGCTGGCCTCGCCGCTGAGGTTGGCCACAAAGCCGACGCCGCAGGCGTCGTGCTCGTTGCGCGGGTCGTACATGCCCTGCTGGGCGGGGCGACCGTCCATGGGCGACCAGGCGGTGGTGCTGAGGCCGGTCGCGGAGTGCGTGGATGCGGAACGCATCGGCTCTCCCGTCGTCGTCGTGGCATAAGTGCGTGCCGAGGGACGACGTTGGCCCTCTGCGAAATTTCGTGCAGGTTACATGATGACGGCAATCCCGAGAAGCGGATATGGCGTTTCACCATGCGGACACTGCACGCAGCAGAAAGTGCAGTTCTGGAGACGTTCAGACGTTGGCAGCGGGCGGGCATCATTGCCCGGCGCGCGGCGCCCTGGTCTGATGCCCGGCGGACACGGAACCGAAACCGCCGGGTAACGGACTACTTATGTCATGGGCTGCATAGTGTCTCACTACTTGCGCGGTCAGCCTACGGCTCCGCCGATCCAGGTTCCCAGGACGTACGTCACACCCGCGGCCGCGCCGCCCAGCAGCAGCTGCCTCAGACCGCTGTACCACCAGGCCCGCGCGGTGACCCGGGAGACGATCGCACCGCAGGCGAAGAGCCCGGCCAGCGCGACCAGCACCGCGGGCCACAGGGAGGTGGCACCGAGCAGGTACGGCAGTACGGGCAGCAGCGCACCCAGCGCGAAGGAGCCGAAGGACGAGACCGCGGCGACCATCGGCGAGGGCAGGTCCTCGGGGTCGATCCCGAGCTCCTCGCGGGCATGGATCTCCAGCGCCTGCTCAGGGTCGCGGGACAGCTGCATGGCGACCTCGCGGGCGAGCGCCGGTTCGACGCCGCGCGAGACGTACAGCTCGGCCAGCTCCTCCATCTCGTCGATGGGGTGCTTGCGCAACTGCTGGCGTTCTATGTCGAGTTCGGCGAGGACGAGCTCGCGCTGCGAGGCGACGGAGGTGTACTCGCCGGCCGCCATCGAGAAGGCTCCGGCCGCGAGGCCCGCCAGCCCGGTGATCACGACGGTCTGCGGGGCGACGGCGCCGCCGGCCACGCCGGTCATCAGCGCGAGGTTGGAGACGAGCCCGTCCATGGCGCCGAACACGGCCGGCCGCAGCCATCCGCCGTTGACGTCGCGGTGGGTGTGGTTGTCGCGGTGCGCGGTGTGCAGCGGTGCTTCGATGTCGATGATGGACATGGCGGATTCCTCCCCTTTGTGCGAGCGGGCACGCGGAACCACGCCCTGCGCGACGCGCAGGGACCCACTCCCCTGGAACACCTCGAAACTACGCACGATTTCTGCCGCCCGCCAGCAAGGAAGGCCGTACTTACCTGGGGTTTCGCGGATCGGCGACCGGGTGACGGGGGCCGGGGCGGGGTGTTTCGCGGCGAGCGACAAACCACATGTCATGGCACAAATCCCCCAAGGGCTCATGATGAGCCCCATCCAAGTGGGAGAGGCGCCGCCATGGAGCTGATGAAGCAGATTGCATGCAATCCGCAGGTCCTCCTCGAACGGGCCAGGGGCGCTCTTCTGGGCCTCGCGGCGGGTGACGCGCTCGGGGCCCCCGCCGAGAACATGAAGCCCTCGGAGATCCGGGCGAAATGGGGCCGCATCGAGGGCTTCGTGTCGGAGGACCCGGCGGGCACCGACGACACCGAGTACGCGATCTTCTCGGGGCTGCTGCTGGCCCGCCACGGGTCGGCGCTGACCGTCTCCCACGTCGAGCGGGCCTGGCACCACTGGATCGCCGACCTCGACGAGGGGCCGTTCCGCGGGGCCGGCTTCAGCGAGCGCGGCACCCTGGAGAACCTCCGCCGGGGACTCGCGGCCCCCATCTCCGCTCAGCACCGCCACGCCTGGTCGGACGGCCTGGCGATGCGGGCGGCGCCCTTCGGGGTGTTCGCGGCGGGCCGCCCGGCGGAAGCGGCGCGGCTCGTCGCGATCGACGGCTCGGTCAGCCACGACGGCGAGGGCATCTACGGCGGTCAGGCGGTGGCGGCGGGCGTCGCCGCGGCGATGGCGGGCGGCTCGCCCGCCTCCGTCATCTCGGCGGCCCTCTCGGTCATCCCCTCCGACTCCTGGACGGCCCGCTCGCTGCGCCGGGCCGTGACGGCCGCCCCGCGCGGGGAACGGGCGGTGCGCTCCGCGGTGGTGATCGGCGGCTACCCGTGGACGGACCTGGCCCCGGAGGCGGTGGGCCTGGCGTTCGGTGCCTTCGCCGCGTGCGGCGGCGACTTCCCTTCGTCGGTCCTGACGGCGGTGAACATGGGCCGCGACGCCGACACGACGGCGGCGGTGGCGGGCGCCCTCGCCGGCGCGATGTCCGGCCTCGCCGCGATCCCGGCCGCCTGGGCGGCGGCGATCGGCCCGGTCCGGGGCAGCTGCCTCCCCTCGATGCGGGGCTACCACGTCCTGGACATCGCGGACCTCCTCACCCCGGAATCCGAGACCTCCCGATGAGGCCGGAGTCCGCCCCGGCCGCGGTGGCGGGGACCGGAGCCGCCCGGGTGGCGGTATCGGCCGAGGGGCCCGACGCCGGGCCGGCCGCCGAGGTGAGCACCGGCCCCGCAGGGGCCGCGCAGGTCCGCACCCACCGGCCCCCCGCAGGGGCCCGGCGGATCGAGGGGTTGCTGCTCGGGCTCGCCGCGGGCGATGCCGCCGGGTGGCCGGCCGCCCGGCACCGGGCCAGCCGCATGCCCGAGTGGACCCGCCGCCTCACCCGCGAGCTCGACACCTTCGCCGAGCAGAACCAGACCACCACCCTCCCCGTGCCCATCGCCCTGAACCAGCCCCCGGAACCCCTGCGCCTGGGCCCCTCCGACGACGCCGAATGGGCCGCCTTCGCCGCCGAGTCCGTGCTCACCGCGGCCGGCGTGCTGCTCAGCGACCTCAGCCGGTCCCGCCGGATGCGGGCCGCCATCGACCTCGCCTGGAACGCCCTGGCCAGCGAGATCGCCGCGGCCGCCGAGCGCGCCCCCGAGGTGGAGTCGGCCGTGCTGCCGCTGCGCGCCCGCATCTCCGTGCGCGCGGGCCTCGGCAACCTCGCCGCCGGCCTGCGCCCGCCCGCCACCGGCCACGACAACCCGCACTACTTCGACGACGCCGCCTGCATCCGCGCCTGCGTCCTCGCCGTCGTCCACCCCGGGGATCCGGCCGCCGCCGCGGACCTCGCCGAGTTCGACGCCCGCTACACCCAGGACGGGGACGGGGTCCACGGCGCCCGCGCCATGGCCGCCGCCCTGGCGGCCGCCCTCGCCGGCGCGGACACCGACGCCGCCGTCGACGCCGCCCTCGGCCAGCTCCCCGAGGCCACCGAGATCGGCCGCAACGCCCGTCACGCCGTCAAGCTCGCCCGTACCCACAGCGACGGGGGCGGCGCCTTCGCCATCGTCCCCACCCTCGAGCACGAGATCGTGGACCACGTCTACAGCTACGGCATCGCCGCCGCCGAGACCGTCCCGGTGGCCCTCGCCCTCGCCACCGCCGCCCGGGGCCGGGCCGCCGAGGCCGTCCCGGCCGCCGCCTGCCTGTCCCGCGTCGCGGACTCCGCCCCCGCCCTCGCCGGCGCGCTCACCGGCGCCCTCGGCGGCGGCGACTCGATCCCCGCCGCCTGGCGCGAAGCCTGCCGCACCCTGTCGGGCTGCGCCCTCCCCCGCCTCGCCGGCACCGATCTCGTCGAACTCGCCGCGCTGCTCGATCGTACGGAACTCACCTCACCCAAGGGATGATTCGGACATGACGCTCACTCTCGAAGACCGGGCAGCCGGCTGCCTCGTCGGAGCCGCCGTCGGCGACGCGCTCGGCGGTCCGGTGGAGGGCTGGCCCCCGGACCGGATCGTGGAACGGCACGGCGGCCGCGTGCACGGCATCGTCGGACCGTGGCACGAGGACTGGCGCACGGCCCGCCCCATCGCGCCGTACCACAAGGGCGACGGCCACGTCACCGACGACACCCTCATGACGCACGCGCTGGTTCGGGTCTACGAGGCCGTACGGGACCACCTCGACGCGTACGCGATCGCCGACCACCTGGTCCCGGACCTGATGACCAACCCGCGCTGGATCCCCGAACTCGAAGCCGAGGCCCTGCCGCTCCAGCGGATCTTCCTGGCCGAGAAGTGGATCGTGACCCGGCTGCACTACGCCCACGCGGACCCGCGCGAGGCGGGCAACGGCAACATCGTCAACTGCGGTGCGGCGATGTACATGGCGCCGGTCGGCATCGTCAACGCCGGCCATCCGGCGGGCGCGTACGCGGAGGCGCTGGAGATCGCCGGGACGCACCAGTCCTCGTACGGGCGGGAGGCCGCGGGCGTCTTCGCGGCGGCGGTCGCGGCGGCGTGCGTGCCCGGGGCGACGGCCTCCTCGGTGGTGGACACGGCCCTGGCGCTGGCCAAGGACGGCACGCGGGCCGCCATCGCGGCGGTGTGCGAAGTCGCTGCGCAGCACCGGGACTTCGAGTCGGCCCTGGCCCCCCTCCGGGCGGCGGTTGCCCCGTACGACTCGGTGGGCCCGGACTACCGCTCCCCCTCGCTCGGCGCCCGCCGCCCGTCCCGCCTCCACTCGATCGAGGAGCTCCCGATCGCGCTCGGCATGCTGGTCGTCGCCGACGGTGCGTACGAGGGCTCGGTGCTCGGAGCCGTCAACTACGGCCGGGACTGCGACTCCATCGCCACGATGGCGGGGGCGATCGCCGGAGCCCTGTCCGGTGCCTCGGCGGTCCCGCCGGCCTGGGCCAAACAGGTCGCCGAGGCCAGCCGGCTCGACCTGCACGCCCCGGCGTCGGCCCTGGCCGCGGTGGCCCGCGAGGTCTTCGCCCTGGACCACGCCCGCCGCCGGGCCCACGAGTCGGCCTTCACCTCGATCGCCGCCCCGCGATGACCGGCACCCCGCCGTGCGATCCCCCTGCCGCCGGCCCCGCGCCGCTCCCGGCCCAGGGCGGCGGTTCGGCCGGGGCCGTACGGCTCACGTGGGTGCAGCCGGAGGACCTGGTCGGGCACGAGCTGCGGCAGGCCGCCGAGGACGGCAGGGACGCCGAGCCCCTGCACCGCGCCTGGCTGGCGGCCGGCGGCCACCCGGCGCCCGGCCGGGCCGGCGCCTCCCCCGCCCCGGCCCCGCCGGAGCTCCGCGCCCTCGCTTCCCGGCTCCTGACCGAACTCGCCGCCCTCCCCTCCCCGTCGGCCCGGGACGAACCGACCCCGTGGCCCGCCATCACCGCCACCTGGGCCGTGCCGCCGCCGGGCCGGGAGCCCGGGCACCCTTCCCCCACCCCGCCCTTGGGCCCCCGGCCCGCCGACCCGGCCCTCGCTGCGCGGCGCGCTGAAGGCTCGCCCCCGGCTTCGGATATGGACGGGCCGGCTCGGGAACCCGGCCACCGGGTCGACCCCCGGCTGCGGGAGCGGCTCGAGCGGGCCTGGACGGGCCGGGCCGTGGGGTGCGTGCTCGGGAAGCCCGTGGAGAAGCTGCCGCTGGAGGGGATCCGGGCGCTGGCCCGGGCCGCAGGGAACTGGCCCCTGGACGACTGGTTCACCGAACGCGGCGTTCCCGCGGAGCTGCTGGCCGCCCACCCCTGGAACCGTCGCTCCGCCGCCACCTCCCTCGCCGAGAACATCGACGGCGCCCCCGAGGACGACGACCTCAACTACCCGCTCCTGAACCTGATCCTGCTGCGCCGCTACGGCAGGGGCTTCACCACCGCCGACGTCGCCCGCCTCTGGCTCGACGAACTCCCCGCCGGCCGGACCTTCACCGCCGAGCGCCTCGCGTACCGGAACCTGCTGCTCGGGCTCGAGCCCCCGGCCACCGCCACCCACCACAACCCGTTCCGCGAGTGGATCGGCGGCCTCATCCGGGCCGACGTGCACGGCTGGACCAACCCCGGCGACCCGGCCGCCGCCGCGGCCCAGGCCCACCGGGACGCCGTCCTCACCCACACCGGCAACGGCGTCTACGCCGCCCTCTTCGCCGCCGCCGCCATCGCCGAGGCCGCCGGCGGCCGGGCCGACGTCCACACCGCGCTCCGGGCCGGACTGGCCGTCGTACCGCCCCGCTCACGGCTCGCCGAGGCCGTCCGCCACGCCGTCGACACGGCCACCCGGCACGCCGACGCCGACTTCGACCGCGTCGTGGACCGGCTGCACGCCCGGTACGGGCACTACCACTGGGTCCACGCCGTCCCCAACACCGCCCTGATCGCCGCCGCCCTCACCCACGCCGACGGGGACTTCACCCGCTCCGTCTGCCGCGCCGTGTCCGGCGGCTGGGACACCGACTCCAACGGCGCGACCGCCGGCTCCCTCGCCGCACTCGTCGACCCGGACGGCGTCCCGCACCGCTGGTCCGCCCCCCTCAAGAACCGCCTCGCCACCACCGTCCCCGGCTTCGACGGCATCGGCTTCGACACCCTCGCCCAGCTCACCGCACAGGAGGCAGCCCGCCCATGACGGCCATCGCCGTGCTCGGCAGTACCAACATGGACCTCGTCGCCTACGTCCCCAAGGCCCCCCGCCTCGGGGAGACCGTCACCGGCCGCGGGTTCCGCACCGTCCCCGGCGGCAAGGGCGCCAACCAGGCCGTCGCCGCCGCCCGCTGCGGCGGGGAGGTGGTGATGATCGGCGCGGTCGGGGCCGACGGGTTCGGCGTACGCCTGCGCTCCGCGCTCGCCGCGGCCGGGGTGGAGACGGCGGCCCTGCGCACCGTCGAGGGCGCCAGCGGCACCGCCCACATCACCGTCGACGACGAGGGCGGCAACAGCATCATCGTCATCCCCGGCGCCAACGCCCACGTCACCGGCCTCGAGGCGGGTGACGACTCCCGTATCGGCGCCGCCGACTCGCTCCTGCTCCAGCTCGAACTCCCGCTGTCCGCCGTGCTCGCCGGCGCGCTCGCAGCCCGCGCCCACGGCGTCCGTACGGTCCTCACCCCGGCCCCCGCCCAGCCGCTGCCCGCGGAACTCCTCGCCGCGACCGACCTGCTGGTCCCCAACGAACACGAGGCCGCCGCCCTGACCGGCCTCACCGACCCGTACCAGGCCGCCGAGGCCCTGCTCCACGAGGTCCCGGAGGTCGTCATCACCCTCGGCGCGGCCGGGTCCCTGTACGCCGCCCGCGGTCGCGAGCCGCTGACCGTGCCCGCGCCCCGGGTCCGGGCGGTGGACACCACCGCCGCCGGGGACACCTTCGTCGGCGCGCTCGCCGTGGCCCTCGGCGAGCACCGGCCCATGCCGGAGGCGCTGCGCTGGGCGTCGGCGGCGGCGGCGCTCTCGGTCCAGCGCCCAGGAGCCCAGGACTCGATGCCGACCCGCGCCGAGACGGACGCCGCCGCCCTGGCCGGGCCTCCCACCGGTCCCGCACCGGCACCCGGGACCGCTGCCCCGCCACCGCCCGGGGGCGGCTCCGGTCCGCGGGACGGCAGCGGCGCCGGAGCCGCGTCGTGACCTCCGGGACCGGCGCGGGCCGAGGGGCCCGGCCCCAGGACGGGCCCGTCGCGGGGGCGCCCCCCGAGCGGTCCGCGGCCGCGCACTCGGGCGGCCCTCCCGGGCCCCTGCAGGGGCTGCGCGTCCTCGACCTCGCCACGCTCTTCGCGGGGCCGCTCGCCGCCACCCTGCTCGGGGACTTCGGCGCCGACGTCGTCAAGGTCGAGCACCCGCGGCGCCCCGACCCCTCGCGCGGCCACGGCCCCGCCAAGGACGGCGTCGGCCTGTGGTGGAAGCTGCTCGGCCGGAACAAGCGGACGATGACCCTCGACCTGTCCGCGCCCGGCGGGCGCGACACCCTGCTGCGGCTGGCCGCCTCCGCCGACGTGGTCATCGAGAACTTCCGTCCCGGAACCCTCGAGAAGTGGGGCCTGGGCTGGCCCGAGCTGTCCGCCGCCAACCCGCGGCTGATCCTGACCCGCGTCACGGCCTTCGGCCAGCAGGGCCCGTACGCCCACCGGCCCGGCTTCGGCACCCTCGCCGAGGCGATGAGCGGCTTCGCCGCGATCACCGGGGAGCCGGACGGCCCGCCGACCCTGCCGCCCTTCGGCCTCGCGGACTCGATCGCCGCGCTGACCACGGCGTACGCGGTGATGACCGCGCTCGCCGGCCGCGAGCGCACCGGCCACGGGCAGGTGGTGGACCTGGCCATCATCGAGCCGATCCTCACCGTGCTGGGCCCGCACCCGCTCTGGTACGACCAGCTCGGCTACGTCCAGCCGCGCACCGGCAACCGTTCCACCAACAACGCCCCGCGGAACACCTACCGCAGTGCGGACGGGCGCTGGCTGGCGGTCTCGACCTCGGCGCAGTCCATCGCTGAGCGCGTCATGCGGCTCGTCGGCCGTCCCGAGCTGATCGCCGAGCCCTGGTTCGCGACCGGCTCGGGCCGGGCCGCCCACGCGCCCGTCCTCGACGAAGCCGTCGGCGGCTGGATCGGGCGCCACAAGGCCGACGACGTGGTCGCCGCCTTCGAGGAGGCCGAGGCCGCCGTGGCCCGGGTCTACGACGTACGGGACGTCATGGCCGATCCGCAGTTCGCGGCCCTGGACACCGTCACCGAGGTCGAGGACCCCGAACTCGGCCCGCTCCGGATGCAGAACGTCCTGTTCCGGCTGTCCGGGACCCCCGGCGGGATCCGCTGGGCGGGCCGCCCGCACGGCGCGGACACCGAAGCCGTACTCACCGAACTCGGACTGTCCGAGGCCGAGATCAGCGCACTCCGGATGGAGGGGGCCCTGTGATCCTGACCTGGCTCTACGTACCGGGCGACCGCCCGGAGGTGGTCGCCAAGGCCCTGCGCTCCGGGGCCGACGCCGTCATCGTCGACCTCGAGGACGCGGTGTCGGCCTCCCGCAAGGAGTACGCCCGCGCCGCCACCGCGGAACGGCTGGCCGAGCGCCCTGCGGTCCCGGTCCTCGTCCGCGTCAACGCCCTGGACTCCCCCTGGGCCGGCGCCGACCTCAGCGCCCTGACCGGGCTGCACGGCCTCGCGGGGCTGCGGCTGCCGAAGATCTCGGCCCCGGAGCAGATCGCCGCGGTCGCCGACCGCACCGGCGGGGTGGCCCTGCACGCCATGCTGGAGTCGGCGCTGGGCGTGGAGCGCGCGTACGAGATCGCCCGCGCGCACCCCGCCCTGCGCGGGCTCTCCCTCGGCGAGGCGGACCTGCGCGCCGATCTGGGCATCAGCGCGGAGGCGGGGCTGGACTGGCCGCGCTCCCGGGTGGTGGTCGCGGCGCGGGCGGCGGGGCTGGCCCCGCCCGCACAGTCGGTCTTCCCCGACATCCGGGACCTGGAGGCGCTGGCCGTCTCCTGCGCGCGCGGCCGGGCACTGGGCTTCCTGGGCCGGGCGGCGATCCACCCGCGCCAGCTGCCGGTGATCGAGCGGGCGTACCTGCCCGCCCCGGAGGAGGTCACCGCCGCCGAGGAGATCGTCGCGGCCGCCCGCCGCACCCCGGGCGCGGTGGCCCTGCCGGACGGCCGCTTCGTCGACCCGGCGGTCCTGGCGGGCGCGGAACGGGTCGTCGCGCTGGCCCGCCGGGAATCGCCCGTCCTGTCCTGACCTGCCATGCGCAACGGGAGGGGCGCCGCGCGGTGTGCGCGGCGCCCCTCCCGTGTGATCCGGACGAGCCGGTCAGAGCTTCTTGGCGGCCTTCGGAGCCTCGGCGCCGGGCTTCGGCCCGGAGTCCTCGGCCTCGGCCTCGGCAGTGGCCGGGGCGTCCGCGCCGGCGTCCACCGCCGCGTCCTCGGTTTCGCCGGCCTTGGCCTCGTCCGCGGTGTCGGCCTTGGTCTCCGGGTCGGACGCCGCGGGTCCGCGGTCCGGCTCCACGACCTCCTCGCGGCCCGGCCGCAGCTTCGCCGACAGCACGAGGTAGACCACGGCCAGGACGAAGACCACGATCGAGGTCCACACGTTCAGCCGGAGGCCCAGGATGTGGTGCGCCTCATCCACCCGCATGTACTCGATCCAGCCGCGGCCCACGCAGTACGCGGCGACGTACAGGGCGAAGGCCCGGCCGTGGCCCAGCCTGAAGCGGCGGTCGGTCCAGATCACGAGCGCGGCGACGCCCAGGCACCACAGCGACTCGTACAGGAAGGTCGGGTGGTAGGTACCGGCGACCCGGTTGGGGCCCTCGCTGATCTTGACGGCCCAGGGCAGGTCGGTGGCCCGCCCGTACAGCTCCTGGTTGAACCAGTTGCCCCAGCGGCCGCAGGCCTGGGCCAGCGCGATACCGGGGGCCAGGGCGTCGGCCCAGGCCGGCAGCGGGATGCCGCGCAAGCGGCAGCCGATCCAGGCGCCCACCGCTCCCAGCGCGATGGCCCCCCAGATGCCGAGGCCGCCCTCCCAGATCTTGAAGGCGTCGACCCAGTTGCGGCCCTCGCCGAAGTACAGCTGGTAGTCGGTGATCACGTGGTACAGGCGCCCGCCGATCAGGCCGAACGGCACGGCCCACACCGCGATGTCCGCGACCGTGCCCGGCTTTCCGCCGCGCGCGATCCACCGCTTGTTGCCGAGCCAGACGGCGACGAAGACGCCGATGATGATGCAGAACGCGTAGCCGCGCAGCGGGATCGGTCCGAGATGGATCACGCCGGTCGACGGGCTGGGGATATAGGCAAGGTTCATGGCAGTGCCGACGCTACCCTGCCGGGCGGTGCGGACCGCAACCCGCCCGGCAACCTGGCGCCAAATCGAGACGGGACTCAGGGGGTGTCCGCGGCCCCCTTCGCGACCCCGGCCGAGCCGGCCCGCGACCCCGTCGAGGTGGACGAGGACTTGGCCGCAGCCGACGAGGAGGCCGACGGCGACGCGGACGCACCCTTCGCCCCCTTCGCCGAGGGGCTCGGCGAGGCGGACGGCGAGGGGCTCGCGCCGCCGGCGCCCTTCGCAGCGGCCTCCACCTGCTCCTTGAGCTTCTGCGGGGTGATCGGGTTGGCCTGGTCGGCGAAGAGGTCCTTGCCGTTCAGCAGCACGGTCGGGGTGCCCTTGAACTTCCCGGCGCGGAAGGCCTCGAAGGACTTGTTCACCCAGCTGTTGTGCGTCCCGTCCTCGACGCACTTGCGGAACTCGGGGGTGTCCAGCCCGTCGACCTTGCCGGCCAGCTCCAGCAGCTTGGCGTTGTTCCCGTAGGCGTCGTCGACCTCCTGCGGCTGGTTCTCGAACAGGACGTCGTGGTACGCCGCGAACTTCCCGGCGTCCTGCGCGCAGGCCGCGGCGTTCGCGCCCTTCAGCGAGCCGCTGCCGCCCATGTTCCCGTCGATCAGGGTGACGATGTGGTAGTCGACCTTGAGCAGCCCCTTGGCCTCCAGGTCGTGGATCGTGTCCCGGTAGTTGGTCTCGAAGGACTTGCACGCCGGGCAGCGGAAGTCCTCCCACACCGTCAGCGTGGACTTGGCCTCGGGCTTGCCCGTCTGGATGGCGAGCGCGTCCTTCCCGGTGGCCCCGGAGGGGGCGGTCACCGGGCCTCCCCCGGCGGACCCGCCACTGTCGGTGTTGGCCGCGATCAGGCCGACGACGGCCGCCAGGCCGAGGACGCCCACCACGGCCGACGCCACGATGAGGGTTCGCCGCCGCTTTTCCCTCTTCTTCTCGCGCTCACGCTCCGCCTGGAGCCGCTCGCGGGCCGATCGTTTCGCTTCGCGGTTCGCACCGTCGTTCTTCTCGCTCACGTTCGGCCAAACGAAGCGGGGAGGCACTCGCGTGCCTCCCCGCTCCCACTTCCACCCGATCGGACTACAGAACCCGATCAAGGGTTCGCGCCGCGAATCGAACGCGTCAGCTCCTGCGTACGCCTTCCGCGAGCTCGCCCGCCAGCGCCCGTACGGCGGCCAGCCCGGCCGGCAGGTCCGGCGCGTCCAGCAGCAGCTTCACGAACGCCGAGCCGACGATCACCCCGTCGGCGAAGCCCGCGACCTCCTTCGCCTGCACGGCGTTGGAGACGCCGAGGCCCACGCACACGGGCAGCTCGGTGGTCGCGCGGGTACGGCGGACCAGCTCCTGGGCCTCGTGGCCGACCGACTCGCGGGTGCCGGTGACGCCCATCAGCGAGGCGGCGTAGACGAAGCCGGAACCGGCGGCCGTGATGGTCGCCAGGCGCTCGTCCTTGCTGCTCGGAGCGACGACGAAGACGGTCGCCAGACCGTGCTTGTCGGCGTGCTCACGCCACAGCGCGGACTCCTGGACCGGCAGGTCGGGCAGGATGCAGCCCGCGCCGCCCGCCGCGGCCAGCTCGGTGGCGAACCGCTCGACGCCGTAGCGGTCGATCGGGTTCCAGTACGTCATGACCAGCACCGGGGCCCCGGTCGCCGCGTGCGCCTCGCGCACGGTGCGCAGCACGTCGGCGATCTTGACGCCGCCGCGCAGGGCGATGTCGTCGGCGGTCTGGATGATCGCGCCGTCCAGGACCGGGTCGCTGTGCGGGAGGCCGACCTCGACCACGTCCGCGCCGCCCGCGATGACGGCCTTGACGGCCTCGATGCCGCCGTCGACGGTCGGGAAGCCGGCGGGGAGGTAGGCGACGAGGGCCGCGCGGTCCTCGGACTTGGCCTTCGCGAGCGTGGCCGAGAGGAGTTCGATGTTGCCGCTCACTTGGTCTCCCCCTCGGAGGCGTCGGTGTCGTAAAGGTCGAAGTAGCGCGCCGCCGTGTCCATGTCCTTGTCGCCGCGGCCGGACAGGTTGACCACGATCAGCCCGTCCTTGCCCAGCTCCTTGCCCAGGTCGAGGGCGCCGGCGAGGGCGTGCGCCGACTCGATCGCCGGGATGATGCCCTCGGTGCGGGAGAGCAGGCGCAGGGCCTGCATCGCGGCGTCGTCGGTGACCGCGCGGTACTCGCCGCGGCCCGAGTCCTTGAGGAAGGAGTGCTCGGGGCCGATGCCCGGGTAGTCCAGACCGGCCGAGATGGAGTACGGCTCGGTGATCTGGCCCTCCTCGTCCTGGAGGACGTACGAGCGGGAGCCGTGCAGGATGCCGGGCTCGCCGGCGGTCAGCGTGGCCGCGTGCTCGCCGGTCTCGACGCCGTGCCCGGCGGGCTCGAAGCCGACGAGCCGGACGCCGGTGTCCGGGATGAAGGCGTGGAAGAGGCCGATGGCGTTGGAGCCGCCGCCGACGCAGGCCGCGACGGCGTCGGGCAGCCGGCCGGCGCGCTCCAGGATCTGGCGGCGGGCCTCGACCCCGATGACCCGGTGGAAGTCGCGGACCATGGCCGGGAAGGGGTGCGGGCCGGCGACGGTGCCGAAGAGGTAGTGGGTGCGGTCCACATTGGCGACCCAGTCGCGGAACGCCTCGTTGATGGCGTCCTTGAGCGTCCGGGAGCCGGACTTCACCGCGATGACCTCGGCGCCCAGCATCCGCATCCGGGCCACGTTCAGGGCCTGGCGCTGGGTGTCGATCTCGCCCATGTAGATGGTGCACTCGAGGCCGAAGAGCGCGCAGGCGGTGGCGGTGGCAACGCCGTGCTGGCCGGCTCCGGTCTCGGCGATGACGCGGGTCTTGCCCATGCGCTTGGTGAGCAGCGCCTGGCCCAGCACGTTGTTGATCTTGTGCGAGCCGGTGTGGTTGAGGTCCTCGCGCTTGAGGAAGATCCGCGCGCCGCCGGCGTGCTCGGCGAACCGCGGCACCTCGGTGAGGGCGCTGGGCCGGCCGGTGTAGTTGACCATGAGGTCGTTGAGCTCGGCCGCGAAGGCCGGGTCCCCCTTGGCCTTCTCGTACTCGACGGCGACCTCGTCCACGGCGGCGACGAGCGCCTCCGGGATGAACTTGCCGCCGAAGTCGCCGAAGTAGCCCTCGGCGTTGGGGACGTGACCCTCCGGGTCCGGAATGAAGAACGAGCTGCTGGACATGCCCAGTACTCCTACGGGTGCGATGGGATGGATGCACCGTATTGCGCTGCGGGCCCGCCGCACGCGCACCCCGCTGCGGGGGTGGGGATGCCTGCGGACCCGGCCGTCCGCGCCCGGAGCCGGCGGCTCGGGGCGACGGGCCGTGAACGAGCACCGCGCGGGGCGGTACGCAGGCTCCGTCGTGCGACGGCGTCAGGCGTACCGGACCGGGACGGCCCTCGTTACAGCGCGCCTGTGGTGCGCCATCGCATGCCGTTGACCTGACCGGGCTCGGAGCCGATCACGTACCTGACCCGGCGCCCGTGCACCCGCCGGGCCGGGGCACGGCAGCCGCGGGGGCGGCAGCCGCGCGCCAGGGGCGCGTGCGCCGTCGGCACACCGGCCGGGCCTGAGCCGGGCCGGGTGCGGACGGAGGGGCGGTCGGGGGCCATGGGACGGGTCAGCTCCGTCCGTGGCGCAGGGCGGGGTGGGCCCCGGCGGCGACGAGGTCGGCCACGGCCGACTTCGGGTCGCGTCCGGTGACCAGGGACTCCCCGACGAGGACGGCGTCGGCGCCCTCGTTGGCGTAGGCGATCAGGTCGTGCGGCCCGCGGATGCCGGACTCGGCAACCTTGACGATGTGGGCCGGGATCTCGCCGACGACGCGCTCGAAGGTGGAGCGGTCGACCTTGAGGTCCTTGAGGTTGCGGGCATTGACGCCGATGATCTTGGCGCCGGCCGCAACCGCGCGCTCGACCTCGTCCTCGTCGTGGACCTCGACGAGCGGGGTGAGCCCGATGGACTCGGCCCGCTCGATGAGGGAGACGAGGGCCTCCTGCTCCAGGGCCGCGACGATCAGCAGCGCGAGGTCGGCGCCGTAGGCGCGGGCCTCCCACAGCTGGTACGCCGTGACGATGAAGTCCTTGCGCAGGATCGGGATGTCCACGCGCGCGCGGACGGCCTCCAGGTCGGCCAGCGAGCCGCCGAAACGGCGCTGCTCGGTGAGGACGGAGATGACCGCCGCACCGCCCGCCTCGTAGTCGGCGGCGAGTCCGGCGGGATCCGCGATCGCGGCCAGCGCACCCTTGGAGGGGCTGGAGCGCTTGACCTCGCAGATCACCTTGACGCCGTCGCCGCGCAGGGCCGCGACGCCGTCCTTGGCCTGGGGCGCCTTGGCGGCACGCTCCTTGAGCTCGTCGAGGCTCACGCGGGCCTGCCGTTCGGCAAGGTCTTCGCGGACCCCTTCGATGATCTCGTCGAGCACACTCACGCGAGCGGCCCCCTTCCGGGTCGATGACGGTCGGCCGCCTTGCAGACACGTACAACTGCAAGGTCAGCAATCAAATGGTATCCGCAGGAGGCCTTGCGCTCCGCACGCGGTTGACGGCGTCCCAGTCACTGGACATTCGGAATCCGGGATTCATATGGACCCCGGGCAGGCCCGGTACGGGCCTCAGGGGGCCAGGGCGGATCCGAACGGCAGGTTTCGGACCACCACGAAAACGAGCGCGAGCACCCCGATGGCCCACCAGTACGGCCGCCGCAGGGCGAAGCGCGGGGCGAGGCCGCCGCGCCAGGCGCGAACCAGCCACAGGACCATGAAGCCTGCGAAGACGAAGTAGCCGACGACGGCCAGGGCATTCGCCCCGAAAGCAGTGATCAGATCGCCGTGCGCGAACGCGTGCGCACTGCGCAGCCCGCCGCATCCGGGGCACAGAATTCCGGTCAGCCGAAAGAGCGGGCAGACCGGATAGTGGCCCGGTTCATTGGGATCCACGGCCCCCACGTACGCAAAGGCCAGCGCCGCCGAGGCCAGCGTGAGCGCCGGCCCGGCCAGCCGCCGCGCCCGGCTCTGCGGCGGCGCGGGCGCGGGCCGGGGCCCGGGCACGTCCACGGTGCTGTGAGAGGCGTCCACGCGCTGATTCTCTCCGCTCATGACAAAAGGCGCAGCCCGACGGGGCCGCGCCTTTCGAAGGTGTCCACCGGTACTCGGACCTCGGCGGCACTCAGACCTTGGCAGCGGCCTTGTTCGCGGCGATGACCACGGCCAGGTCGTCGTGGGCGGCCTTCGGCGCGCCCATGCCCGCGGCCTTCATCGCCAGGCCCACCACACCGCCGAGCGCGACGACGACGAGCCCGGCCCAGAACCCGAGCGGGTTCGCGATGACCATGAACGCGCCGGAGATGCAGAAACCGATGAAAGCGATGATGACACCGGTCCAGGCGGCCGGGGTGTGTCCGTGGTTAGTGCCCGCCATGAGTTGCTCCTCGTTTGCTCTGTCGCACGTGCTGTGATGTCGAATGCTCGGTGCCCATTGTCCCGCACGGGGCGCGGTGCACGGTCAGCGGGTCGGGTCCTCACCGCGGTCCAGGGCCTTCCACAGGTCCTCGGGCCGGTCGGGGTCCACCGCCGCCGCCTTGCGGGCCCGGGGGCTGCCGTCCCGCTCGTAGCGGCCGCCCATCGCCGGCCAGCTGCGCCCGAAGCGCAGGGCCAGCAGTCCGGCGACCAGGATCAGGGCCGCACCGGCGGCCGTGATGTACGGCCAGGCCGTGTGCGACAGCGCCCCCACCTGCGCCGCGGTGTCCGCGGTCGTACGGGCCGCCTGCGCGTCCAGCGCCTGCCGGTCGTCGGCGGCCAGCACCGCGGAGAGGGCCGCGCCCAGGCCGCTCAGCGCCAGCAGCCCGGAGACCAGCAGCCGGCTCCTGCCCCGCACGGCGAACACGGCCACCAGGGCCGCGAGGCCCACGATGGCCAGGGCCGCCGGGAGCCCGGTCACGGCCCGCCCGTCCGCGGTCAGCGGCAGCGAGCCACCCCCCACGGCAGCGGTGCCCCGGGCCCAGACGCGGCCGGAGGCGAGCAGGACGACGGTCGCACCGAGCGCGCCGAGCAGCAGGGCGACGGCCACGCTGCGGCGGCCGCCGCGACTGTCCGGGGCGTCTGCTCCGGTGGGGGCGTCGGTGTCGTTTCGGGGTGGGGGTACGGCACTCACGTACCCCACTATCCCCTACGCCGTCACGAGCCGTTCAGCCGGTTCGCCGCTCCCACCGCGCGCAGGACGGCGGCCGCCTTGTTGCGGCACTCGTTGTCCTCCAGCTCGGGCACCGAGTCCGCGACGACTCCCGCGCCGGCCTGGACGTACGCCGTGCCGTCGCGCAGCAGCGCGGTGCGGATGGCGATGGCCGTGTCGGAGTCCCCGGCGAAGTCGAGGTAGCCGACGCAGCCGCCGTACAGGCCGCGGCGGGAGGGTTCGAGCTCCTCGATGATCTGCATGGCGCGCGGCTTGGGAGCGCCCGAGAGGGTACCGGCCGGGAAGCAGGCGGTGAGCACGTCGAAGGCGGTCCTGCCCTCGGCGACGCGGCCGGTGACGGTGGAGACGATGTGCATGACGTGCGAGTACCGCTCGATCGACATGAAGTCGACGACCTCGACCGATCCCGGCTCACAGACGCGGCCCAGGTCGTTGCGGCCCAGGTCGACGAGCATCAGGTGCTCGGCGCGCTCCTTGGGGTCGGCCATCAGCTCCTCGGCGAGCGCCTGGTCCTCCTGCGGGGTGGCCCCGCGGTGGCGGGTGCCGGCGATCGGGTGGACCATGGCCCGCCCGTCCTCGACCTTGACCAGGGCCTCCGGGCTGGACCCGACGACGTCGAAGCCGTTCTCGAAGCGGAACAGGTACATGTACGGGGACGGGTTGGTGGCCCGCAGCACCCGGTAGACGTCCAGCGCGGAGGCGGCGCAGGGGGTCTCGAACCGCTGCGAGGGCACCACCTGGAAGGCCTCGCCGGCCCGGATGCGCTCCTTGATGTCCTCGACGGCGTCCTGGTACTTCTGCCCGCCCCACAGCGCGGAGAACTCCGGCAGTTCGGAGGCGGGCAGCGGCGTGGGGGTGTACGGGGCCGGCCGCGCGAGGTCGGCCTCCATCGCGTCGAGCCGGGCCACCGCGTCCGCGTACGCCTCGTCCACGCCGGTGTCGAGGTCGTTGTGGTTGATGGCGTTGGCGATGAGCTGGACCGTGCCGTCCCAGTGGTCCATGACCGCCAGGTCGGAGGTGAGCAGCATGGTCAGCTCGGGCAGCTGGAGGTCGTCGGCGGTGTGCTCGCCGATGCGCTCCAGGCGGCGCACGATGTCGTAGCCGAGGTAGCCGACCATGCCGCCGGTGAAGGGCGGCATCCCGCCCGCGAGGTCGCGGGGCGTGTGCAGGGTCTGGACGGTGGCCCGCAGGGCCTCGAGCGGGTCGCCGTCGGTGGGGACGCCGACGGGCGGGGTGCCGATCCAGTGCGCCCGGCCGTCGCGGACGGTGAGCGTGGCGTCGCTGCGGACGCCGACGAACGAGTAGCGGGACCAGGAGCGGCCGTTCTCGGCGGACTCCAGGAGGAAGGTGCCCGGGCGTTCGGCGGCCAGCTTGCGGTAGAGCCCGACCGGGGTGTCGCCGTCGGCCAGCAGCTTGCGGCTCACGGGGATGACGCGGCGGTCCGCCGCGAGCTTGCGGAACGTCTCAAGATCCATGGCTTGGGACCCTACCTACCTATTCGGCCAGCGGAAGGACATCGGCGTCGAAGCACGTGCGGGCGCCCGTGTGGCAGGCGGCGCCGACCTGGTCGACCTTGACGAGGAGGGTGTCGGCGTCGCAGTCGAGGGCGACGGACTTCACGTGCTGGAAGTGGCCGGACGTGTCCCCCTTCACCCAGTACTCCTGGCGGCTGCGGGACCAGTACGTGCAGCGGCCGGTGGTCAGGGTGCGGTGCAGGGCCTCGTCGTCCATCCAGCCGAGCATGAGCACCTCACCGGTGTCGTACTGCTGGGCGATGGCCGGAACCAGGCCGTCTGCGGAGCGCTTGAGCCGGGCGGCGATGGCGGGATCGAGGGAGGACGTACTCATGGGGGCCATTGTGCCGCGCCCGGGCGGTCGTGACGGATCACCGTCCGCCTGATGAGCGGGCACGGGCCGGGTTCCGGCCGTAGGCTGGCCCCCATGTCTACCCATGCGAAGCGTGAACGCCTGCTGCTGGCGGACCTGTTGGAGGCGGCCGGGCCCGAGGCGCCGACGCTGTGCGACGGCTGGCGGGCCAGGGAGCTGGCGGCGCACGTGGTGGTCCGGGAGCGTCGCCCGGACGCGGCGGGCGGCCTGCTGCTGAACGTCCTGAAGGACCGGCTGGACAAGGCGATGGCCGAGTACGCGGCCAAGCCGTACGAGGAACTGATCCAGCTGATCCGCACCGGCCCGCCGAAGATGTCGCTGTACGCGCTGAAGCAGATCGACGAGGCGGCGAACGCGGTGGAGTTCTACGTCCACGCGGAGGACGTGCGCCGCGCCCAGCCGGACTGGTCGCCGCGCCAGCTGGACCCGGTGTTCTCGGACGCCCTGTGGTCCCGCCTGGAGAAGCTGGCCCGGCTGACGGGCCGCCGCTCCCCGGTGGGCCTGGTGCTGCGCCGCCCGAACGGCCAGACGGCAGTCGCCCACAAGGGCACCCCGGTGGTGACGGTCACCGGCGAACCGGGCGAACTGACCCTCTTCTGCTTCGGCCGCCAGGACGCTGCCGCTGTGGAACTGGACGGCCCTGCGGAGGCCATCGCCAAGCTGACGACGGCCAAGCTGGGCATTTAGCCCCCGCGGGGCTGGGATCTGCCGCTGAGCGGCAGATCCCAGCCCCGCCGGCGTGTGGGCGCGCGTCAGCGGACCGGGTGGCCCGCCTCCCTCAAGGTGGCCTTGACCTCGGAGATCCGCAGGTCACCGAAGTGGAACACCGAAGCCGCGAGCACCGCATCGGCACCGGCCGCGATCGCCGGAGCGAAGTGCTCCAGCCTCCCCGCGCCGCCCGAGGCGATCACCGGGACGGTCACGTACTTGCGCACGGACGCGATCATCTCGGTGTCGTACCCGTCCTTCGTGCCGTCCGCGTCCATCGAGTTCAGCAGGATCTCCCCGGCGCCCAGCTCCGCCGCCCGGTGCGCCCACTCGACGGCGTCCATGCCGGTCCCCTGGCGGCCGCCGTGCGTGGTGACCTCGAAGGAACCGGTCGGCGTGCGGCGGGCGTCGACGGACAGGACGAGCACCTGCCGCCCGAAGCGCTCCGCGATCTCCTGGATCAGCTCGGGCCGCGCGATGGCGGCGGTGTTCACGCCCACCTTGTCCGCACCGGCCCGCAGCAGCTTGTCCACGTCCTCCGCGGTGCGGACGCCGCCGCCCACGGTCAGCGGGATGAAGACCTGCTCGGCGGTCCGCCGCACCACGTCGTACGTGGTCTCACGGTTCCCGGACGACGCGGTGATGTCGAGGAAGGTCAGCTCGTCGGCGCCCTCGGCGTCGTACAGCTTGGCCATCTCCACCGGGTCACCCGCGTCGCGCAGGTTCTGGAAGTTGACGCCCTTGACGACGCGGCCGTTGTCCACGTCCAGGCAGGGAATCACTCGTACGGCGAGCGACATCAGGACTCCCCTCGGAAGGCTTCGACCTCGACCTCGACGACCAGGCTGGGGTCGATGAAGCCGGAGACGATGATCATGGAGGCGGCGGGGCGGACGGAGTCGAAGAGCTCCTTGTGGGCGCGGCCCACCTCGTCCACATCCCTCGCATGGGTGATGTACATCCGGGTCCGGACCACGTGCTCCGAACCCAGGCCGACCTGCTTCAGCGCGTCGATCGCGACGCGGAAGGAATTGACGGTCTGCTCGTACGGACCGCCGGCCACGATCTTGCCGTCGACGACGGAGGTGCAGCCGGAGACGAGCACGAGCCCGTTCGGCAGCTCCACGGCGCGGGAGTACCCCACGGCCTCCTCCCACGGGCCGCCCGACGAGATGCGGCGGACCTCACCGGCGCCGCTCATGAGCCGGACACCACCCGGAGGGCCTCTTCCAGGGTGAAGGCCTTGGCGTACAGGGCCTTGCCCACGATCGCGCCCTCGACGCCCAGCGGCACCAGCTCGGACAGCGCCCGCAGGTCGTCCAGCGAGGAGATCCCGCCGGAGGCCACGACCGGCCGGTCGGTGGCGGCGCAGACGTTCCTCAGCAGCTCCAGGTTGGGGCCGGTCAGCGTGCCGTCCTTGCCGATGTCGGTGACGACGTAGCGGGCGCAGCCCTCGGAGTCCAGGCGGGCGAGGGTCTCGTAGAGGTCCCCGCCCTCGCTGGTCCAGCCGCGGCCCTTGAGGGTGGTGCCGCGTACGTCGAGGCCGATGGCGATCTTGTCGCCGTGCTCGGCGATGGCCTTGGCGGCCCACTCGGGGGTCTCCAGGGCGGCCGTGCCGAGGTTGACGCGGGTGCAGCCGGTGGCGAGGGCGGCGGCGAGCGAGGCGTCGTCGCGGATGCCGCCGGACAGCTCGACCTTGATGTCCATGGCGCCGGTGATCTCCGCGACCAGGGCGCGGTTGTCGCCGGTGCCGAAGGCGGCGTCCAGGTCGACGAGGTGCAGCCATTCGGCGCCCGAGGCCTGCCAGGCGAGGGCCGCGTCGAGCGGGGAGCCGTAGGAGGTCTCGCTGCCGGACACCCCGTGCACGAGGCGGACGGCCTGCCCGTCGCGGACGTCGACCGCGGGGAGGAGTTCCAGCTTGTTGGCGGGCATCAAAGGGTCTCGATCCAGTTGGTGAGGAGCTGGGCTCCGGCGTCGCCGGACTTCTCGGGGTGGAACTGGGTGGCCCACAGGGCCCCGTTCTCCACCGCCGCGACGAACGGCTCGCCGTGGGTGGCCCAGGTGACCTTGGGGGCGCGGATCACCGGGTTGGTGACCTCCAGGCTCCAGTCGCGCACCGCGTACGAGTGCACGAAGTAGAACCGGGCGTCGTCGTCCAGGCCCTTGAAGGCCTGGCTGTCGGCCGGGGCGTCCACGGTGTTCCAGCCCATGTGGGGCACGATCGGGGCGCGCAGCGGCTCGACGGAGCCGGGCCACTCGTCGAGGCCCTCCGTCTCCACGCCGTGCTCGATGCCGCGTTCGAAGAGGATCTGCATGCCGACGCAGATGCCCATGACCGGGCGCCCGCCGGAGAGCCGGCGGCCGATGATCCAGTCGCCGCGGACGTCCTTGAGGCCCTGCATGCAGGCGGAGAAGGCGCCGACACCGGGGACGAGGAGTCCGTCGGCGTCCATCGCCTTGTCGTAGTCACGGGTGATCTCGACGTCCGCACCGATGCGCGCCAGCGCACGCTCGGCGGAACGGACGTTCCCGAAGCCGTAGTCGAAGACCACGACCGTCTTGGTCGGACGGGCTGCGCTCATTCCCAAATTCCTCGGATCCGCAGGACTCCGGCGGCGAGGCACATCGCGGAGCCGATGGCGAGCAGGATGATGACCGACTTGGGCATCTGCTGCTTCTGGAAGGAGTAGACGCCTCCGGCCAGGAACAGGCCGAAGACGATCAGGATGGTGTTGAGGCCGTTCACGGCTAGAGGGCGCCCTTCGTGGAGGGCAGGATTCCGGCGGCGCGCGGGTCGAACTCGGCCGCGTAGCGCAGGGCGCGCGCGAGGGCCTTGAACTGGCACTCCACGATGTGGTGGGCGTTGCGGCCGTACGGGACGTGGATGTGCAGGGCGATCTGGGCCTGCGCGACGAACGACTCGAAGATGTGCCGGGTCATCGTCGTGTCGTACTCGCCGATCATCGGCGCCATGTTCTCGGGCTCGGTGTGCACGAGGTACGGGCGGCCGGACAGGTCGACGGTCACCTGGGCGAGGGACTCGTCGAGCGGCACGGTGCAGTTGCCGAAGCGGTAGATGCCGACCTTGTCGCCGAGGGCCTGCTTGAAGGCGGCGCCGAGCGCGAGCGCGGTGTCCTCGATGGTGTGGTGGCTGTCGATGTGCAGGTCGCCGTCCGTCTTGACCGTGAGGTCGAAGAGGCCGTGGCGGCCGAGCTGGTCGAGCATGTGGTCGTAGAAGCCCACGCCCGTCGAGACGTCGACCTTGCCGGTGCCGTCGAGGTTTATCTCGACGAGGACCGAGGTCTCCTTCGTGGTCCGTTCGACCCGTCCGATGCGGCTCATGCGTGCTGCTCCTTCTTCAGTGCGCGAACCGCTTCCAGGAACGCGTCGTTCTCGGCCGGGGTGCCGGCGGTGACCCGCAGCCAGCCCGGTACGCCGTTGTCACGGACCAGGACACCCTGGTCGAGGATCTGCTGCCAGGCGGTGTGCGCGTCCTGGAACTTCCCGAACTGGATGAAGTTCGCGTCGGACGCGGTGACCTCGTAGCCGATGGCCTGCAGTTCGACGACCAGCCGGTCCCGCTCGGCCTTGAGCTGCTCGACGTAGCCGAGCAGGGTGTCGGTGTGCTCCAGGGCGGCCAGCGCGGTCGCCTGGGTGACGGCCGACAGGTGGTACGGCAGGCGTACGAGCTGGACGGCGTCGACCACGGCCGGGTGGGCGGCCAGGTAGCCCAGGCGCAGACCGGCGGCGCCGAAGGCCTTGGACATGGTCCGGGAGACCACCAGGTTCGGGCGGCCCTCGATCAGCGGCAGGAGCGAGTCCCGGTGGCTGAACTCGACGTACGCCTCGTCCACGACGACCACGGACGGCTTGGCCGCCTGCGCGGCCTCGTACAGGGCGAGGACCGTCTCCGCCTCGACCGCGGTACCCGTGGGGTTGTTGGGCGAGGTGATGAAGACGACGTCGGGCGCGTTCTCGGCAATGGCCTGCTCGGCCGCCGCCACGTCGATCGTGAAGTCCTCGCGGCGCGGGCCGGAGATCCAGCCGGTACCGGTGCCGCGGGAGATCAGCGCGTGCATCGAGTACGAGGGCTCGAAGCCGATCGCGGTGCGGCCGGGCCCGCCGAAGGTCTGCAGCAGCTGCTGGATGACCTCGTTGGAGCCGTTGGCGGCCCATACGTTCTCCCGCGCGACCGGGTGCTTGCCCGTACGGGTGAGGTAGGCGGCCAGCTCGGTCCGCAGCTCCACCGCGTCCCGGTCGGGGTAGCGGTTGAGGGTGCGGGCGGCGTCGGCGACGCGCTCGGCGATGCGCCGTACGAGCGGTTCGGGCAGCTCGTACGGGTTCTCGTTGGTGTTCAGCTGGACGGGCACGTCGAGCTGCGGGGCGCCGTACGGGGTCTTGCCGCGCAGCTCGTCCCGGATGGGGAGGTCGTCGATTCCGAAGCTCACTGGGTGGGCACCTTCCAACCGAAGCGGGCCTTGAGGGCCGCGCCGTGCGCGGGCAGGTCCTCGGCCTCGGCCAGCGTCACCACGTGGTGGGTGACCTCGGCGAGGGCGTCGCGCGTGTAGTCGACGATGTGGATGCCGCGCAGGAAGGACTGCACGGACAGGCCGGAGGAGTGGCAGGCGCAGCCGCCGGTGGGCAGCACGTGGTTCGACCCGGCGCAGTAGTCGCCGAGCGAGACCGGGGCCCACGGGCCGACGAAGATCGCGCCGGCGTTCCGGACGCGGGCGGCCCAGGCGGCGGCGTCGGCGGTCTGGATCTCCAGGTGCTCGGCGCCGTACGCGTCGACGACCTTGAGGCCGTCCTCCAGGCTGTCGACCAGCACGATCGCGGACTGCTTGCCCGCGAGGGCGGGCTTGATCCGGTCCTCGACGTGCTTGGTGGCCGCGACCTGCGGCTCCAGCTCCCGCTCGACGGCGGCCGCGAGCTCCTCGGAGTCCGTGACGAGCACGGCGGCGGCCAGCGGGTCGTGCTCGGCCTGGCTGATCAGGTCGGCGGCGACGTGCACCGGGTCGGCCGTGGAGTCCGCGAGGACCGCGATCTCCGTCGGGCCGGCCTCGGTGTCGATGCCGATCCGGCCGGTGAAGTAGCGCTTGGCGGCGGCGACCCAGATGTTGCCGGGGCCGGTCACCATGTTGACGGGGAGGCAGTCCTCGGTGCCGTACGCGAACATCGCGACGGCCACCGCGCCGCCGGCCGCGTACACCTCGTCCACGCCGAGCAGCGCGCACGCGGCGAGGATCGTCGGGTGCGGCAGGCCGCCGAACTCCCTCTGCGGCGGGGACGCGAGCGCGATCGACTCGACGCCCGCCTCCTGCGCCGGGACGACGTTCATGACGACGGAGGACGGGTACACGGAACGGCCGCCGGGCGCGTACAGGCCCACGCGCTCGACCGGAACCCACTTCTCGGTCACGGTGCCGCCGGGGACCACCTGGGTGGTGTGCTCGGTGCGGCGCTGCTCGCGGTGCACGATCCGGGCGCGCCGGATGGACTCCTCGAGGGCGGCGCGGACGGCCGGGTCGAGCTCGTCGAGCGCGCTCTTGAGCGCCTCGGCGGGGACCCTGACCTGCGAGAGCTCCACCCCGTCGAACTTCTGCGCGTACTCGATCAGCGCCGCCGTGCCACGATGATGGACGTCCTCGCAGATGGGCCGCACCTTCTCCAGGGCAGCTTCTACGTCGAACTCGGCACGGGGCAGCAGATCGCGCAGGGCGCCGCCCTCGGGGAGGGCGTCACCGCGCAGGTCGATACGAGAGATCACCTCCCAATTCTCTCAGACCGCCTCCCGCCACCGTCCGCCTGTATCACTGGCTGATACACGCCCCGGTTGTCACCGCAGCCCACTAGCGTTCCCCGTACACGTATGCACAGCGGAGGGGGGCCGCCATGGCGGAGGCACGGCCGGGCGAGGAGCCCGCGGATCTCAGCGGTCCCGAACGCCGTATGTGGCAGGCGTACCGGACGGGCAGCGTGTGCGATCTCAGCGCCCGCGCCGCCGACGAGGACGATCCGCACAGCGACCGGGTCTGGGGCGCCGGGCGCAGCGTCCGTGCCCAGGTGGTGGCGCTGCTGCTGCTCCACGGGCCGCCGCCGGTGCCGGGCCGGGTGGCCTCGCTGAAACTGCGCGGCGTACGGATCACCGGGCGCCTCGACCTGTCCGGTGGCACGGTGCAGCCGTACGTCGAACTCCAGTCCTGCCGTTTCGACAGCGAGATCCAGCTGTCCGAGACCCGGTTCGTCACCCTGCGCCTGGTCAACTGCGCGATACCCCGGCTGGACGCCTCCCGGCTGCACACCGAGGGCGATCTGCACCTGCCGCGCTGCCGGGTGGCCCGCGGGATCCGGCTGACCGACGCGCAGATCGGCACCGACCTGCTGATCAGCCAGGCCGTGGTGCAGCGGGACAACAAGGGCCGGGCCATCGCCGCGGACGGGATGTCGGTCGCGCAGGACTTCCAGGGCGAGCTGCTGGAGACGTACGGGGAGGTGAGTCTGCGCGGCGCGAAGGTCGGCGTGTCGATGAACCTGCGTGGGGCGCGGCTGCGCAATCCGTACGGGCGGCGCGCGCTGAACGCGCCGCAGCTGACCGTCGAGCGGACCCTGTACCTGACGTCGATCGCCCTGGATTACGTCCTCGGCGACTCCGGTTCCTCCACTCCCCCGTACGGGCTCGGCCAGACCCCGGCGCGCGGGCAGCGGGCCCAGCGCTTCGAGTGCCGGGGCGGGCTGCGCCTGGACGACGGCCGCTTCGGCGACGCGGTCGACTTCTACGGTGCCCGGTTCACGCTGACCGACGAGCAGGAGGTGTCGCTGCGCCGGATCCAGACGCCTGAGCTGCGGTTCGTCGGGGAGCGGCCGGAGCGGGGGCGGGTGGTGCTGTCGGGGGCGAAGGTGGTCAAGCTGGTCGACACCTCCACCAGCTGGCCCGGCCAGGGCGGCGTGTCGATCGAGGGGTTCGCGTACGAGAACCTCGCGCCCCGCGGCCACTTCCCGCTGGCGCGCCGGCTGGAGTGGGTGGCGGCGGCCACTGCGGAGTACTCGCCGGAGCCGTACGAGCGGCTGGCGACCGTGCTGCGCGCCAGCGGCGAGGACGCGGACGCCCGCGAGGTGCTGCTCGCCAAGCAGCGGCGGCGCCGGGCCACCCTGCCGCCGGCGCTGAAGGCGTGGGGGTACCTCCAGGACTGGACGGTGGCGTACGGGTACCGGCCGGGCCGGGCCGCGCTGTGGATGGCGGTGCTGTGGGCGGCGGGCGCACTGCTCTTCTCCCGGCACGAGCCGCCGCCGATCAAGGCGGACGAGCACCCGAAGTGGGAGGCGGCGCTGTACGCGCTGGACCTGCTGCTCCCGGTCATCGATCTCGGCCAGGAGGGCCAGTGGAAGGTGGAGGGCGGCTGGCAGTGGGGCTCGGCGGCCCTGGTCCTGCTGGGCTGGATCCTTGCGACGACGGTGGCCGCGGGAGCTTCGCGTCTGCTGAGGCGGGGATGAGGGGTGGGCCGGGAACAACTGAGGTGACAGGCCCTGGCCTGCGGCCACTACCCTGTGCCTCGTGACCACCGTTCGCCTGCCCCTCTTCCCCCTGAACTCGGTGCTGTTCCCGGGACTCGTCCTCCCGCTGAACGTCTTCGAAGAGCGTTATCGCGCCATGATGCGGGAGCTGCTGAAGACGGGCGACGACGAACCGCGCCGCTTCGCGGTCGTCGCGATCCGCGACGGCCGGGAGGTCGCGCCGACCGCGCCCGGCCTGCCGGACCAGACGGCCCTGCCCGAGCGCGGCCCGACGGCGGGCTTCGGCCCGGACCCGATCCAGGCCTTCCACCGGGTGGGCTGCATCGCGGACGCGGCGACGATCCGGGAGCGGGAGGACGGCAGCTTCGAGGTCCTCGCGACCGGTACGACGCGGGTGCGCCTGCTGTCGGTGGACTCCTCGGGCCCGTACCTGGTCGCGGAGCTGGAGGAGCTCCCGGAGGACGGGGGCGACGGCGCCGGCGCGCTGGCGGAGGGGGTCCTGCGGGCCTTCCGGAACTACCAGAAGCGGCTGGCCGGGGCGCGGGAGCGGTCGCTGTCCTCGCCCGCGGACCTGCCGGACGAGCCGTCGGTGGTCTCGTACCTGGTGGCGGCGGCGGCCGTACTGGACATTCCGGCGAAGCAGCGGCTGCTGCAGGCGCCGGACACGGCGACGCGGCTCGCGGAGGAGCTGAAGCTGCTGCGGGCGGAGACGGCTGTCATCCGCCACCTCCCGTCGCTCCCGGCGGTGGACCTGACGCGCGCGCCGACGAGCCCGAACTGACGGCGCCCGAACCGATGGCGAAGGACTGATGGCGAAGAAGAAAGCCCCTGCGGGTACTCCGGCGATCGCGGCCCTGACCTCTGCCCGGGCGGAGTTCACGGTGCACGCGTACGAGCACGACCCGGCGCACTCCTCGTACGGCGAGGAGGCGGCGCAGGCGATGGGGGTGTCGCCGGACCGGGTCTTCAAGACGCTGGTCGCGGACGTGGACGGCGTGCTGACGGTGGCGGTGGTCCCGGTGTCGGGCAGCCTGGACCTGAAGGCGCTGGCCGCGGCCGTCTCGGGGAAGCGGGCGGCGATGGCGGACCCGGCGCTGGCGGAACGCACGACGGGGTACGTGCTGGGCGGCATCTCCCCGCTGGGGCAGCGCAAGCGGCTGCGCACGGTGGTGGACGAGTCGGCGTCCGGGCACGCCACGATCTGCATTTCGGCGGGCCGCCGGGGCCTGGAGGTCGAGCTCCCGCCCGCCACCCTGACGACCTTGACGGGCGCCAGCCTGGCCCCCATCGCCCGCCACTAGGCTCCGCTGCGGCCCCGGGCCGCCCCGGCCCGGCGGTCAGCCTCGCGGAGGCTCCGGCGCGGACGGGTCCGACGGGTTCGGCCGGCCCGACGGGTACGACTCGTCCGTCGGGCTCGACTGGGCCGAAGCGGGCGTCCTGTGGACGTAGGGCGGGGGATAGACCCCCCACGCCGGGTCGTCGGCGGCTTCGGACGGGTCCGGGTCCTGGGGGGACCAGAGGGCGGTCAGGCCGAGGTGGACGGCCACGGCGACCATCGGCCAGACCAGCAGCACCCCCCGCGCCAGCAACTGCAGCGGCGCATCGAAGGGCACCCCCTTCCCCGCCTTCAGCGCGGCCGCGGCCACATCCGCCGACGGCCCCAGCCACAGCCCCAGCCGCCACCCCACCAGCGCGGCGAAGCCGGACCCGATCGCCAGGCCGACGACCAGCGGGACACCGCCCCGCCTCCGCCACAGGAACACGAGCACGGCGGTCAGCACGCCGAAGCCCAGCGACAGCACGAAGAACGTCCCGTCGGCCCCTATCCGGGCCTCGCTCTCGCTGCTCCGCAGGAAGACGGCCTCGCCGTTCGACACGTACTGCGCCCTCGGCGCCAGCCACACCCACAGCAGCGCGAGCAGCACCCCGGCCACCCCGGTCACCAGGGCCACGGCGGCCCCGTCGCGGATGTCCCCCGGGGTGATGCCCGCGGCGGAGGCGCCCGGCTTCCCGGGCGGCAGCGGCGGTTCGAACGGGGACGGCGTGGTCACGGCTTCGGTCACCCCCACATCGTGCCAGGTGCCCGGCGCGTCGGCGTCAGCGGCTTCGGCTCAGCGTACCGACGCCCGCCGGTACGCCCACGTCGCCGCGGCCAGCGAGAGGACCCCCACCGCCCCGCACACCCCGAGGTCCAGCGCGACCGCCGCCCAGTCCGGATGCGGCGCGAACGTCCGCGCGAAGGCCTCCACCCCGTACGTCGACGGCAGCAGGTCCCGCGCCCACACGATCACGTCCGGCATTCGCTCCGGCGGCAGCACCCCCAGCAGCAGCGCCGCCGACATGCCGAGCTGCCCGGCCAGCGTGGCCAGCTCCTGCCGCGGTGCCAGCAGCCCCAGCGCCGCGCCCAGCCCGGCCAGCGCGGCCCCGGCCAGCGGCACCACCGCGGCCAGGATCCACAGCCCGCCCATCGGCAGCCCGAACAGCAGGCATCCGAACACCGCCGTCACCAGCGTGCCCGGCAGCGTGAAGGAGGCGTACGCGGCGGCCGCGCCCAGCACCACAGAGGCGGGCGGCACGGGCAGCGTGGCGTAGTGGTCCAGCCCGCCGCTGGCCCGCAGCTGCCCGAAGTACTGCGCGAGCAGGTTCAGCGCGACGAAGGCGACGACCAGCACGGACGAGCCCGCGACCACCGCCCGGGCCTCCGAGCCGCCGTCCACCACGCCCCGCATCAGGATCATGATCCCGATGGACTGGAAGGTGGCGACGAACAAGAGCGGGATCCGGGACACGCGGGCCCGGGACAGCTGCGCCCGGTAGACGGCGGCCAGCGACGGGAAGAGCCGCGCCCGCGGTGCGAGCACCCCGACGCCGCCGCCGACAGCAGTGGTGCTCACGACTTCACCAGGCCCTTCGTCGTACGCCCGCCCAGCGCGAGGTAGACGTCCTCCAGGCTCGGGGTCGCCAGCGTGAAGTCGTCGAGGGCGGCGAAGGCCGGCCCGCCGGTCACCGCGGCCACCGCGGCGCGCGCCTCGTCGGGCTCCAGCCGCAGCACCCACCGGCGCCCGGCTTCGGCGGCCGCCGGCGCGAGCGCCGCGACCTCGGGGACGTCGAGCGGCGGCGCGGTGCGCCACACCAGCTCCAGCCGGACCTCGCCGGAGACGCGGGCCTTCAGCCCGGCCGGGGTGTCGCAGGCGATGACCCGGCCCTGGTCGATGACGGCGACCCGGTCCAGGACGGTCTCGGCCTCGATGACGTTGTGCGTGACGAGCAGGACGGTGGCCCCGTGCAGGGCGCGCCGCCGGTCCACGGCCGCCCACACGGCCCGGCGGGCCACGGGGTCCATGCCGGTGGTGGGCTCGTCGAGGACCAGCACGGGCCGCTCCCCCACCAGTGCGGCGGCGAAGCAGGCGAGGCGCCGCTGCCCGCCGGAAAGTTTCTTCAGGGGCCGTCCGGCGATCGGGGTCAGCCCGAGTTCCTCGAGCACGGCGTCCCGCTCGGCCCGCGCCGCCCGTACGTCGAGCCCGCGCAGCCGTCCCGTGGTCTCGGCGGCCAGCGCCACCGTGAGCTCGTCGAGGGCGGTCGACTCCTGCCCCAGGTAGGCGAGCAGCCGGGCCGCCCGCTCGGGGTGGCGTACGAGGTCGTGGCCGAGCAGGGTCACGGCGCCCGCGTCGGGCCGCAGCAGGCCGGTCAGCTGCCGGACCAGGGTGGACTTGCCGGCGCCGTTGGGGCCGAGCAGGCCGAAGATCTCGCCGCGCCTGACGTCCAGGGAGATCCCGTCGGTGGCCCGGGTCTCGGGCAGGGCGGGGGCCCCGCGCCGGCCCCGTACCGCGGGGTACGTCTTGACCAGGTCACGCACCACGCAGACCACGTCGGAGGCCGCGTCCGCGGCCGCTGCCGTGCTCGGTCGTGCTGATGCTGTGCCCGTACTCACGAGGGAGCAGCCTACGCGGCTTCGGCCCCTACTCCGCTGCCGGGGTCGGCGGCCCCGCGGGCGCGGCGGAGGGGGTGACGGCCACGTGCTCGGCGGCCGCGCGGACGTCGATCTCCCGCCAGAACCCGGCGCGGATGGCGTAGCGGTCGTGCTCGTCGATCTGGTCGTCCTTGTGGGCGAGCAGCCCGAACCGGGCGGCGTAGCGCAGCAGCTCCCCGTCGATGCGGTGCGGGATCCGCGGGTACATCGTGGCGAGTTTCTGCAGGTGGACGGTCTCCGGGAGGCGTTCCATCCAGCGCCGGGCGAAGACCTGGCCGACCTCGAAGGGGTCGCCGCCGACGGTGGTGATGTCCTCCTCGCGGTCGGCCCAGCGCTGTTCGGCGCTGGTGAGCTGGGCGAGGGTGGGCAGCGAGGCGGTCTCGGCGGGTTCGCCCAGCGGTCCGGCCCGGTCGATCCAGCCCTTGTCGGAGGACCAGCGCAGGGCGCTGCCGGCCGGGGGCTGCTGGGCGGCGGCGCCGTGGGCCCCGGAGGGGCCGGGCTGCTGGCCGGGGGCGCGCAGCGAGCCGGCGAGGTCCTTGGGCGTGGGGACGGTCTTGCCCCCGGCGGTGGGTGCGGGCACGGGGGCGCCGCTGCCCTCGGGCGCGGCGGGGGCGGGGGCTCCGGTTCCGTTGCCGCCGGCACTGCGGGCGGCCTCGGCGAGGGCCGCCTCGGGCAGCGGGGCGGAGAGGATCGCGGCGATCTCGGGGCGGGGTGCGGGCGGGGGTGCGCACAGTCCGGCGAGGTCCTTGGCGCGGACGGCCCGGGTGATCCAGGCCCGGTCCAGGACGCGGCGTTCGTCGGCCTCGGCGACGAGGTCCTCGGACTGGTTGTAGTCGCCGTCGGCGGCCTGGACGGCCCACAGGTGGACGGCGACCCCGTGTTCCTTGGCGGACATCAGGCCGGGCAGCAGGTCCCCGTCGCCCGTGACGAGTACGACGTCGGAGCAGGCGCGGTTGCGGGCCAGCTCGGTGAGCTCGGCGTGCATGGCGGCGTCCACGCCCTTCTGCGCCCAGCGGCCGTCGCTGCGGGTCAGGGCGCCGAGGCGGACGGTGACGCGCGGCATGACGCGCAGCCGCCGGTGCTCGGGCTGGGGCACCCGGTCGGGGGCGCCGTCGAACCAGTAGATGCGCAGCAGGGGCTGCTCGGTGTCGGCCTCGGCCCGTTCGCGCAGGCCCTGGATGAGGGCGGCATGGTCCACGGTGATGCGGGAGCGGGAGGGCTCTCCGGCGAGAAGACTGGCGGCGGCGCCCAGCAGATAGCCGGCGTCCACCAGGACGACGCAGCGGTCCACGCGTACCACCCTCTTCCCTGGGGATCCTCTGTGTTTGTCGCGGGTTCCCCGAGTCTGCCCGACCGCAAGGACGTTGACGGCCGGAACTCGATCATCGGCGTGGCGGATCCTGCGGGCGTTTGCGAAACCGGGGTTCCCGGCTACGCGCAGTAAAGATCCAAAATGCGCGGTTTGCGGTGGCGTGTGAGGGTGAAGGCGGTCCTGGCCCCTAGACCCTCACGGAGGCTCCACCATGGCCAAGAACAAGAACCGCCAGCATGAGCAGAAGCAGCAGGCCCGCTCGTCGTCGCAGGATCCGTCGAAGAGTTCGACGGAATCCGTGTCCGAGCCGTCCGGCGGCAGCCCCAGTCCGATGGACATGGCCCGCAAGGGCAAGCAGAAGAAGTTCGGCCACAACTGACGCCTCCGCGAGCACCGCGCACGAGGGCGCGCCCAGAGCTCTGGGCGCGCCCTTCTTCACGTGCGACTGCGTGCGCAGGCCCCTGCGGGCGGCGTCATCCGGCCAGGCAGGACGGCCCGAGGAGCACCTTGAGGTCGCCGAAGAGCGCCGGGTCGGGCTGGACCCGGTGCTTGTCGAGGCGCAGCACGGTGGTGGTCCGCGGTCCCTGGAGCTTGATCCGGACCTCGGTGTTGCCCTTGTGGTGGCGAAGGATCTCGCCCAACCGGGTGACCATCGGAGGAGTGACCTTGACCGTCGGGATGGTGAGGACGACGGGTGCGTTCGTCCCGGCCGAGGACAGGTCGGGGACCATCATCTCCATGGCGACGAGACGGGGGACGTCCTCGCGCTTGTCGAGGCGGCCCTTGACGAAGACGACGGTGTCCTCGACCAGCTGGGTGGAGACGAGCTGGTAGGTCGCGGGGAAGAACATGCACTCGATGGATCCGGCGAGGTCCTCGACGGTGGCGATGGCCCAGGCGTTGCCCTGCTTGGTCATCTTGCGCTGGAGGCCCGAGATGATGCCGCCGATGGTGACGACGGCGCCGTCGGAGTGCTCGCCGCCGGTCAGCTGGGAGATTCCGGCGTCCGTCTTGTCGGAGAGCACGTGCTCGAGGCCGAAGAGCGGGTGGTCGGAGACGTACAGGCCGAGCATCTCGCGCTCCTGGGCGAGCAGGTAGGACTTCTCCCACTCGACGTCCGAGAACTCGACGTCGAGCCCGAAGCCGGGCTCGTCGCTCGCGCCCTCGTCGCCCATGCCGCCGAAGAGGTCGAACTGCCCCTCGGCCTCCTTGCGCTTGACCGCGACCACGTTGTCGATCATCGATTCGTGGTGGGCGACCAGGCCCTTGCGGGTGTGGCCCATCTCGTCGAAGGCGCCGGCCTTGATCAGCGACTCGACGGTGCGCTTGTTGCAGACGACGGCCTCGACCTTGTCCAGGAAGTCGGGGAAGGTGGAGTACTTCCCCTTGGCCTTCCTGGTCTTGATGATCGACTCGACGACGTTCTGGCCGACGTTGCGCACGGCGGTGAGGCCGAAGAGGATCACGTCGTCGCCCTGGGCGGCGAAGTTCGGCTCGGACTCGTTGACGTTCGGCGGGAGCACCTTGATGCCCATGCGCCGGCACTCGTTCAGGTAGATCGCGGACTTGTCCTTGTCGTCCTTGACCGAGGTGAGGAGGCCCGCCATGTACTCGGCCGGGTAGTTCGCCTTGAGGTAGGCGGTCCAGTACGAGACCAGTCCGTACGCGGCCGAGTGCGCCTTGTTGAAGGCGTAGCCGGCGAAGGGGACCAGGACGTCCCACAGGGCCTGGATGGCCTGGTCGCTGTAGCCGTTCTTCTTGGCGCCCTCCTGGAAGATGACGAAGTTCTTCGCCAGCTCCTCGGGCTTCTTCTTGCCCATCACGCGGCGCAGGATGTCGGCCTCGCCGAGCGAGTACCCGGCGATGATCTGGGCGGCCTTCTGGACCTGCTCCTGGTAGACGATCAGGCCGTAGGTGACCGCGAGCACCTCTTCGAGGGGCTCCTCCAGCTCCGGGTGGATCGGGGTGATCTCCTGCTGCTTGTTCTTGCGCAGGGCGTAGTTCGTGTGCGAGTTCATGCCCATCGGGCCCGGCCGGTACAGGGCCGAGACGGCGGAGATGTCCTCGAAGTTGTCGGGCTTCATCAGGCGCAGCAGGGAGCGCATGGGCCCGCCGTCGAACTGGAAGACGCCGAGGGTGTCGCCGCGTCCGAGCAGTTCGAAGGTCTTGGGGTCGTCGAGCGGCAGGGCCAGGAGATCGATGTCGATCCCCTTGTTGGCCTTCACCATCTTGACGGCGTCGTCCATGATCGTGAGGTTGCGCAGGCCCAGGAAGTCCATCTTCAGCAGGCCGAGCGACTCGCAGCTCGGGTAGTCCCACTGGGTGATGGTGACGCCGTCGGTGTGCCGCACCCAGACGGGCACGTGGTCGGTGATCGTCTCGCTGGACATGATCACGCCGGCGGCGTGGACGCCCATCTGGCGGACCAGGCCCTCGACGCCACGGGCGGTGTCGATGACCTTCTTGACGTCGGGCTCGTTCTCGTACATCCCGCGGATCTCGCCGGCCTCGCCGTAGCGGGGGTGCGAGGGGTCGAGGATGCCGGAGAGCGGGATGCCCTTGCCGAGGACGTCGGCGGGCATGGCCTTGGTGAGCCGGTCGCCCATGGCGTAGGGGTAGCCGAGGACGCGGGCCGAGTCCTTGATCGCGTTCTTGGCCTTGATCGTTCCGTACGTGCCGATCATGGCGACCTTGTCCTCGCCGTACTTCTCGGTCACGTACCGGATCACCTCGACGCGCCTGCGCTCGTCGAAGTCGATGTCGACATCGGGCATGGAGACGCGCTCGGGGTTCAGGAAGCGCTCGAAGATCAGACCGTGGGTGAGCGGGTCGAGGTCGGTGATGCCCATGGCGTACGCGACGATCGAGCCGGCTGCGGAGCCACGGCCCGGGCCCACCGCGATGCCCTGGTTCTTGGCCCACATGATGAAGTCGGCGACCACGAGGAAGTAGCCCGGGAAGCCCATCGAGATGATCGTGTCCATCTCGTACTCGGCCTGCTTCATCCGGTCCTCGGGGATGCCTCCGGGGTAGCGGCGGTGCATGCCGCGCATGGTCTCCTCGCGGAACCAGCTGACCTCGGTGTGGCCCTCCGGGATGTCGAACTTCGGCATCAGGTTCCGGAACTTGAACATGCCCTCGGTGTCGATCTGGTCCGCGACCAGCTTCGTGTTGGCGCAGCCCTCCTGCCAGGCGTCCGAGGAGTCGATCGCGTACATCTCGTCGGTCGACTTCAGGTAGTAGCCGGAGCCGTCGAAGCGGAAGCGGTCGGGGTCCGAGAGGTTCTTGCCGGTCTGGATGCAGAGCAGGGCGTCGTGGGCGCCGGCCTCGCTCGCGTACGTGTAGTGCGAGTCGTTCGTGACCAGCGGCGGGATGCCGAGCTTCTTGCCGATCTCCAGCAGGCCGTCGCGCACCCGGCGCTCGATCTCGATGCCGTGGTCCATCAGCTCCAGGAAGTACCGGTCCTTGCCGAAGATGTCCTGGTACTCCGAGGCCGACTTCAGGGCCTCGTCGAACTGGCCGAGGCGCAGTCGGGTCTGGAGCTCGCCGGAGGGGCAGCCGGTGGAGGCGATCAGCCCCTCCGACCACTTGCTGATGGTCTCCTTGTCCATGCGCGGCCACTTGGTCAGCCAGCCCTCCTTGTACGCGTCGGAGGACAGCCGGAAGAGGTTGTGCAGGCCGGTGGCGTTCGCCGCCCAGATCGTCTTGTGGGTGTAACCACCGGAACCGGAGACGTCGTCGCGCTTCTGGTGGGGCTGGCCCCACTGGATGCGGCGCTTGTTGCGCCGGGACTCGGGTGCGACATACGCCTCGATGCCGATGATCGGGGTGATCCCGGCCTTCTGGGCGGAGTGGAAGAAGTCGTACGCCCCGTGCAGGTTGCCGTGGTCGGACATCGCGATGTGCGTCATGCCCATCTCGTTGCACGCGTTGAACATGTCCTTGAGCCGCGCGGCACCGTCCAGCAGCGAGTACTGGGTGTGGACGTGCAGGTGCGTGAACGGCTGCTTGGTCACGGCGGGAGGCTCCTGACAGTGGGGGCGGCGGCAGCTATGAATCCTACGTCCCAGGAGTGACAGATCACCGGCACTGCGGGGTACGGTCGGGCGTTGCAGAACCAGGACGACCAACCCGACGTCCAGTCGGTCAGAACCTGTACCACCCCGTGCACCAGGAGGCATCCGCCATGGCGGTTCCCGAGACGACGAACGAGCAGCGCGCCGAGCAGATACTCGATGTGTTCGACACCGCTTTCGGTGAGCTCCTGGCTGCCGACCCCGCCGCCTTCCAGGTCAAATTCCGCAAGATGGCCGCCTCGGCGTTCGCCTTCTACCGGGGCACGGCCTGCCTCTTCTACGCGGACCTGGAGCGGGACCGGCACGGCGGCCCCTACCTGGACGAGCGGACCGGCCGGGTCTGGATCCACGGCGATCTGCACGCCGAGAACTTCGGCACGTACATGGATGCCAACGGCCGGCTGATCTTCAACGTCAACGACTTCGACGAGGCGTACGTCGGCCCGTTCACCTGGGACCTCAAGCGGTTCGCGGCCTCCGTCGCCCTGATCGGCTACACCAAGGCGCTCAGCGACGAGCAGATCACCGAACTGGTGCGGACCTACGCGGGCGCCTACAGGGAGCGGATCCACCGCCTCGCGACGGGCGCGAAGCACGAGGAGGTGCCCTCCTTCACCCTGGACACCGCCGAGGGCCCGCTGCTGGCGGCCCTGCGCTCGGCCCGCTCACGCACCCGCTTCTCCCTGCTGGACTCGATGACCGAGATCCGCGACTCCGAGCGCCGCTTCACCTCCGGCGGGGGCTCGATCGAGCTGGACGCGGCCACCCGGTACAAGGTGCTGGCCGCCTTCGACGGGTACCTGGAGACCCTGCCCGACGAGTCCCTGGTCCGGCCGGACTCCTACCGGGTCAAGGACGTGGTGGGCCGCCGGGGCGTCGGGATCGGCTCGGCCGGCCTGCCCTCGTACAACATCCTGCTGGAGGGGCACAGCGACGCCCTGGAGAACGACGTCGTGATCTACCTCAAGCAGGCGCAGACCCCCGCGGTGTCCCGGCACATCACCGACCGGGCGGTACGGGACTACTTCCGGCACGAGGGACACCGCACGGTGATCTCCCAGCGCGCCCTCCAGGCGCACGCCGACCCCTGGCTGGGCTGGACCGAGCTGGACGGCTCCGGGCAGCTGGTGGCCGAGGTCTCCCCGTACGCGGTGGACCTGGACTGGTCGGACCTGGACGACCCGGAGGAGATCGCGGCCGTGGTCGCGGACCTGGGCCGGGCGACGGCGACCATGCACGCCTCGGCCGACGAGGCCGAGAGCGGGCACTCGCTGGTCCCGTTCTCCACCGAGCGGGCCATCGACGCGGCGATCGCCGCGGACGAGGAGGGCTTCGCGGAGCTGCTGGTCGACTTCGCGCACGTGTACGGCGCCCGGGCCCGCGCCGATCACCAGATCTTCGTGGACCTGTTCCGCAACGGCCGCATCATGCACTGAGCAGCTTCCTGCATCGCGCACTTTCGGCCGCGGGCCCGGGCCGTACGGGACCGGGGACCCGTATTCACAGGTACTCGTGGCAGACTCGCGGCGATGGACATATCGAGGGCAGGACTCCGGGGGCTGCGGGCCGCGCTGTTCAGCGCACTCGTCGTGCTGCTCTCGGCCGGCTCGCACGTCCTCATGTCCCGCGTCCCGCTGCCGCCCGCCCTGGTGGCCGGGGCCTTCACGGGCGTGTTCCTGCTCACGTACGCGCTGGCGGGCCGCGAGCGGGGCTTCGGCCCCATCGCCGGGCTGCTGGTTCCGCTGGAGCTGGCCGCCGACACGGTCTTCACCGCCGGGCAGCACGTCTGCTACGGCCCGGCCGGCGGGCCCGTCGCCGGGCCGCTGCGGGCACTGGGGCTGGACGAGCTGTGCGGCGGGCCGCCGCTGGGCGGGCCGCTGGCCGAGGTGCCCGGAGCCGTCCCCGACGCGGTGGCCCTGCTGGCCTCGCCCGGACCCTGGACCCCGTGGCTGCTGCTCGGCGCGCACGTGTCGGTCGGGCTGTTCGCCGCCGCCTGGCTGCGGTACGGGGAGCGCGCCCTGGGCCAGCTGCTGCGTGCGGTGGCCGCCTTCGCGTTCCGGCCGCTGCTGTTGGCGGCTGCCGGGGCGGCAGCCGCCGCCGGCCCGGTGCGGCGGGTGCTGCGCCCGGCCCTTCGGGGCGCGGGGGCCCGTACCCGCTTCCCCGCCCATTCCGTGGGACGCCGGGGACCTCCCGTACGCGGCGCGCTCGTCTGCGCCTGACCCACCCCGCGTACGGCAGTCCCCCCTTTCCTTGTGTCACATCCCACGGAGATCACCATGAGTTCACGCAACAGCCAGGCGAACAAGGCGGCGGCCCGCGAGCGGCTGCGTGCCGAGCGCGAGAAGCAGGCCAAGAAGGACAAGGTGCGCCGCCAGGTGCTGGTGGCCGGCGCCGTCGTCGCCGTCCTCGCGCTGGCCGGCGGTATCGGCTACGCGGTCGTGCAGGCCAACCAGCCGGGCGAGTGGGACAAGGCCGCCGACGCCACGCTGGTCGCCCCGAAGAACACCACGGGCGACAACGGCACCACCGTCGTCATAGGCAAGGCCGACGCCAAGAAGACCCTCGAGCTCTACGAGGACGCGCGCTGCCCGATCTGCTCGACGTTCGAGCAGGGAGTCGGCCCGCAGATCAAGAAGGACCTCGACGCCGGCAAGTACAAGATCCAGTACGTCGGCGCCACCTTCCTGGACAAGGCCTTCAGCGGCAGCGGCTCGAAGAACGCCCTGAGCGCGCTGGGCGCTGCCCTCAACGTCAGCCCCGAGGCGTTCCTGGACTACAAGTCGGCGCTGTACTCCAAGGAGAACCACCCCGAGGAGAAGGACGACAAGTTCAGCAAGGACGACTACCTGCTGAAGATCGCGGACCAGGTGCCGGCCCTCAAGGGCAACGCCGAGTTCAAGAAGGCCGTCGAGGACGGCACGTACAACCGCTGGGCGCTCGAGATGTCGAAGACCTTCGACAAGAGCGGGGTCACGGGCACGCCCTCGCTGAAGATGGACGGCAAGAAGATCGAGATCCAGAAGATGACGCCCGAGGACTTCACGGCTTCGGTCGACAAGGCCATCGCGGGCTGATCGGACATACCGGGCCGGACAGGCAGGCGAACTCCCAGAGTTCGCCTGCCTGTTGCTTTGTAAGGGGTGTACCGGCGGTTATACCCATCAGTAATATGACCGCCCGTGACCAGTCATCTCCCTTCCCCCACTGCGGCAACTCCGCGCCGCCGTACGGTCGTCAAGGCCGCTGCGGCCACCGCCGCCCTCGCGCCCTTCGCGACGGCCGCACTGGGCATCTCCCCCGCGTCGGCGGCCTCGAACGGGCCCGCCTTCCTGCACGGCGTCGCCTCCGGCGACCCGCTGCCCGACGGGATCCTGCTGTGGACCCGTGTGACCCCCACCCCCGATGCCGTGCCCGGCTCCGGCACCGGCCCGGCCACCCAGGTGACCTGGGAGGTCGCCGAGGACAAGGCCTTCTCGCGGATCGTCGTGAGCGGTTCGGTCACGGCGACCGCCGCCGGCGACCACACGGTCAAGGCGGACGTCCGCGGGCTGCGGCCGCAGACCCCGTACTTCTACCGGTTCACCGCCGGCGGCGCCGTCTCCCCGGTCGGGCGCACCCTGACCGCCCCGGGCCACGACGCGACGACGCCCGGGGTCCGCTTCGGCGTGGTCTCCTGCGCCAACTGGGAGGCCGGCTACTTCTCGGCGTACCGCCACCTGGCCGGCCGTACCGACCTGACCGCGATCCTGCACCTCGGCGACTACATCTACGAGTACGCGAACGGGGCCTACCCCGAGGCGAAGTACGTCGTACGCGCGCACGAGCCGAAGCACGAGATCCTCACCCTCGCCGACTACCGGACCCGGCACGGCAAGTACAAGACCGACGCCGACCTCCAGGCCCTGCACGCCGCGCACGCGATCGTCGCGATCTGGGACGACCACGAGTTCGCCAACGACGCCTGGTCGGGCGGCGCGGAGAACCACACCCCGGGCGCCGAGGGCGAGTGGGCGGCCCGCGCGGCCGCCGCCAAGCAGGCGTACTTCGAGTGGATGCCCGTACGCACCTCGACCGCCGGCACCGTCTACCGGCGGCTGCGCTTCGGCAACCTCGCCGACCTGCACCTGCTGGACCTGCGCACCTTCCGCTCCCAGCAGGTCAAGATAGGCAGCGGCTCGGTCGACGACCCGGAGCGCACCATCACCGGGCGCGCCCAGCTGGACTGGCTCAAGTCCGGCCTCGCGAGCTCGAACGCGACCTGGAAGCTGGTCGGGACCTCGGTGATGATCTCGCCGGTCGCCTTCGGCTCGCTGCCCGCGCACCTGCTGGCGCCGCTGACGAAGCTGCTGGGCCTGCCCGAGGGCGGCCTCGCGGTCAACGTGGACCAGTGGGACGGCTACACGGACGACCGCAAGGAGCTGCTGAACCATCTCAAGGACCAGAAGATCAAGAACACGGTCTTCCTCACGGGCGACATCCACATGGCGTGGGCGAACGAGGTCCCGATGAACATGGCGACGTACCCGGGGTCGGGTACGGCGGCCACCGAGTTCGTGGTGACGTCGGTGACCTCCGACAACATCGACGACCTCCTGCACGTGCCGGCGGACACCGCGTCGCTCGTAGCGGAAGCGGCGGTCAAGGCGGCCAACTGGCACGTGAAGTGGCTGGACATGGACGCCCACGGCTACGGGGTGCTGGACGTGACGGCCGAGCGCTCACAGATGGACTACTTCGTGGTGTCCGACAAGCGGAATCCGGCCGCGACGGCCGCGTGGGCCCGCTCGTACCGCACGGCGAACGGCACGCAGAAGGTGGAGCGGGCGTACCAGCCGGTCAGCTGATTCGATCTTCTGACTGTCTGTCAATTCTGCTGTTCAGAGGGGCCCCTGGTGCATACCAGGGGCCCCTCCGGCCTCAGAAGCAACAAATCTTTTACTTCCAGGGCTTGCCTAGTGCATGACATGGACACATAAGCTTCGCGCCAGCGTGAGGAAATCCCTCACCCCCCACCACGCTTCGCGAGGAGTCAACGTGCGCGCCTCCGCCCGCATATCCCCCATGCTCCGACGCCGCCTCATGGGCACGGCCGTTCTGGCCGGAACCCTGGCGTTCGCCCCGCTCACGGCCCCCACGACCGTGGCCGCGGCCCCCCAGACCGGCGCCGAGGCCTGTGCCGACGCCGGCACCGCCGCCAACGCCCGCGTCGCCCGCCCCAAGGACCAGCACGCGGCCGACCCCAACGAGGTGACGGACGCCCAGGTCAAGGCCATGGACGCCGACCTGGCGAAGAAGAGCGCCGAGCTGGGCCCGCAGCGCATGATGCGCGCCGCCGAGGTCACCGCCGCGACGACCATCCCGGTGTACGTCCACGTCATCACCTCCGGCACCGCCGGCAAGCTGACCGCCACGGACATCAACAACCAGATCGCTGTCCTCAACGCCGCCTACAGCGGCCAGGGCACCGGCAACGTCGACTCCGGCTACCAGTTCTCCCTGGCCGGCACCGACTACACCGACAACGCCTCCTGGTACAACGTGTCCGACGGCACCCAGGCCGAGAAGGACATGAAGAACACCCTGCGCAAGGGCGGCGCGAACGCGCTGAACATCTACACCGCCAACCTCGGCGGCGGGCTGCTCGGCTGGGCGACCTTCCCGAGCTCCTACGCCTCCCAGCCCAAGATGGACGGCGTCGTCCTGCTCAACACCTCGCTGCCGGGCGGCTCCGCCGCCAACTACAACGAGGGCGACACCGGCACCCACGAGGTCGGCCACTGGATGGGCCTCTACCACACCTTCCAGGGCGGCTGCTCGGGCAGCGGCGACTCCGTGTCCGACACCCCGGCCGAGAAGAGCGCGGCGTTCGAGTGCCCGACCGGCCGCGACAGCTGCACCAACAAGACGGGCGTCGACCCGATCCACAACTTCATGGACTACACGTACGACTCCTGCATGTACCAGTTCACGGCGGGTCAGGTTTCCCGCATGAAGAGCATGTGGAGCGCGTACCGCGCCTAGTCACTGCGTGAAGCGTCGAGGGGCAGGGCACGCGGTTCGTGCCCTGCCCCTCACCTTTGGCTCTGCTACAGGCTGTCGAGGAAGGCGAGCGCGACCCGCCAGGTCTGCTCCGCGGCCTGCGCGTCGTAGTCGTCGAGCCCCGGGTCCGTGAACAGGTGCCCGGCGCCCGGGTAGCGGTGCACCTCCACGTCCGCACCCGCGCGCTGCATCCGCAGGTACCAGGCGGTCAGCCAGTCGTGCGTCTCGAACGGGTCCGGATCCGCGATGTGCAGCTGCACCGGCAGTTCGTCGACCGCGGTGTCCTCCTCCAGGTCCGCCGTCCCGTGCAGGAGCAGCAGCCCGCGGGCCTTCTCGTCGGCCAGCGCCAAGTGCTGGGCGACGGAACCGCCGAAGGAGAAGCCGGCGTAGACGAGGCCCTGGTCGGAGTAGGGGGCGGAGGCCAGCACCGCGCGCTTGAGCAGCTCGTCGCGGCCGATCTCGTCCCGGTGTGCCATGCCCTCTTCGACGGTCTCGAAGGTGCGCCCCTCGAAGAGATCCGGCACCTGGACCTGGTGCCCGGCCGCCCGCAGCCGGTCGGCCGCCGCGTGCACCGCGGGCCGCAGCCCGTACGTCGAGTGGAAAAGCATGATGTTCATGCACCCCATCGTGCCATTCGTCGGATGGGAGGGGGCCGAGCCCGCGTTCCGGTTACGTTGAAGTCCATGGACACGGACACCGTTCTGCGCCCGATCGCGGTCCTCGGCGGCTCACTGGTCGTCACCCTGCTCGCCGGGTGGCTGCTGGACCTGCTGCTGCGCCGCGCCGACGCCCGGCACAGCGAGACCCCGCTGTGGGGGCTGCTGCGCCGGTGCCGCCTGCCGTTCCAAGTCGTCCTGTGCACGACGCTGCTGTACGGCTCCCACCGCCGGGCCGGGATCGCCGCGGAATACGTGTTCGCCGTGGGCCGCGCGCTGACCCTCGTGCTGATCGCCTCTGCGGCCTGGCTGCTGGTGCGCATCGCGACCGCCGTCGTGGACTCCTCGTACGCCCGCTACGCGGACCGGAACCCGGACGACGCACGGGTGCGCCGGGTCCGCACCCAGGTGACGCTGATCCACCGGGCGGTCACGGCGGTGGTCGTGGTGGTCGCGGTGGCGGCGATGCTGCTCACGTTCCCGCCGATGCGGGCCGTCGGCGCCTCGGTGCTGGCCTCGGCCGGCGTCCTCGGCATCGTGGCGGGCATCGCCGCCCAGTCCTCACTGGGGAACCTGTTCGCCGGACTGCAGATCGCCTTCGGCGACACGGTGCGGATCGGCGACACGGTGGTCGTCGACGAGGAGTGGGGCACGGTCGAGGAGATCACCCTGACCTTCCTGGTGGTGCGCACCTGGGACGAGCGCCGGATCACCATGCCTGTGTCGTATTTCACAGGCAAGCCGTACGAAAACTGGTCGCGCGGCGGCGCGCAGATGACCGGAACGGTGTTCTGGCACCTCGACCACAGCGCCCCGCTGGACCTGATGCGCGAGCAGCTCCAGCGGATCCTGGAGGAGATCCCGGAATGGGACGGCCGCACCGGCAGCCTGGCGGTGACGGACACGACCCCGCACACGATCCAGGTCCGGGCGGTGGTCACCGCGAAGGACGCCACCGACATCTGGACGGTCCGCTGCCATGTCCGCGAACGCGTCATCGCCTGGCTGGTGGCCCACCACCCGTACGCCCTCCCCCGCATCGCCACGTCGCCCGCCGACCCCCGCCCGGGGACGGCCTGACGGGGGCGGTTTGAGGCACGGGGCCCGGGGCGCAGCCCGGGAAGCCGGGCCGCAGGCCGTCAGGGGCCGAAGGTCAGCCGGAACAGGGCTCCGCCGCCCGGAGCCGGCTCGGCCACGAGCTCCGCGGCATGCGCACGGGCGATCTGGCGGGCCATCGCGAGCCCCAGCCCCGACCCCGGCAGGGCACGCGCCGCCCCCGCCCGGTAGAACCGGTCGAAGACGTACGGCAGGTCCTCGGCCGCGATCCCGGGGCCGTGGTCCCGTACCGTCAGCTCCGCCCCGCCGGCGCCGCCGCCCCGCGCCACCAGCTCCACCTCCACCGGCGCCCCCGCGGGGCTGAACTTCGCCGCGTTGTCCAGCAGGTTCGAGAGCAGCCGGGTCAGCCTCGCCGGCACCCCCGGGACCACCACCTCCCCGCGGACGCGGACCTCCACCGGTACGGACGGCCGGTGCGCCCGCGCAGCCTCCGCGCAGTGCTCCACCAGCGGGGCCAGCCGGACCCGTTCCACCAGCGGCTGCGGCTCCTCGTCCCGGGCCAGCTCGATCAGGTCGTTCACCAGCCCCGTCACCTCCCGCAGCTGCCGCCCCAGCGCGAGCGAGGCCCGCTCGCGCTGCTCCGCCGTCAGTCGCTCCCCCCGCGCCAGCAGCTCCGCGTTCGTCCGCAGCGCCGTCAGCGGGGTCCGCAGCTCGTGCGAGGCGTCCGCGACCAGCCGCCGCTGCGCCGTCACCGACTGCTCGAGCTCGCCCAGCATGGTGTTGAAACTCCCGGCCAGCCTGGTGATCTCGTCCTCCCTCCCCGGCGGCCCCGGCGGTGGCAGTTCGATCCGGTGCCGAGGGTCGCGCGTCGCCGCGATCCGCTCGGCGGTGGCCGTGAGCCGGGTCACCGGGGCCAGCCCGGTCCGCGACACCCAGTACCCGAGCCCGGCCGCCACCAGCACACCCGCCGCGCCGATCAGCGCCAGCCACCACGCCGCCTCCTCGATGCCGCCCTCGACGGTGTCGGCCCGCAGCGCCACCTGCAGCGCCCGCCCCTTCGCGTAGTCGGTGGTGAGCATCCGCGCCGGGTGCCCCGCGTGCACGATGTCCGTGTAGTACGGCGCGTGCCGCCCGGCGGCCACCGCCCGCGCCGTCGCGTCCACCGGCAGCAGGTACGGCGCGGCCGGGTCGTCCTGCGGGTCGGCCGGCACCACTTGCGCGCAGGCGGGCGCCGCCAGGAACCGGCACTCCCCGGCCAGGACGTCCGGCCCGGAGCCGGGGTTGCGCTGGGCCGCGAGCCGCGCGGACTGGGTGAGGCTCAGGTCCAGCTGCTCGTACAGGGCGCTGCGTACGACGAAGAACGCCGCCGTGCACACCCCGACCGCGACCAGCGCCACCGCCGCGGTGACCGCCAGCGCCAGCCGGGTCCGCAGCGGCCGCCGTCTGCGCCAGCGCGCCCCGAGCCTGCGCCGCCCCCTCCCGGGTCCGGCGCCGCTCACGCCGTGCCCAGCCGGTATCCGACCCCGTGGACGGTGTGCACCAGCCGCGGCTCGCCGCCCGCCTCGAGCTTGCGCCGCAGGTAGCCCACGTACACGGCGAGGGAGTTGGAGTCCGGTCCGAAGTCCCGCCCCCACACCAGCTCCAGGATCAGCTCCCGCGGCAGCACCTGGCCGGGGTGGCGCAGCAGCAGCTCGAGCAGGGCCGCCTCGGTGCGGCTGAACTCCAGCGGCCGCCCGCCGCGCCGCCCGGTCCGGGTGGCGGGGTCCAGTACGAGATCCGCGAACCCGAGCGCGGCCTCGCCGGCCGGATCGGGCGCGGCTCGCCGCAGCAGGGCCCGGACCCGGGCCACCAGCTCGTCCAGCGCGAACGGCTTGACCAGGTAGTCGTCGGCGCCCGCGTCCAGGCCGTCGACCCGCTCGCTCACCGAGTCCAGCGCGGTCAGGACGAGTACGGGCGTACGGTCGCCCAGCGCGCGCAGCTGCCGGCAGACCCCGAGCCCGTCCAGCACGGGCATCATCACGTCGAGCACCACCGCGTCGGGCTGCCAGCCGGCCACCTCCGACAGCGCGGCCAGGCCGTCGGCGGCCCCCCGTACCTCGTACCCCTCGACGGCCAGCCCGTCCTGGACGGCGGCCCGGACCTCGGGCTCGTCGTCCACGACCAGGATCCGCTGCCCACTCGTGTGCGCACTCGTGCTGCTCATGGGCAAAGCCTGCCAAACGGTTCTGAGAGAACCTCTTAGAACGTTCTTAGGACGCACCGGGAGGGTGCGTCCATGACCACACAAGGCACAAGAGGCACACGAGACACGCAAGGAATGCCGCCCCTGTCGGTCGTGATCGGCGCGGGCGGCACCGGGGGCCACATCTACCCGGGGCTCGCTCTCGCCGAGGCGCTGCGCGCGGCCGTCCCCGATGCCGTGGTCTCGTTCATCGGGACCGAGCGCGGCCTGGAGACCGAGCTGATCCCGGCCGCCGGCCACCGGCTGCACACCGTCGACATGATCCCGTTCGACCCGTCGCTCGGCGCGAAGCGGTATCTGCTGCCCGCCGCACTGCTGCGCTCGGCCGCGCAGGCCCGGTCGGTGATCCGGGCGCAGGGTGCGCACGCCGTCGTCGGCATGGGCGGTTACCCGAGTGCGCCGGCCGTGCTCGGGGCCCGGATGGCGGGACTGCCGGCCGTCATCCACGAGTCCAACGCGGTGCCGGGCCGCGCCAACCAGTTCGCGGCCCGGCTCACCCCGCACATCGCGGTGGCCTTCGACCGCAGCCGGCCCCATCTGGCGGGCGGGGCGCACGCCCTGACCACCGGAATGCCGATCTCCGCAGCCCTCGCGCGGCTGGCGGAGCTGTCTCGCCCGGAGCGCGCGGCCCTGCGTACGCAGGCCCGGCGGGCGCTGCACGTCCCCGAAGGCCGCCGCCTGGTCGTCTTCAACGGCGGCAGCCTGGGCGCCGTCCGCCTCACCGCGGCCGCCGTCGGGCTGGCCGGGCTCTGGCAGGGGCGGGACGACGTACAGCTGCTGATCAAGACGGGCCCGCAGGCGCTGCCGGACACCGCCGCCGATCTCGCGGCCTGCGGCGGGCAGCGGATCGCCCGGGCCGTTCCGTACCTGGACCGGATGGACCTCGTGTACGCGGCCGCCGACCTGGTGGTGTGCCGGGCCGGCTCGGCGACGGTGGCCGAGCTGGCGGCGACCGGAGTCCCGGCCGTGCTCGTGCCCTACCCCCACGCCCCCGGCGACCACCAGACCCACAACGCCCGGGTCCTGTCGGACGCGGGAGCGGGCCTGCTGCTGCCGGACACCGAGACCACGGCCGACCGGCTGGCGGTCCTGCTCGGCCCGCTGCTGGCCGACCCGGCCCGGCTGTCCGCGATGGCAGGCGCCGCCGACCCCGGCCCGCACGCCCGGGCCGCCGAACTGCTGGCCGCGGAGGTCCTCCGCGTGGCCGGCGTCGCCCTTCCCACCCTGGAGCGGATATGAACACCGAGAGCCCTGCTCAGAACATCTGGAAGGACCGCACGGTCCTGGTCACCGGAGCGGAGGGCTTCATCGGGTCCACCCTGGTCGACCTGCTGGTGGCCCGGGGCGCCCGGGTCCGCGCCTTCGTCCACTACAAGCCGTACGCGGAGAAGGGCAACCTGGCGCGGTACCTCGCCGACCCCGGCGCCCCGGTGGAGATGTGGGCCGGCGACATCCGCGACGCGGGCCGGGTCAGCGACGCGGTGGAGGGCTGCGACACGGTGTTCCACCTGGCGGCGCTGATCGGGATCCCGTACAGCTACGCCTCGCCGGGTGCGTACGTCCAGACCAACGTGACCGGTACGCAGAACATGGCGGAGGCCTGCCGCCGCCACGGGGTGCGGCGCCTGGTGCACACCTCCACGAGCGAGGTCTACGGGACGGCCCTGACGGCCCCGATCACCGAGACCCACCCGCTGCAGCCGCAGTCCCCGTACTCGGCGTCGAAGATCGGCGCGGACATGATGGCGCTGTCGTTCCACCACGCGTTCGAGCTGCCGGTGACGGTGGTCCGGCCGTTCAACACGTACGGCCCCCGCCAGTCGGCGCGCGCCGTGATCCCGGCGATCCTGGCGCAGCTGCACGCGGGCGCACAGGAGATCCGCCTGGGCTCCCTCTCCCCCACCAGGGACTTCACGTACGTGACGGACACGGCGGAGGGGTTCCTCGCGGTGGCGGAATGCGACCGGGCACTGGGCGAGGTGGTCAACCTCGGAACGGGCCGGGAGATCTCGATCGGAGACCTGGCGCAGGCCCTGATCGCGGCATCGGGCCGGGACGCCCGCGTCGTGGTGGACGAGACCCGCCTGCGCCCCGCGGGCAGCGAGGTCCAGCGCCTCCTGTCGGACAACTCCCGGGCGAGGCACTGGGCGGGCTGGAAGCCGGAGGTCTCCCTGACGGAGGGCCTGTCCCGCACGTCTTCATGGATCGCCTCGAACCTCTCCCTCTTCGCTCCCTCCCGCTACCAGGTCTGACCCCGGCCGGGGCGGGGGACCCGCCAGGCGGGCGAGGCTTCGACGGGGCGTGGGTTGCCGCGAGCGGCGGTACGGCAGGGTGGGGGAGTGGATCAGCTTGCTCTGCTCTTCGTACTGTTGCTCGGGGCCGTGGTCACCGTGCCGCTCGGGGACCGGCTCGGGCTGCCCGCCCCCGTCCTGATGACCATCGGCGGGGTCGTGCTCGCGCTGGTGCCGGTCGTGCCGAATGTCGACGTCCCGCCCGAGTTCATCCTGCCGCTCGTGCTGCCCCCGCTGCTCTACGCCTCGGTGCAGCGCACCTCGTGGCGGCAGTTCGCCGCCAATGTCCGGCCGATCCTCCTGCTCGCCGTGGCGCTCGTGTTCGTCACGACCGCCGCCGTCGGCGCCGTCGCGTACGCCGTCGTCCCCGGGCTGCCGCTCGCCGCCGCCCTCGCGCTCGGCGCGCTCGTGGCCCCGCCCGACCCCGTCGCCGCGACCGCCGTCGCCGGATCGCTCGGGCTGCCGCGCCGCATGGTGTCGATCCTGGAGGGCGAGGGCCTGTTCAACGACGTCACCGCGATCGTGCTGTACCACGTCGCCATCGCCGCCGCGGTCAGCGGCAGCTTCTCCTGGCCGGACGCGCTGGGGGAGTTCGTGCTCTCCGCCGTGGTCGCCCTCGCCGTCGGGCTGGGTCTGGGCTGGGCCGCCAACGCGCTCATGGGGCGGCTCGGCGATGCCACGCTCCAGATCGGGCTGACGCTGCTGGTGCCGTTCGTGTCGTACGTACTGGCCGAGGAGCTCAAGGGGTCGGGGGTGCTGGCCGTGCTGACGACGGCCCTGTTCCTCGCCGAGTACGCGACCGACGCGGACGACGTGCTGGGGCGCCTCGCCGGGCACACCTTCTGGGAGGTCGTGGACACCCTGGTCACGGGCGTGGCCTTCGGGCTGATCGGGCTGGAGCTGCACAACGTGTTCGGCGTCGCGGCCGGCCGCGAGTGGGAGATGGCGGGGTGGGCGGCCGCCGTGACCGCGGTCGTGGTCGGCGTACGGCTGCTGTGGCTGCTGCCGGCCGGGTGGCTGGCCAAGCGGCTGCACACGCGGCGCGACTACGCCGAGGAGATCCCGCTGAGCTGGCGGGAGAGCGTGGTGATGTGGTGGGCCGGGATGCGCGGGGTGGCCTCGGTGGCGCTGGCACTGGCCATTCCGCTGAGGGTCGACGGCGGGGCGCCGTTTCCGGGGCGGGACCAGATCATCTTCATCGCCTTCGCCGTGATCATGGTGACGCTGGTGTGCCAGGGGCTGACGCTGCCGTGGCTGGTGCGGGTGCTGGGGGTGGAGGCCGACGTGGATGCCGAGCGGGAGACGGAGCGGCAGCTGGCGATCCGCGCGGCGAAGGCCGCGAAGCGGCGGCTGAAGGAGATCGAGGAGGTGGAGGACCTCCCGGAGGACCTGGTGGAGGTGCTGTACCGGCGGGCGTACGACGTGGGGGCCAGGATCAGCCCCGACATGGTCGACGAGGAGCGGCGGGAGGCGTACGCGAAGCGAGTGGAGCGGATCCGGGACGTCCAGCGGATCCAGCGGGAGATGATGTCGGCGGCGCGGCACGAGGTGCTTTCGGCGCGCAGCGAGCCCGGCGCGGATCCGGAGATCGTGGACCGGGTCCTGCGCCACCTGGACGTCCGCAGCCTCCGCAGCACCTAGGGGGTGTCCCCGCAAGGGCCCGGCCCTCGGCTACGGCAGGCTGCGCCGCATCGCCCGGTGCGGGATGCCCGCGTCCTCGAACTCCGGCCCGTAGGCCACGTACCCCAGCCCGGCGTAGAAGCCGACCGCATGCGTCTGCGCGCCCAGGTCCACGGCCGTCAGGCCCAGACGAACCGCCTCCGCCTCGATGGCCCGCACCAGCGCCACCCCCACACCCAGGCCGCGCGCGGCCTTGCGTACGGCCAGCCGCCCGAGCGAGCCGACCGTCGGGTCGCCGTCCGTCTTGGCCGACGCCGCAGGCCCGTACAGCAGTCGCCCGGTGCCGAGCGGCTCCCCGTCCGGCCCCACGGCCAGCACGTGCACCGCGACCGCGTCGTACGCGTCGTACTCGATCGACTCCGGCACGGACTGCTCGACCACGAACACCTCGGTCCGCACCGCGAAGCACGCCGCCATGTCGGCCTCGCCGGAAACGACCCGGACCTCGAAGCCGACGGCGGTCACTCGCTCTCGGCCCGGATCACGTCCAGCGCGTGCTGGAGGTCCGCCGGGTAGGTGCTCTCGAACTCGACCCACTGGCCGTCCGACGGGTGCTCGAAGCCGAGCCGCACCGCGTGCAGCCACTGCCGGGTCAGGCCCAGCCGCTTCGCGACGGTCGGGTCGGCGCCGTACGTGAGGTCGCCGACGCACGGGTGCCGGTGCGCGGACATGTGCACGCGGATCTGGTGCGTACGCCCGGTCTCGAGCTTGATGTCGAGCAGCGAGGCGGCACGGAAGGCCTCGATCAGGTCGTAGTGGGTGACGGAGGGCTTGCCCTCCTGCGTCACGGCCCACTTGTAGTCCGCGCTGGGGTGCCGGCCGATCGGGGCGTCGATGGTGCCGCTCATCGGGTCCGGATGGCCCTGTACGAGCGCGTGGTAGCGCTTGTCCACGACCCGCTCGCGGAACTGGTTCTTCAGTGAGGTGTACGCGCGCTCGGACTTGGCGACGGCCATCAGGCCGGACGTGCCGACGTCGAGGCGGTGCACGACGCCCTGGCGCTCGGAGGCGCCGGAGGTGGAGATCCGGTAGCCGGCGGCGGCGAGGCCGCCGATGACGGTGGTGCCGGTCCAGCCGGGGCTCGGGTGGGCGGCGACGCCCACCGGCTTCATGATGACGACGATGTCGTCGTCGTCATGGACGATCTCCATGCCCGGGACGGGCTCGGCGACGAGCTCGACCGGCCGCGGCGGCGCGGGCATCTCGACTTCGAGCCAGGCGCCGCCGTGCACGCGCTCGGACTTCCCGACGACGCTGCCGTCGACCGACACCTTCCCCGCTGCGGCGAGCTCAGCCGCCTTCGTCCGGGAAAAACCGAACATACGGGCGATGGCGGCGTCGACGCGCTCGCCCTCGAGGCCATCGGGAACGGGCAGGGTGCGGATCTCGGGAATCGTACTCACCTGTCGAGTATGCAGGACTCGGCAGCGCGGCTTTCCCGCGATCACCGCGCAACCAGTGCGCGGGCGGTGCGCGATCAGTCCTTGTGGACCGTGCCGTCCGGGTCCAGACCCTTGAACGAGAGCAGCACGATCAGGATGCCGCCGCACACGATCGCCGAGTCCGCGAGGTTGAAGACCGCGAAGTGCGCGGGGGCGATGAAGTCGACGACGGCCCCGCGGAACACCCCCGGCGAGCGGAAGATGCGGTCGGTGAGATTGCCCAGCGCACCGCCCAGCAGCAGACCCAGCGCGATCGCCCACGGCAGGCTGTAGAGCTTCCGGGCCAGCCGCACGATCACGATGATCACGGTGGCCGCGATGCAGGTGAAGATGATGGTGAAGGCCTCGCCGAAGCCGAAGGCCGCGCCCGGGTTCCGGATCGCCTCGAACTTCAGCAGGTCGCCGATGATCCGGATCGGCGGCTGGTGCTCCAGCTTCGCGACGACCAGCATCTTGCTGCCGAGGTCGAGCAGGTAGGCGAGCAGCGCGACGACGAGCAGCGCGATGATCCGCCGACGCCCCTTGGGCTCGACGGACTCCGGCTGGGCGCCGTCCCCGACCTCCGGCGTACCGATGATGCTCTCCGCCTCTGCCACGTGAGTCCCTCGACTAGCTCGAACCAGGTTGCCGACGACACAGCCCTGCCAGGTCCCTGGACCCTGACGAGACACGAGAGTACGTCAGGGTCCGCCCGTGGCGGCAGCCCGGCCCGTGCCGTCTCAGCACCCGCTCAGTGCCGGCGCTCCTGCTTCTGCTTGCAGTCCACGCAGAGCGTCGCCCGTGGGAACGCCTGCATCCTGGCCTTCCCGATGGGCTGGCCGCAGTTCTCGCAGAGCCCGTACGTGCCCGCGTCCAGCCGTTCCAGGGCCCGCTCGGTCTGTTCGAGCATCTCGCGCGCGTTCGCGGCCAGGGCCAGCTCGGACTCCCGGGTGATGTTCTTGGTGCCCGTGTCGGCCTGGTCGTCGCCCGCGCCGTCGCCGGAGTCCCGCATCAGGCCCGAGATGGCCTCGTCGGAGGCCTGCAGCTCGTCCCGCAGCCGCAGGACCTCGCTCTGCAGCTCGCTGCGGGCCTCGGCCACCTCCGCCGGGGTCCAGGGGTCCTCGCCGGGCCGTACGGCCAGCTCGCCCGGCGCCAGGCCCGCCGTGGCCCTGGCCTTCGGCAGACCGCTGGTGGCGGCCGCAGCCGTCTTCCTGGCCGTGCCGGTGCTCTTCTTGGCAACCACTTTCCGGGCTCCCGTCTGTTGCGCGGCGTGCGCCGCCCCCTCGGCCCCGGCCGCCTTGGCCGTGGCCTTCCTCGCGGTCGTCTTCCCGACGCCGGTCGCCTTCTTCGCGGCCACCTTGTCGACGGCCGTCGTGTTCACGGCCGAGGTCCTGCCGGCCGGGGTCTTCCCGGCGGCAGCCTTCTTGGCCGCCGCCTTCTTGGCCGCCGTCTCCACGGCCGCTGTCTTCTCGGCCGCCGTCTTCTCGGCGGGCGCCTTCTCGGCCGCCTTGGCCGCCACGGTGGTCGCTCTGGTCGCCTTGGTCGCCGGCTTCACCGGTTTCGCCGACTTCACCGAATTCACCGCCGTCCCGGCCGCCTGCTGCGCGGCCTTCTTCCCGACAGCGGTCGCCTTCCGGGCCGGAGCCGCATTTCCGGCCGCCATCGCCTTCCCGGCGGCCTTCCCGACAGCCTTCTCGGCAGTTCTGTCGGCGGTCTTCTTCGCCACCATGGCCGCGGCCCCTTCACATACTGTGATCTTGCGCGCGAATCGTGCCGGAACGATAAATCGACTCCGGCCTCGCGGCAACGGGGCACGCGTCCGTCGATGCCAACCTGCATCCGTTGTGCCCATCAGGGAGCCCGGTAATCCGCCCCACCCGTCACACCGGAGCCCGGACCGGCCCGTGGGCCCGTTCGGGTCATGCCGCACCCCCGCCCGGCCGCCGCCCCGCGCCCCGCCCCGGGCCCCGCCGCAGTCTCCGCCCCGACCCCCCCGTAAACCGGTCTGCCGGGCGCGCCCCCGCCCCGTACACTGGGCCCAGCGAAAGGCATGGACGGGGACGAGTAGCGTCGGACGCAGCCATGAGCGACCCGGGGACGGTGAGAGCCCGGGGGCGAGCGCGATGCGAAGGATCACCCCTGAGCCGCCGGAAGAAAGCCGTACGGGTCCCCGCGGATCCGGCAACGGCGAGTAGAACCGGCTTCGCGCCCCAATGAGGGGGCCGCCGGATCCGTCCGGCGGTCAAGGAGGGTGGTACCGCGGGAGCAGGCGTCCTGGATTCTCAGGAGTGGCTCTCGTCCCTCCGGACGGAAGTGACATCCCGCCGGAGGAAGAGTTCAGCCTCATGACCACACCGCCGCAGTACCGCCCGGTACCCGCCCAGGTCGACCTGCCCGCCCTCGAGCACGCCGTTCTCGACTTCTGGCGCGAGAGCAAGACCTTCGCCAAGACCCTGGAGCAGTCCGAGGGCCGCCCCGAGTGGGTCTTCTACGAGGGCCCGCCCACCGCGAACGGCATGCCCGGCGCGCACCACATCGAGGCCCGCGTCTTCAAGGACGTCTTCCCCCGGTTCCGCACCATGCGCGGCTACCACGTGGCCCGCAAGGCCGGCTGGGACTGCCACGGCCTGCCCGTCGAGCTCGCCGTCGAGAAGGAGCTCGGCTTCAACGGCAAGCAGGACATCGAGGCGTACGGCATCGCCGAGTTCAACGCCAAGTGCCGCGAGTCCGTGACCCGCCACACCGACGCGTTCACCGAGCTCACGACCCGGATGGGCTACTGGGTCGACCTGGACGACGCCTACCGGACCATGGACCCCGAGTACGTCGAGTCCGTGTGGTGGTCGCTGAAGGAGATCTTCAACAAGGGCCTGCTCACCCAGGACCACCGCGTCGCCCCCTGGTGCCCCCGCTGCGGCACCGGTCTCTCCGACCACGAGCTGGCGCAGGGCTACGAGACGGTCGTCGACCCGTCCGTCTACGTCCGCTTCCCGCTGACCTCCGGCCCGCTGGCCGGCGAGGCGGCCCTCCTGGTCTGGACGACGACCCCCTGGACCCTGGTGTCCAACACGGCCGTGGCCGCGCACCCCGAGGTCACGTACGTCGTCGCCACGAACGGTGAAGAGAAGCTGGTCGTCGCCCAGCCGCTGCTGGAGAAGTCCCTCGGCGAGGGCTGGGAGGCCACCGGCCAGACCTTCACGGGCAAGGAGATGGAGCGCTGGACCTACCAGCGCCCCTTCGAGCTCGTCGAGTTCCCGGCGCCGGCCCACTACGTCGTGAACGCCGAGTACGTCACGACCGAGGACGGCACGGGTCTGGTCCACCAGTCCCCCGCCTTCGGCGCGGACGACCTCGCGGTCTGCCGCGCGTACGGCCTGCCCGTCGTGAACCCGGTCCGCCCCGACGGCACCTTCGAGGAGGAGGTCCCGCTGGTCGGCGGTGTCTTCTTCAAGAAGGCCGACGAGAAGCTGACCGCCGACCTCGACGCCCGCGGCCTGCTCTTCAAGCACATCGCGTACGAGCACAGCTACCCGCACTGCTGGCGCTGCCACACCGCGCTGCTCTACTACGCGCAGCCGTCCTGGTACATCCGCACCACCGCCGTCAAGGACGCGATGCTGCGGGAGAACGAGAAGACGAACTGGTTCCCCGACTCGGTCAAGCAGGGCCGCTTCGGCGACTGGCTGAACAACAACATCGACTGGGCGCTGTCCCGCAACCGGTACTGGGGCACCCCGCTGCCGATCTGGCGCTGCGAGGAGAACCACCTCACCTGCGTCGGCTCCCGCGCCGAGCTGTCAGAGCTGTCCGGCCAGGACCACAGCGCGCTGGACCCGCACCGCCCGTACATCGACGACGTCACCTTCACCTGCACGGCGGAAGGCTGCACCCTGACGTCCGTCCGCGTGCCGGAGGTCATCGACGCCTGGTACGACTCGGGCTCGATGCCGTTCGCGCAGTGGGGCTACCCGTACAAGAACAAGGAGATCTTCGAGAAGCGCTACCCGGCGCAGTTCATCTCGGAGGCGATCGACCAGACCCGCGGCTGGTTCTACACGCTGATGGCGGTCGGCACGCTGGTCTTCGACAAGTCGTCCTACGAGAACGTGGTCTGCCTGGGCCACATCCTCGCCGAGGACGGCCGCAAGATGTCCAAGCACCTGGGCAACATCCTCCAGCCGATCCCGCTCATGGACCAGCACGGCGCGGACGCGGTGCGCTGGTTCATGGCGGCCGGCGGCTCCCCGTGGGCAGCGCGCCGCGTCGGCCACGGCACGATCCAGGAGGTCGTCCGCAAGACCCTCCTGACGTACTGGAACACGGTCGCCTTCCAGGCCCTGTACGCCCGCACCTCCGGCTGGGCCCCCTCGGCGGCCGATCCGGCACCGGCGGAGCGCACGGTCCTGGACCGCTGGCTGATCTCCGAGCTGAACAACCTGGTGGCCGAGGTCACCGAGGCGATGGAGTCGTACGACACCCAGCGCGCCGGCAAGCTCCTGTCCGCGTTCGTGGACGACCTGTCCAACTGGTACGTGCGCCGCTCGCGCCGCCGCTTCTGGCAGGGCGACAAGGGCGCGCTGCGCACCCTCCACGAGGTCGTGGAGACGGTGACCCGCCTGATGGCCCCGCTGACCCCGTTCATCACGGAGCGGGTCTGGCAGGACATGATCGTCCCGGTCACCCCGGACGCCCCGGAGTCGGTGCACCTGTCGACGTGGCCGGTCGCGGACACCACGGCGATCGACGGGACCCTGTCCCAGCAGATGCTGCTGGTCCGCCGCCTGGTCGAGCTGGGCCGCGCCACGCGCGCCGAGTCGGGCGTCAAGACGCGCCAGCCCCTGTCCCGGGCGCTGGTCGGCGCGGTGGGCTTCGACGCCCTGTCCCCCGAGCTCCAGGCCCAGATCACGGAGGAGCTGAACGTCTCCTCGCTGGCGTCCCTCTCCGAGGTCGGCGGATCGCTGGTGGACACCACGGCGAAGGCGAACTTCCGGGCGCTGGGCAAGCGCTTCGGCAAGGGCGTCCAGGACGTCGCGAAGGCGGTGGCCGCGGCCGACGCCGCTGCGCTGTCGCTGGCCCTGCGCTCCGGCTCGGCGGTCATCTCGCTGAACGGCGAGGAGATCTCCCTCTCCCCGGAGGAAGTGATCATCACCGAGACCCCCCGCGAGGGCTGGTCGGTGGCGTCCGACTCCGGCGCGACGGTGGCACTGGACCTGGAGATCACCCCCGAGCTGCGGCTGGCGGGCCTGGCCCGTGACGCGATCCGCCTGATCCAGGAGGCCCGCAAGAACTCCGGCCTGGACGTCGCGGACCGCATCGCCCTGCGGTGGTCCTCGTCGGACCCGGAGGTCGTCACGGCCCTGACGGACCACGCGACCCTGATCGCGGACGAGGTCCTGTCGACGGACTACGCGAAGGGCGAGGCGGACGCCGCGTACGGGGAGCCGTTCACGGACGAGTCCCTCGGCCTGACGTTCCGCCTCCGCAAGGCGTAGCCTCCCGGCCCGAGCGGCCCGCGTCCCCCCGCCGGGGGGGTGCGGGCCGTTTCGCTTTCCCCGTCCGCCCCGGGACCCAGCCCCGGGGCCCCGCCCCGCACAGCGGGCCACGGCGGCCGGGTACGGAAACGGGCCGGGCCCGGTGCCCCCGAAGGGGAACCGGGCCCGGCCCGTGACTGCCGACCTGCTGGCGGCGCCTAGTTGTCGTCCTCGTCGATCAGGAAGCCCCGCATCGGCGACGGCGCCTGCTGCATCGGCTGCGGACCGGCCGGCCGCACCGGAGCCATCGGCTGCGTCATCGCGGGAGACATCTGCTGCTGACCACCGTACGAGGGGCCGCCCATCGGGGACGGGCCACCCATCGGCGAGGGACCGCCCATGGGCGACGGAGCGCCCATGGAGTGCCCCATCGCTCCGGCCGGAGCCATCGACGGCGTCGGCGACGGCGGCAGCGCCGGACCGGCCGGGTTGCGCGGCGGGGCCAGGGAGTCGTCCGCCTGGGTCTCGAGCTGGCGCAGCTGCGACTCCAGGTAGGACTTCAGACGCGTACGGTACTCGCGCTCGAAGCCCCGCAGGTCCTCGACCTTGCGCTCCAGCGTGGCGCGGGCGGACTCCAGGGAGCCCATCGCGACGCGGTGCTTCTCCTGCGCGTCCCGCTCCAGCGCGTCGGCCTTGGCGCGGGCGTCCCGCTCCAGGCCCTCGGCACGGCTGCGCGCCTCGCCGACGATCTTGTTGGCCTCGGAGCGGGCCTCCGCGATCGCCTGGTCGGCGGTCTGCTGCGCCAGCGACAGGACGCGGGCGGCACTGTCGCCACCGGGGCCCTGCTGCGGGAGCTGCGGCTGCTGCATCTGCTGCTGCATCTGCTGACCCATGGGCTGCATCTGCTGGCCCATCGGCTGCATCTGCTGGCCCATGGGCTGCATCTGCTGGCCGAGCGGGTTCTGGCCGCCCATGGACTGCTGGCCCATCTGCTGCTGGCCGCCCATGGTGTGCATGGGGCCGCCCATCGGGCCCGGACCGCCCGGACCCTGCGGTCCGTGCCCACCGGGGCCGGCCGGAAGCTGCGGCTGGCCGCCCGGCAGCTGCGGCGGGCCCATCTGCGGCGGGCCCTGCTGCGCCGGCGGGCCGGATATGGCCGCGGGCACGGGGGCACCGGGTCCGCCGGGGCCGCGCTGGTCCTGGGGTTCCGGCTTGCGCATGCCCTGCTGCTGCTGGTTCTGCGCGGCGGCACGCGTGGCGGCGGCCAGCTTGGCGCGCAGGTCCTCGTTCTCGCGCAGCAGGCGCGTCAGTTCGGACTCGACCTCGTCGAGGAAGGCATCGACCTCGTCCTCGTCATAGCCTTCTCGGAGGCGGACGGTCGTGAACTGCTTGTTCCGCACGTCCTCGGGAGTCAGCGGCATGTCTTCTTCACCTCTACGTAGTCGTCGGCAGTCGGCAGGACCGTATCGGGACTGTCCCCGCGCCTGCGGGGAAGCTCATCGTTCACACGCTTCTCGCAGCGGTGCTCACGAAACTGATGAGGATGTAAACGATGATCATCAGAACGAAGAAGGACAGGTCGAGTGCCACGCCCCCGAGACGCAACGGCGGAATGAATCGCCGGAGAAGCTTGAGCGGTGGATCGGTGACAGTGTAGGTGGCCTCAAGGACGACCACCATCGCCTTGCCGGGTGTCCATGAACGTGCGAACTGGAAGACGTAGTCCATCACCAGTCGGAAGATCAGCACGATAAGGAAGCACATCAGCGCGATGTAGACCACCTGCAGTGCGACGCCCATCCCGCGCTTCCCTCTCCCCTGCTCTCGCTCTGGCCCCGGCCCCGTGTCTGACGGATCGGTCTAGCTTTGGTTGAAGAACCCGCCCTCCGCGATGCGGGCCTTGTCCTCCGCCGTGACATCGACGTTAGCAGGCGACAGCAGGAACACCTTCTGTGTCACGCGTTCAATGCTGCCGTGCAGGCCGAAGACGAGGCCGGCGGCGAAGTCGACAAGTCGCTTCGCGTCCGTGTCGTCCATCTCCGTGAGGTTCATGATCACCGGAGTGCCCTCACGGAAGTGTTCCCCGATGGTACGGGCCTCGTTGTAGGTCCGGGGGTGCAGCGTCGTGATGCGGTACGGCTCCCGCTCGGAGACGACCTTGGGCATGATCACGGGGGCGTTCTTCTCCAGGTTCGAGCGTTCAGGTGTGATGGATGCCACGGGGGCAATTCGCGCAGGACGTCCGTTTTCCACCGGCAATGGGATGGGTTCCCGTTGCGCCGGAGGCTGGGCGATTCGTACCGGTTCGTCCGATACGGGCGGTTGGTGCACGGGCTGCTGGCGCCGGCGATCCCGCTCCGGTTCCGGCTCGGGCTCGAACTCGTCGTCGGGGTCGTACCCCGGGTTGTCGTACCGGTCGTCCTCCACGAGGCCGAGGTAGACCGCCATCTTGCGCATCGCGCCGGCCATTCTCTGAGTCCTCCGCTCTGTGGTGGATCGCCCTGTCGCAGGTGTGTCGCTGTGTCACCAAAGTCACCAACTGCCCGCGATCCACGTGGTCCGTCCGCCCATCAGCGGTAATGACCATATTTTCTGCTGTGGTCCGACTTTCTTCGCGACGTTACCCGAGCCGGGGTCTCGCGCCGAGTACCGCAGTGCCGACGCGTACATGTGTCGCACCGGCCGCAACGGCCTGTTCCAGGTCTGCACTCATCCCGGCCGACACCATCGTGGCAGTCGGATGGTCCGCGCGCAGGCGGGATGACAATTCCACCAGCCGCTCGAAAGCGGCCTGTTCGCGTCCCGCGTAGGGCCCGGCCAGCGGAGCCACGGTCATCACACCGTCGATCCGCAGTCCGGGCGCCCCGGCCACGAGGTCCGCGAGTTCGGCGAGCTGCTCCGGAGCGGCGCCGCCCCGGGTCCCGCGCTCCCCCGACTCGGCATCGAGGGCGACCTGTACGAGGCAGCCGAGTTCGCGCCCCGCTCCCTGCGCCGCCGCCGAGAGCGCCGTGACGAGCTTCGGCCGGTCGACCGACTGCACCACATGCGCATATCCCGCCACGGAACGGACTTTGTTCGTCTGCAACTGGCCCACGAAATGCCAGCTGAGCGGCAGATCCGCGCAGGCCGCAGCCTTGGGGGCGGCATCCTGGTCGCGATTCTCCGCCACATGACGGACCCCCAGGTCCGCCAGCAGTCGTACGTCGCTCGCGGGGTAGGTCTTGGTGACGACGATGAGCGTCACCTCGTCCCGTCCGCGCCCCGCGGCCGCACAGGCAGACGAGATGCGTTCCTCCACCCGCGCGAGGTTCTCCGCGAGCTCCGACTTACGGTCCGTCATTCTTCTTTTCCCCCGGGGGTCCGGGGGTCGCCCCCCCGGGAAAGCTCTGTCAACCAGACATATCCGGCAAGCCGCCCGGTCACCCGGTCGCGGCGGTACGAGAAGTGGTCCCGCGACTCCAGTGTGCAGACCGGCGAGCGGTGCAGGTTCACCACCCCCGCCTCCGCGAGCTGGGCGTGCACCCCGGCGACCACGTCGACGGACGGAGTTCCCCAACTCGTCTCGCCGTAGGCGGCCGGTACCGCCTCGGCCACCGCGTCCCGCATCTCGGCCGGCACCTCGTAGCAACGGCCGCAGATCGCGGGTCCGGTCCGGGCGATGATCCGCCCCGGCTCGGCTCCGAGGGAGACCATCGCCTCCACGGCGGCGGGCACGACCCCGGCGACCAGTCCGGGCCGGCCCGCGTGGGCCGCTCCCGCAACCCCGGCGACGGGGTCGGCCAGCAGGACCGGGGTGCAGTCCGCGGTGAGCACCGCGAGGGCGAGCCCCCGACGGGCGGTCACCACCGCGTCCACCGCCGGTACGTCGGCGGCGGGGCCCCAGGGTCCGGGGACCACCGCCACGTCCTTGCCGTGCACCTGGTTCATCCAGACCACGTGGTCCGGCTCGATGCCCAGGGCCCCGGCCGCGACCGCCCGGTTCGCGAGAACGGCGGTGGGGTCGTCTCCGACCGCGCCGCCGAGATTGAGCTCCTCGTACGGAACGGCGCTCACCCCGCCCCACCGGTCGGTGAAGGCGAAGTGGGCGCCGTTCTCGATGTGCTGGTCCAGCGTCACTTCAAGAAGTCCGGAACGTCCAGTTCCTCGGCCGGGCTGTCCTGGTACGGCCGGGCCGTCGGGACCTGCGGCGCGGGGGCCGCGGCCTCGGCCGGAGCCGCCTCGACCGGAGCCGGGGGGTCTTCGCGCGGGGTGACCGTGCCCAGTCCGCCGAAGGCCGGGCGCACCGGCTCCGCTGCGCGGACCGGCGCCGGGGCCGGCTCCTCGCGCTTGGTGGACGCGGCGCCGATGACGTTGTCCCGGCGGGCCGGGGGCTGTCCGCCGTCGAAGCCGGCGGCGATGACGGTGACCCGCACCTCGTCGCCGAGCGCGTCGTCGATGACGGCGCCGAAGATGATGTTCGCCTCGGGGTGGGCGGCCTCGCTGACCAGCTGCGCGGCCTCGTTGATCTCGAAGAGGCCGAGGTCCGAGCCGCCGGAGATGGAGAGCAGCACACCGCGGGCGCCGTCGATGGACGCCTCCAGCAGCGGCGAGGAGATGGCCATCTCGGCGGCGGCCACGGCGCGGTCGTCGCCGCGGGCGGAGCCGATGCCCATGAGGGCCGAGCCGGCCTCGGACATGACGGACTTGACGTCCGCGAAGTCGAGGTTGATCAGACCCGGGGTGGTGATGAGGTCGGTGATGCCCTGGACACCCGAGAGCAGGACCTGGTCGGCCGACTTGAAGGCGTCCAGGACCGAGACCTGGCGGTCCGAGATGGACAGCAGCCGGTCGTTGGGGATGACGATGAGGGTGTCGACCTCTTCGCGGAGCTCGGCGATGCCGTCCTCCGCCTGGTTCGCGCGGCGCCGGCCCTCGAAGGTGAACGGCCGGGTGACCACGCCGATCGTCAGGGCGCCGAGCGAGCGCGCGATGTTGGCGACGACGGGTGCACCGCCGGTGCCGGTGCCGCCGCCCTCGCCGGCGGTGACGAAGACCATGTCGGCCCCCTTGAGGACCTCCTCGATCTCCTCGCGGTGGTCCTCTGCCGCCTTGCGACCGACTGCCGGGTTGGCGCCGGCGCCGAGGCCCCGGGTGAGTTCACGGCCGACGTCGAGCTTGACGTCGGCGTCGCTCATCAACAGCGCCTGGGCGTCCGTGTTGATGGCGATGAACTCGACGCCCTTGAGACCGACCTCGATCATTCGGTTGATGGCATTGACACCACCGCCGCCGACACCGATGACCTTGATGACTGCGAGGTAGTTCTGCGGTGCTGCCACGTCGAAGGCCTCTCGCCTCGAGTTACGTGTCGCCGCCTCGCGGGCCTGCGTTGCGACGACTGATGCCGAAATGTGGGACGGTCCGAACGCGCCGACCCGAACCCTAACCCTGAAGTTTAGGGTTAAGTATGTGCCTGTTCCTTGGACTCTTCCGAACAGGACACTAAGTCGACAAGTAGCGCGTGTTCAACGAACACGCCGAACCTCCCGTTTTTCTTTTCACCCTATGTGATCACCCGTATCGGTGGCCAACCAGGGTGCGTCGCTGTTCGACCCGACGTCAACTCCCGGACACCGCAGGGGCGGTGGGGACGCTCACGTCAAAGTGGTCAGCCTTGGGCGCCGCTTTCAGCAGGGCGGTCAGCGCACGGCCCTTCGCCTCACCCTGCTCGCCGCTGCCCCACACCACGGTCCGGCCGCGGGTCAACTCCAGTACGACCGAGTCGTACGACCCCACCTTGACCTGCACGGTCTCCTTGGCGACCGCCTCGGGGAGGTCTCCGGCGACGCCCACCGCCTCGTGCAGCAGCCGCTCCCCGTCGAAGCGGCGGCCGCTCGGCGACTGTGCCGCGGACAATTCGAGGACCGGAACGCCCGCGGGTGCTTTCGGAACCGTGTCGAATCGCACACCCGAAGCGTCCACTTCCACGAACTTGGCGTCTTTTTTGATGAGCAGGACCGGTTTGCGCTCGGTGACTTTCAGCCCGATTCCGTGCGGCCAGGCGCGCACCACATCGACCGAATCGACGCGGGGCAGCCGGCTGCGGACCCGGTCCGCGATCTCGTCGGTGTCCACGGTCGCCAGCGGTGCCCCGACCGGTACGGCCGCGGCGGCCAGCACCTGCTCGGGGGTCAGCACCTGCGTTCCGCTTGCGGTCACCTTCTCGATCCGGAACCAGGAGGAGCCGTAGAGCACCCAGCTGCCGCCCCCGACGAGGAGCACCGCGGCGAGGAGGCAGAGCAGCACGGGGCCCCGGTGCCGCATGCGCCGGACGAGGCGCTGCAGACCGGGGCCCCGCGGGCCGGCCCCCTTCAACGGGCCCGACGACCTGGGCGGCTTGGGCGGTTTGGGAGAACCGGAGCCCTTGCCCTTCCGGGCGGACCCGGGATTGCCGCGCTGTGCGGTGGTCGCTCCGGCCACTCCTGTGCCTCCTGCGCTAGCGGTTCCTGTGGGCGGCGATCGCCTCGTACACCATCGCGACGAGCAGGTCGTCGGCGTCGCGGCGGCCGAACTCGGCCGCGGCGCGCGACATCTCGTAGAGGCGGTGCGGGTCGGCGAGCACCGGGAGGACCTGGCTGAGCACCCACTCGGGGGTCAGCTCCGCGTCGTCGACGAGCAGGCCGCCGCCGGCCTTGACCACCGGCTGGGCGTTGAGCCGCTGTTCGCCGTTGCCGATCGGCAGCGGGACGTACGCGGCGGGCAGCCCGACGGCGGAGAGTTCGGCGACGGTCATCGCGCCCGCTCGGCACAGCATCATGTCGGCGGCGGCGTACGCGAGATCCATCCGGTCCACGTACGGTACCGGCACATACGGCGGCATCCCGGGCATGTTGTCGACACGCGGCAGTTCGTTCTTCGGGCCGACCGCGTGCAGGATCTGGATCCCGGAGCGCTGGAGGGTCGGAGCGACCTGCTGGATCGTCTCGTTGAGGCGGCGGGCGCCCTGCGAGCCGCCGGAGACGAGCAGCGTCGGCAGGTTCGGGTCCAGGCCGAAGGCGGCACGCGCCTCCGGCCGGGCCGCGGCCCGGTCCAGGGTCGAGATGCTGCGGCGCAGCGGGATGCCCACGTAGCGGGCACCGCGCAGCTTGCTGTCGGGGGTGGAGACCGCGACGGCGTGCGCGTAGCGCGAGCCGATCTTGTTGGCCAGTCCCGGCCGGGCGTTGGCCTCGTGGACGATGATCGGCACCCCGAGCCGCTTGGCGGCCAGGTAGCCGGGCAGGGCCACGTAGCCGCCGAAGCCGACGACGCAGTCGGCCTTGGTGCGCTCCAGGATCTCCTCGGCGGCCTTGATCGTGCCGCGCAGCCGTCCGGGGACGGTGATCAGCTCGGGGGTGGGCTTGCGGGGCAGCGGGACGGCGGGGATCAGCCCCAGCTCATAGCCGCGCTCGGGCACGAGGCGGGTTTCGAGCCCGCGCTCCGTGCCGAGGGCGGTGATGCCCACGGAAGGGTCCTGCCTGCGCAGGGCGTCCGCGAGGGCGAGCGCCGGCTCGATGTGGCCGGCGGTCCCCCCACCGGCGAGTACGACATGCACCGAAATTCACCGCTCTCCGGACGGACGCCTCTTGACGCTCCGTCTCATCGACTTCCATCTCTGCCCGGTCCGCTTCCAGCCGGTTTTCGGCTGGCGCATCGCGAGCGCCGCGCGCGCCGCCGGCTCCTCCCGCGCGAAGGCGATGAGCAGTCCGACCGCGAACATCGTCGGCAGCAGCGCGGACCCCCCGTACGAGAACAGCGGGAGCGGGACTCCGGCGATCGGCAGCAGACCGAGCACCGCACCGATGTTGATCACGGCCTGGGCCGTGATCCAGGTGGTCACGCCTCCCGCGGCATACCGTACGAAGGAGTCCTCCGTGCGTCCGGCCACGCGGATACCCGCATAGCCTAGAGCCGCGAACAGGGCGAGTACCGACAGCGTCCCTGCCAGACCCAGTTCCTCCCCGGTGATGGCGAAGATGAAGTCGGTATGGGCTTCGGGCAGTTGCCCCCATTTTTCCACACTGGCACCCAAACCGGAACCGAACCATCCGCCGGATGCGAGGGCATAGATCCCGTGCACGGCCTGCCAGCACAGGTCGCCCCGGCCGGGGTCCGTCGCGCCGAGGCAGGCGAGCCGGTCCATCCGGTGCGGGCTGGTCTTGATCAGCAGTGCGACGATCACACCCGCGAACGCCAGCACCGCGACGAACATCCTCGTCGGGGCTCCCGCCAGCCACAGCAGGCCGAACAGGATGGCCCCGAGGATCATCGCGGTGCCCATGTCCCCGCCCAGCATGATCAGCCCGAGCAGCAGGAAGGCCACCGGGACCAGCGGCACCAGCAGGTGCTTCCACTGGCTCAGCAGCTCCTTGTCGCCCTTGCGGGACAGCAGGTCGGCGCCCCAGAGGATCAGTGCCAGCTTGCCGAACTCACTGGGCTGGAGCATGAACGGACCACCAAGGGAGATCCAATTCTGGTTCCCGTTGATCGCCACCCCTATCCCGGGGACCTGGACCAGGACCATCAGGAACAAGGTTCCTGCGAGCACGGGATAGGACAGCGCCCGGTGCAGTTTGACCGGCATCCGCGAGGCGACCAGCAGCAGCCCGGTGCCGATCAGGGCGGCCAGGAACTGCTTCTTGAAGAAGTACGCGTCCCCCAGGCCCAGCTGGAGCGCTTTGATCATCGAGGCCGAGTAGACCATCACCAGGCCGAGCACGGTGATGAGCAGCGAGCTGCCGAAAATCAGGTAATACGCGGTGAGGGGCCGGTCCCAGGCCTTGCGCAACTGCCGCTGCGTACGCCGGATCCGCTCCAGCGGCCCGCGCCCGGCGGGCCGCCGCACCCCCACCGCCGGACGCCTGCGGCCCTGCGCCTTGACCGTCCTGGCGGACCCGGGCTTCGCGTTCTTGACGGACTTGACGGCCTTCACGGCCGACGGCCGCCGCCCGGGCAGCACTTGCTTGGCCGGCATGTGTGACCTTCCCCTCCACTCGTACGAGGCGAGCAGCCGGTCGGGGAGGACTCGCCGACCTGAGAACGGACCGGCCGGGCCTACGCGCTCTCGGCGGCCAGTTCGCGCACCGCGTCCGCGAATGCGTCCCCGCGCTTGTTGTAGTTCGCGAACATGTCCATCGAGGCACAGGCCGGTGCCAGCAGAACCGTGTCGCCGGGCTCTGCGAACCGGGCCGCTTCCCGGACCGCTGCGAGCATCGCCCCAGTGTCGGTCCGCTCGAGGTCGACGACCGGGACCTCGGGGGCGTGTCGCGCCAGCGCCTCGGCGATCAGCGCCCGGTCGGCGCCGATCAGCACCACGCCGCGCAGCTGCTTCGCCGACTTCTGGACGAGCTCGTCGAAGGTCGCGCCCTTGGCGAGGCCGCCGGCGATCCACACGACGGGCTCGAAGGCGGCCAGGGAGGCCTCGGCGGCGTGCGTGTTGGTGGCCTTGGAGTCGTCGATGTACGTGACCCCCGCGACCTCGTCCACGTACGCGACGCGGTGCGCGTCGGGGCGGAAGTTGCGCAGCCCGTCGCGGACCGCGCGCGGCGCGACGCCGAAGGCGCGGGCCAGGGCCGCCGCGGCGAGCGCGTTGGCGATGTTGTGCGGGGCCGGCGGGTTGACGTCCTTGACCTCGGCGAGCTCCTGGGCGTTCTTCTGCCGGTTCTCGACGAAGGCGCGGTCGACGAGGATGCCGTCGACGACGCCGAGCATGGAGGGGCCGGGGGCGCCCAGGGTGAAACCGATCGCCCGGCAGCCCTCCTCGACGTCCGCCTCGACGACCAGGGCCTCGGTGGCCGGGTCGGCGACGTTGTAGACGCAGGCCACCGTGTTGCCCTCGTAGATGCGGCCCTTGTCGGCGGCGTAGGCCTCCATCGAGCCGTGCCAGTCGAGGTGGTCGGGGGCCAGGTTGAGCACGGCCGCCGAGTGGGCGCGCAGCGAGGGCGCCCAGTGCAGCTGGTAGCTGGAGAGTTCGACGGCGAGCACGTCGTACTTCTCCTCGCCGAGCACCACGTCGATGATCGGGGTGCCGATGTTGCCGACGGCCGCGGTCTTCAGGCCCGCGGCCTTCAGGATCGACGCGAGCATCTGGGTGGTGGTGGTCTTGCCGTTCGTACCGGTGATCGCCAGCCACGGGGCCGCGTCCGGGCCGCGCAACTGCCAGGCGATCTCCACGTCGCCGACGACCTCCACGCCGGCCGCCGCCGCGGCCGCGAAGAGTGGGCTGTCCGGCTTCCAGCCGGGCGAGGTGACCACCAGGTCGGTGCCCTGGGGCAGCGTCTCGGCATCCGCGAGCCGTACGGAGATGCCCAGCTCGCCGAGTTCGGCGGCCCGGGCGCGGTGGCCCTCGCTGTCGCCGCCGTCCACCACGGTCACCGATGCGCCGAGGCCGGCCAGGGCGCGGGCGGCGCTGATGCCGCTCACGCCGAGACCGGCGACGGTGATGTTCTTGCCCTGCCAGGACGTCACTTGTCCGCTGCCCATCCCGCGTAGAAGAGTCCGAGACCCACGATCACGCACATGCCCTGGATGATCCAGAACCGGACCACCACCAGGACCTCGGACCACCCCTTCAGTTCGAAGTGGTGCTGCAGCGGGGCCATCCGGAAGACGCGCTTCCCGGTGAGCTTGAAGGAGCCGACCTGGATGACGACCGACATGGTGATGAGGACGAAGAGGCCGCCGAGGAGGGCGATCAGGAACTCCGTGCGGGAGCAGATCGCGAGACCGGCGAGGGCGCCGCCGAGGGCCAGCGAGCCGGTGTCACCCATGAAGATCTTGGCGGGCGAGGTGTTCCACCACAGGAAGCCGAAACAGGCGCCCATCAGTGCCGAGGCGACGATCGCGAGGTCCAGCGGATCTCGTACCTCGAAGCAGGCGTTGGGGTTCGTCAGGGTCTGCGCGTTGGCGCACGACTCCTGGAACTGCCAGACGCCGATGAACGTGTAGGCACCGAAGACCATCACCGCGGCGCCGGTGGCCAGGCCGTCCAGACCGTCCGTCAGGTTCACGCCGTTGGACATGGCCAGGATCATGAACAGCGCCCAGACCACGAACAGCACCGGGCCGATCGACCAGCCGAAGTCCGTGACGAACGACAGCTTGGTGGAGGCCGGGGCGTTGCCGCGGGCGTCCTTGAACTGCAGCGCGAGCACCGCGAAGGCGATGCCGACGATCAGCTGGCCGGCCATCTTGGCCTTGGCCCGCAGACCGAGCGAGCGGCGCTTGACGATCTTGATGTAGTCGTCGAGGTAGCCGACGAGGCCCATGCCGGCCATCAGGAAGAGCACCAGCACGCCGGAGAACGTGGGCTGACTGCCCGTGATCACCTTCGTCAGGGCGTACGCGATGATCGTCGCCAGGATGAAGGAGATACCGCCCATGGTGGGCGTGCCCTTCTTCCCGGCGTGGCCGCGCGGGCCGTCGTCGCGGATGAACTGGCCGTAGCCCTTGCGGGCCAGCAGCTTGATCAGCAGCGGGGTGCCGATCACGGTCAGGAACATGCCGATGACACCGGCGAAGAGGATCTGCCTCATCGGTCGGCGACCTCGCCCCCGCCGGCCAGCAGCGCCAGAGCGACCCGCTCCAGGCCGACCGACCTGGAAGCCTTCACCAGCACGACGTCACCCGGGCGCAGTTCACTGCGCAACAGGTCGATCGCCGCCTGCGCGTCGGACACGACCACCGACTCCTCACCCCACGAACCCTCGTTATATGCGCCCAGTTGCAGCCAGGACGCTTCCCTGCCCCCGACTGCGACGAGCTTGCTCACGTTGAGCCGGACGGCAAGCCGTCCCACCGCGTCGTGCTCGGCCAACGATGCGTCCCCGAGCTCGGCCATGGGACCGAGCACCGCCCACGTACGTCCCCCGTTGGCCCTGGCGGTGCCGCCCATCGCGGCAAGCGCGCGCAGAGCGGCCCGCATGGACTCGGGATTCGCGTTGTAGGCGTCGTTGACGATCGTCACGCCGTCCGCCCGCTCGGTGACCTCCATCCGCCACCGGGACAAGGTGCCCGCCTCGGAGAGCGCGGTGGCGATCTCCTCCACGGACATGCCCAGTACATGGGCGACGGCGGCCGCGGCGAGCGCGTTCGACACGTGGTGCTCACCGTACAGGCGCAAGGTCACTTCGCCGCACCCGGTGGGTGTGTGGAGTGTGAAGGAGGGTTGTCCTGCGGGTGTCATACGGACTTCGGTGGCCCGTACGTCGGCGTCGTCGGCCTCGCCGAAGAGCACCGTGCGGGCCTTCGTCCGGGCGGACATCGCACGCACCAGCGGGTCGTCGGCGTTCAGGACCGCAACTCCGCCCTCGGCCGCGGACGGCAGGGCCTCGACCAGCTCGCCCTTTGCCTGGGCGATCTGCTCGCGGCCGCCGAACTCGCCGATGTGGGCGGTCCCGACGTTGAGGACGAGTCCGATGCGCGGCGGGGTCAGGCCTGTGAGGTAGTCGATGTGCCCGATGCCGCGGGCGCCCATCTCCAGCACCAGGTGCCGGGTTTCCTCCGTGGCGCGCAGCGCGGTGAGCGGCAGGCCGATCTCGTTGTTGAGGGAGCCCGGGGTCCACACGGTGGGCGCGTGGGCCTGGAGCACCTGGGCGATGAGGTCCTTGGTGGAGGTCTTGCCGGCGGAGCCGGTCAGGGCCACCACGTCGGTGCCGAGGCGCTCGACGACGGCTCGGGCGAGGGCGCCGAGGGCCTTCTCGACATCGGCGACGACGATCGCGGGGACGCCGACGGGCCGGGCGGCGAGGACGGCCGCGGCTCCGGAGGCGACCGCGCGCTCGGCGTAGTCGTGGCCGTCGACGTGCTCGCCGGCGAACGCGGCGAACAGGCTGCCGGCCTCCACCTGGCGGGAGTCGATGACGACGGGCCCGGTGATCCGCACGGACGGATCCGGTATGTCGTGGGGCCGCCCGCCGGTGATGTCGGCGATCTCGGCGAGGGAGAGGGCGATCACTGGTTCACCTCGGCCTGTCGGACGTTGCTGCCTTGCTGGCGTTCGATCGCGGCGCGGAGCACCGCGCGGTCGTCGAAGGGCCGTACGACGCCGGCGGTGTCCTGGCCCTGCTCGTGGCCCTTGCCGGCCACCAGCACCGTGTCGCCGGGCTCGGCGCGGGCGACGGCGGCGGCGATGGCCGCGGCCCGGTCGGCGTCGACGAGGACGGTGCCGCGCTCTTCGGCGGGTACGGAGACGGCGCCCTCGAACATCGCGGCGAGGATCGCGAGGGGGTCCTCGGAACGCGGATTGTCGGAGGTCAGCACGGCGGTGTCGGCGAACCGGGCGGCCGCGGCGCCCATCGGGGCGCGCTTGGTGGTGTCGCGGTCGCCGCCGCAGCCGAGCACGATGTGCAGCTTGCCGGCGGTGACCTCGCGCAGTGCGCGGAGCACGGATTCGACGGCGTCCGTCTTGTGCGCGTAGTCGACGACGGCGAGGTACGGCTGGCCCGCGTCCACCCGCTCCAGCCGGCCGGGGACCCCGGGGACCGCGGCGACGCCGTCGGCGGCGGTCTGCGGGTCGAGGCCGGCGGCGGCGAGCGTGACGATCGCGGCGACGGTGTTGGCGACGTTGAACGGGCCGGGCAGCGGGGCCGTGGCCCGTACGCGCTGCCCCTCCGGGCCGACCAGGGTGAGCGTGGAGTCCATGTGCCCGAACACCACGTCCTCGGCGCGCCAGTCGGCGGACGCATCGCCCGCGGCGGAGAACGTGATCACCGGGATCGCGGCCTCCTTGGCGAGGCGGCGGCCGTACTCGTCGTCGACGTTGACCACGCCGAGGCGGGCGCGCCGCTCGGTGAAGAGCTGTGCCTTGGCCTGGAAGTAGTCCTCCATGTCGGAGTGGAACTCCATGTGCTCCGGGCTCAGGTTGTTGAAGACGGCGACGTCGAAGACGCATCCGTCGACCCGGCCGAGCACCAGGGCGTGGCTGGAGACCTCCATGGCGACGGCCTCGACCCCGCGTTCGCGCATGACCGCGAACAGGGCCTGGAGGTCGGTGGCCTCGGGGGTGGTGCGCTCCGACTTGATGCGCTCGTCACCGATGCGCATCTCGACGGTGCCGACCAGTCCGGTGCTGCGTCCGGCGCCGCGCAGACCGCCCTCGACGAGGTACGCCGTGGTGGTCTTGCCGGAGGTGCCGGTGATCCCGATCTGGAGCAGGCCCTCGCCGGGACGGCCGTAGATCGCTGCGGCGAGCTCGCCCATCCGGCCGCGCGGGCCGTCGACGGCCAGGACCGGCAGGCCGGTCGCTGCGGCGCGTTCGGCGCCCGCCGGGTCGGTCAGCACGGCCGCGGCGCCGAGTGCGGCCGCCTGGGCCGCGAAGTCGGCGCCGTGCAGCTTGGCACCGGGCAGGGCCGCGTACAGGTCGCCGGGGCGCACGGCACGGGAGTCGTGCGTGATCCCGGTGATCTGCGGGGGCTGCGCCGCGGCGGCTGCGCCGGTGGCTTCGATGCCCAGCAGCGTGGCCAGCTCGCCCAGGGGTGTCGGGCGGGCGGCCTGGGGCCGGGGCGCTCCCGGCGGCGTTGCCGGGGCGTCTTTCTGGGCGGTTCTGGGCTGATCAGCGTGGGACACGGCGGTGAGCGTACCGGGCGCGGCGGGCCGCTCGCGAAGTGAGGGCCCGGCCGCGTGGCCGGCGGCCGTCGGGTTCCCGGGTTTCGGGGTGATCGTTGTCACTGATGGTGCCTCACGGATTTCTGGCGGGCCGGCGGGGCGGCCCGGGTCACTGGCCGGGCTGCGGGGTGGGCTGGGGGGCGGGCGGTGCGGCGGGCTGGGGGCCGGCGTCGAAGGTGACCGGGAGCCCGGCGGGGGCGCCTCCGGTCGGGGCGACCTGGAGGGTCTTGAGGGCGAACTCCATGACCTTCTTGTAGATCGGGCCGCAGATCTGACCGCCGAAGTAGCTGCCCTTGGTGGGGTTCTGGATGGCGCAGTAGACGGTGATCCGCGGGCTGTCGGCCGGCGCGAAGCCGGCGAAGGAGGCGGTGTAGCCCTTGTAGCGGCCGGTGGCCGGATCCACCCGGTTGGAGGTGCCGGTCTTGCCGCCGACCCGGTAGCCGGGGATGCGGGCCTTGGTGCCGGTGCCCTCCTGGTCGTCGACGACCGACTCGAGCATCTCGGACAGCGTCTTCGCGGTCTCCGGGCTGATCACGCGGGTCTGCTCGGGGGCCGGGGCTGGGGTGAAGCGGCCGTCGGGGCCCTTGGTGCCGCGGACCAGGGTGGGCGCGATCCGGACTCCGCCGTTGGCGATCGTCGAGTACACGGAGGCCGCCTGCATGGCGTTGAGGGAGAGGCCCTGGCCGAAAGGGATCGTGTACTGCTGGGAGGTGGACCAGGCCTCGGGCCGGGCGAGGATGCCGCGGGACTCACCCGGGTAGTTCAGGCCGGTGGGCTGTCCGATGCCGAACTTGTTCAGGTAGGAGTAGAGGACCCGGTTGGCCTCGGGCTGGGTGGCGCCGAGCTGGCCGGTGGCCAGGATGGTGCCGATGTTCGAGGACTTGGCGAGGACCCCGTTGAGGGTCAGGTACCAGGTCGGGTGGTCGATGTCGTCCTTGAACAGCCGGTCGCCGCGGTGCAGCCGGTTGGGCACCTCGACGTGGGTCTCGGGGGTGGCCTTCTTCTCCTCGAGGACGGCGGCCATCGACATCACCTTGGCGGTGGAGCCGGGCTCGTAGACGTCCTGCAGGGCCGCGTTGCCCATGGCGGCGGAGCTGGCCTTCGACAGGTCGTTGGGGTCGAAGCCGGGGGCGTTGGCCATGGCCAGCACCTCTCCGGTACGGGTGTCCTGGACGATGACGTAGCCGCGGTCGGCCTCGGACTTGGCGACCTGCTCGGTGATGGCGCTCTGCGCCGCCCACTGGATGTCGCGGTCGATGGTCAGCTCGATGTCCTCGCCGGGCACGGCGGGCTTCTCGCTGGACCCGGCCGTGGGCACGCGGCGGCCGCCGGACTGGGCGTACGTGATGGCGCCGTCCTTGCCGGCCAGCTTCTTGTCGAGGGAGGACTCGAGGCCGCCGGCGCCCTTGCCCTCGGCGTTGACGTAGCCCAGTATCCCGGCGGCCAGGTCCCCGCCCGGGTACACGCGCTTGCTGCTGTCCTCGTTGAACACGCCGGCGAGGACGTTGGCGCCGGGGCCGTTGTTCTTCTTGTCGGCGGCGGCCTTGTCGGCGAAGACCCGCTTGAGGTCCTTGATCTGGTTCCAGACCTGCGGGGTCTGGCGGCGGGCGAGGACGACGTAGCGGGTGTTCTTGGTCTTCAGGCGGGCGGCGAGCTCCTTGGCGTCCTTGCCGAGGATCGGTGCGAGGAGGGCGGCGGCCTGCTCGGGGGCGTCCGGGGCCTTGCTCTCCTGCGGGGTGAACATCTTCGGGTCGGCGGTGATGTCGTACGCGTCGACGCTGGTCGCGAGCGCGACGCCCTTGCGGTCGGTGATCTCGCCGCGTTCGGCGGCCAGGGTGTAGCTCGCGAAGCGGTTCTCGGAGGCCTTGGCGGAGTACGCGGAGGCGTCGACGGCCTGCACCTGGAGCAGCCGCACGACGAAGGCGAGCATGACGAGGGTCAGCCCGACGCTGACGAGGCGCAGGCGGGGCTTGGGGCTGCCGAGGCGGATGGTGTGCGGCTGCCTCGTGGGGGCGGGCCGCCGGGTCGCGGGCCGCGAATTGGCCCGCGACCGCTCACCCCCGCCGGGCCGCGCCCGCCCGGGTCCGGGCACCCGCCGCCCGTCCTGCCCCCTCACGCCCCCACCCCACGGGTCGGTACCGCTGCAGGGCCCGGCTGTGGCCGGGTCGCCCGGGGGGCGGCTCCGGCCCCGCCGGCGTAGGGGGCGCGGGGGTGGGGGGTCCGGGCGGAGCCCGGGGAACGGCGGAAGGACGGGTGGGGGACGGCCCCGCGCAGCCGCAGCCCGCCGGGCCTTGCGGGGACCGGCGATCCGGTGCAGGGGGAGGGTCCCGCCTGGGGTGCCCGCGGCGGGAGCTGGGGGAGGGTCCGCGTCACGACGTCACCTTCCGGGGGTCGGGTTGGGCTGAGGGGCTCCGCCGGGTACGGACTGGCCGGTCGGCGGTGCGCCCGCCGGGGCGGAGCCCGGGGTGTCGGCCGGGCCGCCGGCGGAGCCGCCCGGCTGTGCGGGGCCCTGGGGGCCGCCTGAGGCCGGGCCCGGGGTGCCGGCCGGGGCAGGGCCTGCGGTGCCGGGCGGGGCGCCGGCCGGGGCCGGGGTGGCCGACGGCGGCGGGGGCTCCGCTGCTGCCGCCGTGCCCGTGACCTTGCCGTCCGGGCCGATGAAGACCGGGCTGCCTCCCGGGACCAGGCCCAGTTCGTGCGCCCGCCGCTGCAGCGCGTCGGGCGCCGAGTACCCGTCCACGTCCCGCTGCAGCGCCTGCTCCTCGTCCGTGAGCGCGGTCGTCTCCTTCTTCAGCTTGCTCAGCTGGAAGGAGCCCTGGTTGAGCGCCGAGTTCAGGAGCAGCAGGCTGATCAGCCCGCCCGCGAGCAGCGCCACCACCAGCAGGACGAACGGCGTCAGCGCCGCCTGCCCCGAAGGGCCGCCCCGCAGCCGCCCCAGTCCCCCGGCTTTGCTCACAGCCGCGCCTCCCGGATGCGCTCGACTCCGCGGAAGCGGGCCGGAGCGGCCCGCCGGTTCTCGGCGATCTCCTCCTCCGTGGGCAGCTCCGCGCCACGGGTGAGCAGCTTCAGCTTGGGCTGGTACTTCTCCGGGACCACCGGCAGCCCGGGCGGGGCCGTCGAGGCCGCGCCCGCCGCGAAGACCTGCTTGACGAGCCGGTCCTCCAGGGAGTGGTACGAGAGCACCGCGATCCGGCCGCCCACCGCGATCCGGTCCACCGCCGCCGGGATCGCCCGCTCCAGACCCGACAGCTCGCCGTTGACCTCGATCCGCAGCGCCTGGAACGTCCGCTTGGCCGGGTTGCCGCCCGTCCGCTTCGCCGCCTGCGGCAGCGCGTCCCGGATCAGCTCGACCAGCCGCGCGCTGTTGCTGAAGGGCTCCTTCTCCCGCTCGCGCACGATCGCCGACACGATCCGCTTGGCCTGCTTCTCCTCGCCGTACTGGCGCAGGATCCGTACCAGCTCGCCGGGCGCGTACGTGTTGAGGACCTCCGCGGCGCTGATGCCGGTCGTCTGGTCCATCCGCATGTCCAGCGGCGCGTCCTGCGCGTACGCGAACCCGCGGTCGGCCTCGTCCAGCTGCATGGAGGAGACGCCCAGGTCGAAGAGGATGCCCTGGACGGCCGGGATGCCCAGGCCGTCGAGGACCTCCGCGAGGTCGGCGTAGATCGCGTGGACCAGGGTGGCCCGGTCGCCGAAGGGGGCGAGCCGCTCGCCGGAGAGCCGCAGGGCCTCCCTGTCGCGGTCGAGGCCGATCAGGTGGGCCTCGGGGAACCGGGTCAGCAGGGCCTCGCTGTGGCCGCCGAGGCCGAGGGTGCAGTCGACGACGACGGCCCCGGGCCTCTCCAGCGCCGGGGCCAACAGGTCCAGGCACCGCTGGAGCATCACCGGGACATGTCGGGACTCGCTAGTCAAAGCGCCCTCTCAGATAACGGCGCGGCAGGCATACGCCGCGCCGCGCACGCGGAGTGTTACTGGCGACGCCGGGCGCTGTTGCTCCCCAGGTCGTAAGGGACCGGGCGGCCGGTCAGGGCCGGGCTCCGGCCGGTTCGCGTCACTTTAGTGCAACGGTCGCCGCGGTCAACGAACCGCCCCGCGCGCCGTGCGCCCCTCTCGTACGGAACCCCCAAAAGCCGCGAATCACCTGAATGGCCGCCCTCGACTCACTCCTGTGGGTTAGCTCACAACAAGGCTGGTTGACCTTCTTTGTCCCCTCTCACTCCATGCCTTTACCTGCGGTGACCACTACCGTCGTATGCATGACGACTTCCGCATCCCTGCCCGCAGAGACCACCCCCCAGGCATCCAGCGGCGGCTCCGTCACGGACCGGCTGGTGGCGGCGAACCGGGAGTACGCCGCGGAATTCACCGACCCCGGCATGGACGCCCGCCCCGTCCTGCACGTGGCCGTCGTGGCCTGCATGGACGCCCGGCTCGACCTGCACAAGGCCCTCGGCCTGGAGCTCGGCGACTGCCACACGATCCGCAACGCGGGCGGCGTGGTCACCGACGACACCATCCGCTCGCTCACCATCAGCCAGCGCGCCCTCGGCACCCGCACGGTGATACTGATCCACCACACCGGATGCGGCCTCGAAAGCCTGACCGAGGACTTCCGGCACGAGCTCGAGGACGAGGTCGGCCAGCGCCCCGCGTGGGCCGTCGAGGCCTTCCGGGACGTGGACCAGGACGTCCGCCAGTCCATGCAGCGGGTGCGGACGAACCCCTTCCTGCCGCACCGCGACGATGTGCGAGGCTTCGTCTTCGACGTGCACACCGGACTCCTGAGGGAGATCGATCCCGCCTCGTGAGTGACACAAGGCCACAACGCCGTCAAGAATGCGGGAAGACGCCACCCGGAAAACCGTCCGGGCCGGCGTCCGTGTCGGGGTGGGCCGGAGTGCGCCGAGGGCGTCGGCCCTGCAGAAAGGGCCGAGGAGAACCAGGTGACGACGTATGACGACCGAGCGAGCCTCGCAGATCTGACGAGCACCGCGGAGCGGGTGCGCCGCTCGGTCGAAAGCGTGATCGAGGGCAAGCCCGAGGTCGTACGCATCGCGCTGACCGTGCTGCTCGCCGAGGGGCACCTGCTCATCGAGGACGTCCCCGGCGTCGGCAAGACGATGCTCGCCAAGACGCTCGCCAAGTCCATCGACTGCTCGGTGCAGCGCATCCAGTTCACGCCGGACCTGCTGCCCTCCGACATCACCGGTGTCAGCATCTACGACCAGCAGCGCCGCGAGTTCGAGTTCAAGCCGGGCGCGATCTTCGCGCAGATCGTCATCGGCGACGAGATCAACCGTGCCTCGCCGAAGACGCAGTCCGCGCTGCTGGAGTCGATGGAGGAGCGCCAGGTCACCATCGACGGCACGACGTACACGCTGCCGAGTCCGTTCATGGTGGTCGCCACCCAGAACCCGGTGGAGATGGAGGGCACCTACCCCCTCCCCGAGGCCCAGCGCGACCGCTTCATGGCCCGCGTCTCCGTCGGCTACCCGAGCGCCGAGGCCGAGCTCCAGATGCTCGACGTGCACGGCGGGATCTCCCCGCTCGACGACCTCCAGGCCGTCGCGCACGCCCACGACATCGTCAAGCTGATAGAGGCCGTGCGCGAGGTCTACGTCGCCGAGCCCGTCCGCCGCTACGTCGTCGACCTGGTCGCCGCCACCCGCAGCCACCCGGACCTGCGCCTGGGCGCCTCCCCCCGTGCCACGCTCCACCTGCTGCGCGCCGTGAAGGCCTCGGCCGCCCTGTCCGGCCGGGAGTACGTGCTGCCCGACGACGTGCAGGCGCTGGCCGCCCCCGTCCTCGCGCACCGGCTGCTGCCCACCGCGCAGGCCCAGCTCAACCGGCGCACCGCCGAGCAGGTCGTCCACGACATCCTCCAGCGCACCCCCGTCCCCGCCGCGCACGTCCGCGGCGAGATGCCGCCCGGCGCGGGCATCCGGAGCTTCTGATGAGCGCCGGTGCCCCGCGCGGCGCCGGCGGCGAGGGCCGGGGCGCGTCCGGCGGGCTGCGCGCCTCGCTGGCGGGGCTGACCACCCGCGGCCGGTCCTTCCTGGCCGCCGGGGTCGCTGCCGCCCTGTGCGCGTACGTACTCGGCCAGGGGGAACTGCTCCGGGTCGGGCTGCTGCTCGCCGCGCTGCCGCTGGTCTGCGTCCTCGCCCTGCACCGCACCCGCCACCGGGTCTCCGGCAACCGCAGGCTGACCCCGATGCGGGTGCCCGCGGGCTCCGAGGCACGGGTCCAGCTGCGCATGGAGAACGTCTCCCGGCTGCCCACCGGACTGCTCATGCTGCAGGACCGGGTGCCGTACGTGCTCGGGCCCCGGCCCCGCTTCGTCCTGGACCGGGTCGAGCCCGGCGGGCGCCGCGAGGTCTCCTACCGGGTCCGCTCCGACCTGCGCGGCCGCTACCCGCTGGGTCCGCTCCAGCTGCGGCTGACCGACCCCTTCGGGCTGGTCGAGCTGACCCGCTCGTTCAGTACGTACGACACCCTCACCGTCATCCCGCGCACCGAGGTGCTGCCCCCGGTCCGGCTGACCGGCGAGACCTCCGGCTACGGCGACGGCAGTCGCCGCTCGCTGGCCCTGGCCGGCGACGACGACGTGATCCCGCGCGGCTACCGGCGCGGCGACGACCTGCGCCGGGTGCACTGGCGCTCCACCGCCCGCTACGGCGAGCTGATGGTGCGCCGCGAGGAGCAGCCGCAGCGCAGCAGGGCCACGGTCCTGCTGGACACCCGCGGCGTCGCCTTCGAGGGCGCCGGACCGGACTCCGCGTTCGAGTGGGCGGTGTCCGGAGCGGCCTCGTCCCTGGTGCACCTGCTCGAGCAGGGGTTCTCGGTGCGGCTGCTGACGGACACCGGGACCTCGGTGCCCGGCGACGGCGGCGGCTTCTCCTCCGGCGGGCAGGAGTCCGCGGAGGCGGCCGGGCTGATGATGGACACCCTCGCGGTCGTCGGGCACTCCGACGGCGCCGGCCTCTCGCGCGCGTACGACGCGGTGCGCGGCGGCGGCAACGGCGGTGGGGGCGGCGGCTTCGGCGGAGCCGGCGGTGACGGGCTCCTCATCGCCTTCTTCGGGGACCTGGACGACGTACAGACGGAACTGGCGGCCAAGATGCGCGTGCGCTGCGGCGGCGCGGTGGCCTTCGTACTGGACTCCGCGCTCTGGTCCGGACGGCCTTCGCGCGTGGAGGCGCGGGTGCGCAGGCTGCGCGACGCGGGCTGGACGGCGCTGGCCGCGCCGCCCGGGGTGGCGTTCGGGGAGCTGTGGCGGCAGGCCGGGAACGCTCCGCTCGGCACGGGTACTTCCGGAGGTTGGGGATGAGCGGGCGAGCGCGCGTGACGCTCTTCGCGATGCTGGCGACCCTGCTCACCTCGTGGTCGCTGGCCTCGCTGGTGGACTCGGCGGGCTGGCTGTTGCAGGCTGCGCTGCTGCTGGCCGTGCAGAGCGGGGTGGGGGCCGGGGCCCGGCGGTTGCCGCTGGGGCGCACGCTCACGGTGGCCTCTCAGGTGCTGGTGTCGCTGCTGGTGCTGATGTTCCTGTTCGCGGGCAAGGGCGAATCCACCGGGACCGGGCCGATGGCCTATCTGGTGACGGACTTCGGCGCCCTGTTCCGGCGGGGCGTCCTGGACGTGGGCGAGTTCGCGATCCCGGCGCCGCTGACGGACGGCATCCGGCTGCTGCTGCTGGCCGGGGTGCTGGGGATCGGGCTGCTGGTGGACCTGCTGGCGGTGACCCTGCGGACCGCTGCCGCTGCCGGGCTGCCGCTGCTCGCGCTGTACTCGGTCGCCGCGGGGCTCTCCGGCGGCGCCGGGGCCTCCGCGGTGTCCTTCCTGCTGGCCGGCTGCGGCTACCTGTTGCTGCTGCTGGCCGAGGGCCGCGACCGGCTCGCCCAGTGGGGCCGGGTCTTCGGCGCGGCCCCGAGCGGGCGGGTGTCGGCGGCCTCGGGGTACGGCGGCGGCGCGGGCACGGGCCAGGCGCTGGCCCCCGTACGCACCGGGCGGCGGATCGGCGCGGTCGCGCTGGGGATCGCGCTGGCGGTGCCGGCGGCGCTGCCGGCGCTCGGCGGCGGGCTGCTGGGCGCGCAGGGCGAGGCCGAGGGCGGCGGCACGGGCGTCGGTGGGACGATCTCGGCGGTCAACCCGCTGGTCTCCCTGCAGGGCAGCCTGAACGCGCAGGACAACCGGGTCGTGCTGAAGTACCGCACCGACAGCCCACAGCTCGGCGAGCAGTACCTGCGGATCCTCGCGCTGGACGAGTTCAACGGCGTCAAGTGGGAGGCCTCCGGGCGCGCCCTGACCGACGTGCCGGAGCGGCTGCCGGCCCCGCCGGGGCTGAGCGAGCAGGTCCGGGCGACCGGGACCGAGGTACGGACGAGCATCTCGGCGGCGGACACCTACGCGCAGCGCTACCTGCCGATGCCGTACCCGGCGACGGGCGTGGACATCCCCGGCAAGTGGCGGTTCGAGCCGGTCGGCCGGACGCTGGTCGGGGACCAGCTGGGCAAGGACAAGTTCCAGAACGTGCAGGGCGCCATGTACACGGTGCGCAGCCTGCTGCTGCGGCCGACGGCCGTGGAGCTGCAGGCGGCGCCGCCGGCGAATCCGGCGGTCAAGGCCGAGTACACGAAGCTTCCGGACAATCTGCCCGCGGTGGTCGCCGATACGGCCCGCCAGGTCACGAAGGGTTCGAAGGACGACTACACGCGGGCGGTGAAGCTGCAGGACTACTTCGCCGTGAACGGTGGATTCCGCTACGACACGAAGGTGGCCTCGGGTACGGGGCCGCAGGCCATCGCCCGGTTCCTCGAGGACAAGGAGGGGTTCTGCATCCACTTCGCGTTCTCGATGGCGGCGATGTCGCGCTCGCTCGGGATCCCGGCGCGGGTCGCGGTGGGGTTCACGCCCGGCGAGAAGCAGTCCGACGGCAGCGTGAACGTGTCGATGCGGGACGCGCACGCGTGGCCCGAGCTGTACTTCGAGGGCGCGGGCTGGACCCGGTTCGAGCCGACGCCGCGTCAGGGCATCACGATCCCGGACTACTCCCGGGCCGAGGCCCCGGCGGCCCAGCCGTCGGCGCCGGCGGCGCTGCCCTCGCAGGGCGCGGCGCAGCCGTCGGCGGCGCCGTCGAAGGCCGAGGACTGCCCGCCGGAGCTGAGGAAGCTGGGCGAGTGCGGGGCCGCGGCGGCGCAGCAGAACGCGGGTTCGGATGGCGGCGGCCCGTCGCCGACCACGGTCCTGGCGTGGGTCCTGTCGCTGGCGGTCGTACTGACCCTCCCCCTGCTCCCCCTGCTGTGGCGCGGGCGGCTCCGTGCACGCCGCCTGTCGGGCGGGGCGGTGCTGCCGGCCTGGCAGGAGCTGGGTGACGCGGCGTGGGACGTGGGGATCGTCCCCGACGAGGCGCTGTCGCCGCGGCGGGCGGCGGGCCGTGTGGTGGTACTGGGCCGGCTGGAGCGGGACGCGGCGGAAGCGGTGCACCGGGTTGCGGGGGCGGTGGAGCGGACGCTGTACGCCCCGCCCGGCGCGGAGGTCTCGTACGAGACCCTGGCGGCGGACGTCCTGCTGGCCCGCGCGGCCCTCCTGGGCTCGGTGAGCCGTGGCTCGCGCCTGCGCGCGCTGCTCCTCCCCCGCTCGGCGGTCCGCCTCCGCTGGTCGGCGTCGGCCCGCTGGTCGGCCTTCACGGCCCGCACCGCCCCGCTGTTGGCCCGGGCCGGCACCCTCTTCTCCCGCCTCCCCCTCCGGGGCCGCGGCTAGGGGGTGTCTGACGGATCAGGGTCGGACGGCCGGGTCGGCTGGTGCCATGGATTGCCAGGCGGAGGAGGGAGTCAACGCGGAGCGTTGGCGACCGACGACAACGCGGCAAGCCGCGGTGCCAGGCGGGCCGGGCCCGGCTCTGATCCGTCAGACGCCCCCTAGGGGCGGCGCCCCCGGAACGGCAACAGCGCGGCGAGGCTCGATCCCCCCGAGCCCCGCCGCGCTGCGTTGTGCCCCCGCTCACGGCGAAGGTACCCGGCCCGCACCGGCCGCCCCGTGTCGGCGGTCCGGGCCGGGTCCCCGTCCGTTGTCCCCAGTCTGGCGTCCGCGCAGGTGGGGGCCCATCCGCCCGCGTACTCATTTCCGCACCTAGGTACACGTACTCAGGCGGCGCCGGCGCCACCAGTTCTACGCCGTCCCGCCCCGCCGCGGCACCGCCGATCGGGGGGCATGCCCCGGCGCCCTCAGCGGTTCCCGCTGACCCGGCCCCGCAGCAGCAGCGACAATGCCGAATGCACGTCGTCCAGCGACCGCTCGCTCTGGAACGACTGCCAGTCCAGCGCAGCCACCAGCACCATGCCCACCATCGCGGCAGCAGTCAGCGGCACGTCGATCTCGGCGCTGAGCTCCCCCCGCTCCACACCCTCCCGCAGCACCGTCTCCACGACGGCCACCGCCTCCTGCCGGACCACCATCAGCGTGGACTGCCACGCCCGGTTCGTCCGCCACAGTTCGGCGACGTACAGCTGGGTGAAGGCCGGGTACCGGTCGATGAAGACGAGGCCGGCCCGGATCATCGCGTCGAGCGCCTCGACCCGGCTGCCGCCCCGCTGCTCCGTCTCCTCGGCCGCGGTGCGCAGCGAGGCCGTGAGCAGGCCGACGCCGTGGCGCAGCAGCTCCTCGAAGAGTTCGTTCTTGCTCGCGAAGTTGTAGTAGACGGTGCCCTTCGCGACGCCCGCCCGCTCGGCGATCTCGTCGACCGTGGTCGCGGAGAAGCCCTGCTCGGCGATGAGCGTGACGGCCGCTTCGTAGAGCTTCTGGCGCGTCGCCTGTCGGCGGCCGCCGCCGCCGGTACCGGTGCTGCTGGTGTCCATGGCGCTGATTCTCACAGGTCAACCGCTCTCTACAGGCTCAGTTCCGGGTGCAGCCGGTCCATCGTCCACACCTGCTTGCCGCGGGCGGCGAGCGTGGTGAGGAGCAGGGAGCCCGCCGTGAAGGCCACCAGGACCGCACAGCCCACCCAGACCCGGGTGAGGTCGCCGCCGGAGATGAGGCGGCGCAGCCCCTCGACGATGTACGTCATCGGCAGGTACGGGTGGATCCAGTTGAAGAAGGCGGGACTGGTCTCCACGGGGTACGTACCGCCCGCCGAGGTCAGCTGCAGCATCAGCACGACGAGGACCAGGATCCGCCCGGCCGCCCCGAACTTCGCGTTGAGCCACTGGACCATCGCCGCGAAGCACGCGGTGGCCAGCGCGAGGAAGCCGATGGCGAGCGCCGGGTGTGCCATCTCCAGGCCGAGGGCCCAGTGCAGTACGGACATCAGCGCGAGCACCTGCAGGACGCCGATGCCCACCACGGGCAGCCAGCCGGCGAACGCGATCCGCCAGGGCGAGGCGCCGGCGGCCAGGGCGCGCCGGTTCAGCGGGGCGATGAGCATGTACGCGACCATCGCGCCGACCCAGAGGGAGAGCGGGATGAAGTACGGCGCGAAGCCGGTGCCGTAGTTGGGCGCCTTGTGCAGGGACTGGTTGGCGAGCTTCACCGGGTCGGCCATCACCTGGGTGCGGGCGTCGCGCTGCTGCTGGTCGTAGTCCGGGATCTTGCCGACGCCGTCGTGGAGGCCGCCGGCGAGTTCACCGGTGCCGTCGACGAGCTTGTACATGCCTCCGTCGAGGCGGTGGGCGCCGTCGCCGAGCTTGCCGACTCCCTCGCCGAGGGCCTCGGAGCCGTCGGTGGCCTTGCCCAGGCCGGTGTGGAGCTGGGCCATGCCGGTGGCGACCTTGTGGGCGCCGGTGTTGAGGGCGTCGGCGTCGGCGACGGCCTGGTCGAGCTTGCCCGCGAGGGAGGGCGCACCCGCGGCGAGCTTGCGGGCCTGCTTCTCCAGGTCGGTGAGCTGCCCCCGCAGGTCGGCCAGGTCGCCGCCCGAGTCCTTGACCAGGGTGTCGACGTCGCCGCTGAGCTGGGCGGCCTCGGCAGTGAGGTCCTTCAGCCTCTTCATGTCGGCGCAGGTGGCCGGCAGGGGCTTGGCGGCAGCGCCCGTGCAGGTGCGGGTGTACGTGTCGGCGGCCAGGGCGGCGGCCTGCTTGCTGACCTTGGCTGCGGCCGGGGCCCTCTTGCTGAAGGTCTCGAGGTGGTTGTTGACGACCCGGGCGGTGTCCGCGACGAGCAGGGCGGTGTCGGCGAGCTGCTGGGGATTGTCCAGGTAGGGGCGGACCTGGGAGGCGGTGCCGTTGATCTTGTCCGCGACCCGCTGGGTGCCGGCGGCGATGTCCTTGGTACCGGTCTCCAGCTTGCCCGCGGCCGTGTTGAGCTTCGTCAGCCCGCCGGTCAGCTCGCCGTTCTTCTCCTTCGCCGTGTCCAGCCCGTCGGCGAGTTCCTTGGCCCCCTGCTGGGCCTTGCCGGCCCCGTCCTTGAGCTGGTCGGCCCCGTCGGCGGCCTCGGCGGTCTTGTCGTGGAGGTCGGAGAAGGAAACGAAGATCTTGTCGAGGAAGCCGCGGGAGGCGTTGGCGGACGCCGCGGAGCGGACCTCGGAGAAGACGGTGCGCGAGATCGATCCGACGATGTAGTTGTTCGCGTCGTTCGTCCGGACCTGCAGGGCGCCGGTGGTGGGGTCGTCACCCGCGCTGGAGGTGATCTTCGTGCTGAAGTCGGCGGGCATGGTGAGGGAGAGGTAGTACGTCCCCTTCTCCACGCCCTCGGCCGCCTCTTCGGCGCTGACCTCGCGCCAGTCGAAGGTCTTGCTGTCGTGGAGCTTCCTCGCGATCTCGCCGCCCGCGTCGACCTGCTTGCCGTCGACGGTCGCGCCCTTGTCTGCGTTGACGAGGGCGACGGGCACCTTGTCCAGGTTGTCGTACGGGTCCCAGAAGGAGCACAGGTACAGCGCGCCGTAGAGCAGCGGCAGCAGGAGGAGCGCGATGAGAGCGGCCACGGGCAGCTTCCCCCGCCCGAACCGCTTCAGCTCAAGCGCGGCGAGCTTCGGCGAGCGCATCGTCCGTCCCCTTCGTGTCGTCGTCGGTGTCGTCGGTGTCTGCGGGGTTCTCGTCGGTGCCGGACGCGGCCGCCTCGGTATCGGCCTCGGCCTTTTCCGCGGCCTTGTCCTCGGGCTCGGCCGCCGCGGCGCCCGTGCGCAGGACCGTCACGTCGTCCGGTGCGTCGCTGCACACCGCGAGGACGGTGGTCCCGCGGGCGGCGATCGCACGCAGCAGGCTCCAGGCCTCGGCGCGTTCGGCGTCCGAGAGCTTGAGGTCCAGGTCGTCGAGGGCCAATAGCCGCGGCGAGCCCAGCAGGGCGATGGCCACGGACAGCCGCACCGCCTCCAGCCGCTCCAGGTCCCGTACGGAGGTGCGCGGGCCCTTGGGCAGCCCGGCGAGGTCCAGCCCGGCCGCGGCCAGGGCGGCGTCGATCCGGGCCTGCGTGCCGGCGCGGCGCTCGCCGCGCGGGCGGAGCAGGGCGCGTACGGGGCCCTCGTAGCGGCGCTGGAGCAGCGCGCCCTCGCGCAGCTGCTCGGCGACGGTCAGGGACTGGTCGAGCTCGTTGACCCCGGTGACCGGGCCGAGGGCGGCGATCCGGCGGACCGCGGTCATGTGCTTCGGCAGCCGGTGGCCGGCGATCTCGGCGTGGCCCTCGGTGGCCTTCATGCGTCCGGTGAGGGCGAGGAGCAGGCAGGTCCGGCCGCTGCCGGAGGGGCCTTCGACCGCGATGAGCGAGCCGGGCTCCGCGTCGAGGCCCATCCCCCGGAACACCCAGCCGCGCGGGCCCTTGAGTCCGAAGTTCTCGGCTGTGACGGCCGCACCGTGCGGGCTGTCCACACCGTCCCCCCTTCTTTTGAACTGACCGGTCAGTTCAAAAACTAGCACCTTTGTGTGCATCACATGCCCACAGGGGGGCAGTTGACCGGACAGAGGGGGCAAACCAGCAGGTCAGGGCGATTGTCAGTGGTGGCCGTCACGATGGATGCAGGCACAAACGCAGACACAGCAGTACGCAACGACAGGAGGTTCGTCATGGCCACACCGTCCCCGTCCCCTGTCCACCCCGTCCCGCGCAGGTCGGCAGCCCCCTCCCCTCCGGCTCCGCCGCGGGGATGCCCCAAGGCCGCGCTCGATCTGCTCACCAAGGCCCGCGCGGGCCTGGCCGAGGCCGCCCGGCTGGACCGGCCGGGCGAGCGGTACGCCACCGCCCACCTCGCCGCGCTGCGCACCGCCGCGGCCGTGCTCGCCGCGCGGGGGCGGCCGGAGCCGGTGGGCGCGCGGCGCCGCCCGCGGATCCGCAGCGCGTGGGAGGTACTGCCGGAGATAGCGCCGGAGCTGACGGAGTGGAGCGCACTGTTCGCCTCCGGCGCCGAGCGCCGGGCGCGGGCCGAGGCGGGGATACGGGATGCGGCGTCGGTCCGGGACGCGGACGATCTGGTGCGTGCCGTGGAGATGTTCCTGCGGCTGGTGGAGCGGATGCTCGCCCTCCAGCCGGTGGCGCCGACGCTGCCCCAGCCCCGTCCCGAGCCTCCGGAGCCTGCGGACGCGGGCTGACCCCGGCCGGGCAGCCGGGGGTGATCGGCAGGGCATGCTCCAGGCAATAGGGTGGGGTTCGCATCTCCCACCCTTGTCGCGCCGAGGAGCCATCAGCCGTGTCGGACACTTCCCGCCCCCGTGCCTCCCTCCGCACCGCCGTGGTGTGGGAGGTCCTCAAGGAGGCGCTCGACCGCCGGGTGAAGGCGACCGGGCGGGATGTGCTGGACGTGCTGGACACCGGCGGCGGCACCGGCAAGTTCGCCGTGCCGGTGGCCCGGCTGGGCCACCGGGTGACCGTGGTCGACCCCAGCCCGAACGCACTGTTCGGGCTGGAGCGCCGCGTCGCCGAGGCCGGTGTCGCCGACCTGGTGCGCGGCGTGCAGGGCGACGCCCAGGGCCTGCTGGACGTCGTCGAGCGCGACGCGTACGACGTGGTGCTCTGCCACGGCGTGCTCGAGTACGTGGACGACCCGGCCGAGGGCGTGGCCAACGCGGTCGCCGCCCTGCGCCCCGGCGGCACGCTCAGCCTGCTGGGCGCCGGCCTCGGCGGGGCCGTGCTGGCCCGTGCCCTCGCCGGGCACTTCACCGAGGCCCGTACGGCGCTCACCGACCCGGCCGGCCGCTGGGGCGCGGGCGACCCGGTACCGCGCCGTTTCACCGCCGAGCAGCTCACCGAGCTGGTCGGCGGGGCCGGCTTGGAGGTCGGCGCGGTGCACGGGGTCCGCGTCTTCGCCGACCTCGTCCCCGGCGTCCTGGTCGACACCGAGCCGGGCGCGGTCGAGGCGCTGCTGCGCCTTGAGGAGGCAGCCGCCGAACTGCCGGCCTTCCACGCGGTCGCGACGCAACTGCACGTCCTGGGCGAGAAGCGCGCCTGATCTGCGGAGCTTCCGCTCACGGAGTACGCCGGACACCCTCCGATCGGGTGTCCGGCCCCGTATGATCGTGCGCAGTACCGGCATGGTGGACGGGCCGTTGGGGAATAAGCGCCTCAGTGACCGCCCTCCCGGCGGTACGGTTTCGCGCAGGGTTTTGCTCAGGCGGCGCCTTTCCGGGCGGCGTCTTCTCCGGGCAGTGTTTGGAACCTCGCGCAGAGGGCGGGTATCACGGGGGCGATTCCCCGCCTATCCTGAAGGGGACCCCTGGTCGCTACCCCCCGCGACCGACGGATGAGGAGGACTCCCGTGCCGCTCTCGGAGCACGAGCAGCGAATGCTCGAGCAGATGGAGCGAGCGCTGTACGCCGAAGATCCCAAGTTCGCGACAGCGCTTGAGGGAAGCGGACTGCGTACGTACACCCGGCGACGGGTCTACCAGGCAGTCGCAGGCATTGTGGTGGGTATCGCGCTCCTCATGACCGGTGTGATCATTCCGAACGTACTCTGGGTCAGCGTGGTGGGTTTCCTCGTCATGCTCGGCTGTACGGTCCTCGTGGTCACCGGTTGGCGCAAGGCACCCAAGCCTGGCGAGCAGCCCGTCTCCGGCAGTGCAGGCGGTTCGGCCCACGGCCGCAACCGACAGCGTCGGTCGATGATGACCCGCATCGAGGAGCGGTGGCAGCGCCGCCGCGACGAGCAGGGGCAGTAGGCCCCCCGCAGACACGGGTGAGGGGACGGTCGCCGCACGGCGACCGTCCCCTCACCGCTCTGCCCCGCCGGTCCGCGTGATCGGTCCGGGTCCCGGATCGCCCCTTCCGAGGCGCGATCCTGCGGCATGATGACCCGGTGAGTGTGCTCCCCCTGGTCTTCACCAGCGGCTGGGCCAGTGGGATCAACGCCTACGCCGTGGTCCTCCTGCTCGGCATCTTCGGCGCGACCGGACTGACCGACGAGGTCCCCGAGTCCCTTCAGCGCACCGACGTGCTCATCGTCGCCGGTGTGCTGTTCCTCTGCGAGGCCGTCGCGGACAAGATCCCGTACGTGGACTCGGTCTGGGACACGGTGCACACCGTGATCCGCCCGGTGGCCGGTGCTGTGGTGGGCGCCCTGCTGGCCGGCCAGAGCGGCTCGCTCTCCGACATCGCCGCCGGCGCGATCGGCGGTTCCACGGCGCTGGCCAGCCATTTCGTCAAGGCCAGCACCCGCATGGCCGTCAACACCTCGCCGGAGCCGTTCAGCAACATCGCGCTGAGCACCGCCGAGGACCTGGGCGTGGCCGGCATCGTCACGTTCGCGATGTTCAACCCCCAGGCCGCCGCGATCATCGCGGCCGTCCTGCTGGCGGCCGGTCTGGCCATACTCGTGTTCCTGTGGACCCGGATCCGCCGCTTCCTGCGCCGCCGGGCCCAGCGCCGCGAGGAGAAGAAGCTCGCCGCCGAGGAGCGCGAGGCGGCCGCGCGGGCCGCGGTGCCACCCCGCTGACTTCCCGCGCCACCCCGCTGACCTCCCGCGATCCCGCTCGATAGGGTCATCCGCATGGCACGAATTGCGGTGATCGGCGCCGGCATGGGCGCGATGGCTACGGCGGCCCGGCTGGCCGTGGCAGGGCACCAGGTGACGGTGTACGAGCGCGGGTCCACCTACGGCGGCTCCGTCGGCCGGTACGAGCAGGGCGGCTTCTCCTTCGACACCGGGCCCGGTCTGCTGCACCTGCCCGCCGTCTACCGCGACCTGTTCGTCAAGACCGGCAAACGGCCCCTGGAGGACTGCGTCGAGCTCGTCCAGGTCGACCCGGCCGTCCGGCACGTCCTGGCCGACGGGACAGCCGTCACCCTCCCGGGGGGCTCGCGCGGCGGCGCCGCCGCCGTCCTCGACGAGGCCTTCGGCGCGGGCGCCGGCGAGCGCTGGAACGGGGTCCTGGGCCGGGCCCGGGACGCCTGGAACGCCACCCGCCGCCCCCTGCTGGAGGAGCCGCTGCGCCCCGACTGGCAGGTGCTGGGCGGCGATCCGTACCCCGCGCTGCGGGGGAGCGGCCTGCTGCGCCGCCGCCCGCCGACCCTCGCCGAGGTGGCCGGGCGCGAGCTGGGCGGGGAGCTCGGCGAGCTGCTGGCCGCCCGGGTGCGGGCGTACGGGATCGACCCCGCCACCGCGCCCGCAGCGGCGGCCGTGCTCCCGTACATGGAGCAGACCTTCGGCAGCTGGTACGTGCGCGGCGGGATGCGGGAGCTGGCCACCGCCGTGTACGAGCGCTGCCGGGAGCGGAAGGTCGCCTTCGTCCTCGACGCACCGGTACGGAAGGTCCTGGAGCGGGACGGCCGGGCGGCCGGGCTGCTGCTGGCCGACGGCACCGAGGCCGCCGCCGATCTCGTGGTCTGCGGGGTCGACCCGCGGCAGCTGGGGACCCCGCTGCCGGCCGGCGGCGCCCCGGCCCGCGGGCCGGGGGTGGCGAGCAGGCTGACCCTGCTGCTCGCGCTGCGCGGAGCCCGCCCCGCGGACGCCGTCCACCGCACCCTGGTCCACTCCCCCGGCACCCAGCTGACCGTGCTGCGCCCCGACGACCCCGCGATCCGGCCCGACGCGGACCACGAGGCCGTCACCGTGAGCGCCGTCTGCGGCCCTGGAGGCGCCTCTGCGCCCCGCGAGGAGGAGTTGCTGGACCTGGCCGCCCGGGCCGTTCCCGGGCTGCGCGAGCGGCTGCTGTGGACGCAGGCGCGTACGCCCGCGGACATCGAGGCGGCCACCGGCGCGCAGGGCGGCGCGGTGCCGCCGCCCGCCCTGGCCGGGGCCGGCGGCCGGATGCTCTACCCCGCCAACACCACGGCGCTGCCGGGGCTGTTCCTCGCGGGCGGCTGGGCGCACCCCGGCGGCGGGCTCGCGCACGCCGGGATGACCGGGGCCCTGGTGGCCGGACTCATCGTGGAGGGCGCGGAGTTCCGCGGCTCCCAGTGACACGGACGCCCCCGGGGAAGGAACCCCGGGGGCGCACGCGCTGCTTCACGGCCTCCTCGGCCTCACGGCCTCAGTAGCGGTACTGCTCGTACTCGCCGGAGCCCTGGTACGGGTACTCCTGCGGCTGTTGCTGCGGGTACGGCTGCTGCTCGTCCCCCGGGTAGGGGTGGGCGGCCCCGTCGGTGGACCGCTGCTGCGGCACCCACACCCCGCCCGGCGGGGTGTCCATGGAGTACTGCTGCTGCCCGCCCGCGCTCGCGTACGGGTCGGCGGAGTAGTCGGCGTACGGGGTGTAGTCGTACGGCTGTTGCGGGATGACGGCCCCGCCGGTGCCGATGTACGGGTCCGAGTAGGCGGCGTAGACCTGCTGTTCGCCGCCGGCCGGATAGCCCGTGGAGTAGTCGTAGCCGCCCTGGCCCGTCGGCTCGTAGGACTGCGCGTCGTAGTAGGGCGCGTACTGGTGGGCGTCCTGCTCGGCCGTGGAGAACGGCGGGGCGAACGCCGCCGTCCGCCCCGCGTCGGCGGTGGGCGCGAAGCTCTGTATCCCGTACGACCCGGTGTCCTCGGGCAGCGGCTCCGGGCTGTAGAACTCCTCGGTCGCGGCCTGGAACTGCGGCTCCGGCCGCTCCTTGCCGGACGCGTCGGGCGTGTCGGCGCCGTCGGCGTCCCCGTCCGTCCCCTCGGACCCGTACTCCAGCCCGGTCACCTGCAGCGCGGGCTCGGGGCGCGGACCGCCCGCCCGGCGGCGCCGGGTCTTCCGTACGGGCTCACCGCCCCGGCGCAGCGCCCAGCCGGCCTCGAAGCCCTTGCGGAAGGAGAGCGTCACCAGGGTCTGGCCCACGGCGAACGCGGCCGCACCGACGCCGATGACCAGCACCGAGGGCAGCACCACCCCGGCGACCACACCGAGGAACCCGGCGAACGCGAGCAGGCGCCAGCGCAGCCGGGCCTTGTACTGCATCAGGACCTCGGCAAGCAGCCACAACGCGACGAAACCGAACGCGATGTAGAGGACCGTCATTCCCATGCGTGGCACCTCTCGGTACGGCCGCCCCGCCCAGGAACAAGGGGGCCGGCCGATCAGGCCCGCTGGTGCAGGCCCAGGTTCTCGTAGATCTCGAGAGTCGCCGTGGAATTGTTCAGCGTGATGAAGTGCAGCCCCGGGACACCCTCGGACAGCAGCCGCGCGCAGAACTCCGTGGCGAACTCGATCCCAATGGAGCGTACAGCGGCTGGATCGTCCTTGACGGCGAGCATGCGCTCTTTCACGGCTGCGGGGAAGACTGCGTTGCTGAGTTGTGGCAACCGGTCGAGCTGCTTGATGCCCACAACAGGCATGACCTCGGGGATGATCGGGGTCTCGCAGCCCGCCTTCCCGGCGCTGTCGCGCAGCCGCAGATAATTCTCCGGATCGAAGAACATCTGGGTGATCGCATAGTCGGCGCCGGCGCGGCACTTGTCCACGAAGTGACGGATGTCCGTGTCCCAGTCCTCCGAGCGCGGGTGCATCTCGGGGAAGGCCGCGACGCCCACGCAGAAGTCCCCGGACTCCTTGAGCAGTCGGACGAGGTCGGCCGCGTAGTGCACGCCCTCGGGGTGCGCCAGCCAGGGGCCCATCGGGTCGCCCGGCGGGTCTCCGCGCACGGCGAGCATGTTGCGGATGCCGGCGTCGGCGAACTGGCCGATGACATTGCGCAGCTCGGCGATGGAGTGGTCGACCGCGGTGAGGTGCGCGACGGGGGTCAGGGTGGTGTCGGCGGCGATCTGCTGGGTGGCCTTGACGGTGCCGCCGCGGGTGGAGCCGCCGGCCCCGTAGGTCACGGAGACGAAGCTCGGGCCCACCGCCTCGATCCGGCGCAGCGCGTTCCAGAGGTTGCGCTCGCCCTTCTCCGTCTTGGGCGCCCAGAACTCGAAGGAGTACGACGGGCTCCCGGACGCCAGCAGGTCACGGACCGTGCGTGCACGGTCCGTACGGGTGGAAGCGGTTCCAAGGGCCATACGGGCAGGTTAGACGCGTGTTCGCGGTCACCGAAGCGGTGTCCGCCTTTTGGACACGTTTTTGGACACCTGCACGGGGGTCCTGCGACGGCTTAGGCGGAAACGCGCTCCCGGACCCGCTTGGCCAGGTCGGCGGCGGCCGCACCCGGGTCGGAGGCCTCGGTCAGGGCGCGGACGACCACGATGCGGGTGGCTCCGGCGTCGAGGACCTCGTCGAGGTTGCCCGCGTCGATGCCGCCGATGGCGAACCAGGGGCGGGGCTGCGCCAGCGAGGCCGCGTACCGGACCAGCCCGAGGCCGGGGGCGTACCGGCCGGGCTTGGTGGGGGTGGGCCAGCAGGGGCCGGTGCAGAAGTAGTCCACGCCCGGCTCGGCGACGGCGGCGTCGACCTCGGACTCGGCGTGGCAGGACCGGCCGAAGAGCACCCCGTCGCCGAGGATCGCACGGGCGGCGGGCACCGGGATGTCGCCCTGGCCCAGGTGCAGGACGTCGGAGCCGATGGCGTGGGCGACGTCGGCGCGGTCGTTCACCGCGAGGAGCCTGCCGTGCCGGCGGGCGGCCTCGGCGAAGACCTGGAGGTGCTCGAGCTCCTCGCCGGCCTCCATGCCCTTGTCCCGGAGCTGGACGATGTCCACGCCTCCGGCCAGGACCGCGTCGAGGAACTCGGGGAGGTCCCCCTGCCGCTTGCGGGCGTCCGTGCACAGGTAGAGCCGGGCATCGGACAGCTGGGCGTTCGCGGACATGGGTACCCCCCGGGGTGGAAGCGGTGCACGGGCCGTCCAGGGCCCGTGCACCGCGGATGGATCAGGCGGCCCGGATCACCGGGCCGCTCGGGTCGCTCGGGTCGCTCGGCTCAGAGGGCGAGCGCCTGAGCGCGGCGCTTCACCTCCGTGCCGCGATTCTCACTCAGCGCCTGGACGGGGGTGCCGGGCAGGGTCGGGTCGGCGGTGAAGAGCCATTCCAGCATCTCCTCGTCGGAGAAGCCGTCGTCGCGGAGCACGGTCAGCAGGCCCGCGAGGCCCTTGACGGTCTTGTCGCCGTCGATGAAGGCGGCGGGCACCTGCAGCGCGCGGTTCTCACCGCGGCGTACGGCGATCAGCTGACCTTCCTTGACCAGCTGGCGGACCCGGGTCACTTCGATGTCGAGCATCTCCGCGATGTCGGGGAGGTACAGCCAGGCGGGGACAAGGGCATCGATCTTTGCGTCAATCTCGGTCACGAGCACAAGCCTGCCACCTCGGACCGACACCCGGTACCCGAGCCGACCCGTCCGGGTCTGCGGGCCCCCTCCGCACCGTCTAGACCAGCGCCGATTTCAGCGGGGTCGCCGGGTCGGAGACCTTGGCGGGGTCCACGGGGGCGCCCGTCTCGATCAGCTTCCGGCCCTGCGCCAGGTCCCGCGGCCGACCCACCGCCAGGACCGCGACCAGCGCTCCCGCCCGGAGCCAGCACACCGACCACGCCGCCTCGGCCGGGTCCCCGCGCCACATGAGCTCGTCCGCCCCCGCATGGTGCCCCGCGTACTGCACGAAGCGCCCGAACTGCTCCGACCAGAAGTACGGCACCGGGTCGTAGACCTGCACCGGAGCCGCCGCCACGATGTTCGCCGCGACCACGCGCGGCCCCTGCAGGGCGTTGTCCCAGTGGTGCACCAGCAGCCGCGCCCCGTAGCGCCCCGACGGGAACGACGCGCAGTCGCCGACCGCGTACACCCCGGGCAGGGAGGTCCGCAGGTACTCGTCCGCGGTGACCGAGCCGTCCGGGCCGAGCGCGACCCCCGATTCCGCCAGCCACCGGGTCGCCGGCCGGGCCCCGATGCCCACGACCACCGCGCCCGCCGGCAGCTCCCGGCCGTCCGCGAGCAGGACCCGCCCGGACTCCACCGAGGCCACCTTCGCGCCGGTCAGCAGGGCGGCCCCGGCCTCCTCGTACCAGCGGGCCATGGGGGCCGCGACCTCCGCCGGCAGCGCCCCGGCCAGCACCCGGTCCGCCGCCTCGACCACGGTCACCGCGCAGCCCGCCTCGCGCGCCGCCGTGGCGAACTCGGCGCCGATCCAGCCGGCCCCGACGACCACGGTCGCCGGCGCCTGGGCCAGCACCGGGCGCAGCCGGGCCGCGTCGTCCAGGGTGCGCAGCAGGTGCACGCCCTGGACGCCCTCGGACCCGGGCAGGGTCAGTGGTTCGGCGCCGGTCGCCAGTACGAGCACCTCGTACGGGACCGGTCCCGCCTCGGTGTCCAGCTCGCGCTCGGCGGCCCGCAGCCCGGTGACCTCCACCCCGAGCCGGAGCTCGATGCCCAGCCCCTCGAAGTCCACGTCGAAGGCGGAGTCCTCGGCCTTGCCGAGCAGCACCGCCTTGGACAGCGGGGGCCGGTCGTAGGGCTGGTGGGGCTCGGCGCCCAGCAGGGTCAGGGGGCCGCTCCACCCCTGCTCCCGCAGCGCGACCGCGGTCTGCACCCCGGCCATTCCGGCGCCGACGATGACGACGCCGCTCTGTGTCTGTTCCGTCTGCTCGCTCACACCGCCCAGCCTAGCGATCTGACGCACCGTCAGGAACAGCGGCCGGGGGAACGGCCGGGGAGGCAGCCTTACCCGGCCCCGGCGCCGGGGTTAGTCTGGCCGTCGTACCTATCGCGGGAGTCCGGGCGTACCGGGCTGAGAGGGAGGCTGGACGGCCTCCGACCGTACGAACCTGATCCGGGTCATGCCGGCGAAGGGAGGGGCTGGACGCCCATGCACTCATCTCGGAAGGGATCCGCCAGGGGATCCGACGTCCTCGTCATCGGGGGCGGGATCATCGGCCTGGTCACCGCCTGGCGGGCGGCCCGGCGCGGGCTGCGGACCGCGCTCGCCGATCCGGCGCCCGGCGGCGGCGCCGCTCAGGTCGCGGCCGGCATGCTCGCCGCCGTCACGGAGCTGCACTACGGCGAGGAGACCCTGCTGGGCCTCAATCTCGCCTCCGCCGGCCGCTACCCGGAGTTCGCCGCCGAGCTGGCCGACGCCAGCGGAGGGATGGACATCGGCTACCGCGCCTGCGGCACGCTCGCCGTGGCCCTCGACGCCGACGACCGGCTCCACCTGCGCGAGCTGCACGCCCTGCAGCGGCGCTGCGGCCTGGAGTCCGAGTGGCTCACCGGCCGCGAGTGCCGCCGCCTGGAGCCGATGCTGGCCCCGGGCGTACGCGGCGGCCTGCGCGTGGACGGCGACCACCAGGTCGACCCGCGCCGGCTGGCGGCCGCGCTGCTGGCCGCCTGCGAGGGCGCCGGCGTGGAGATCCACCGGGCGGACGCCGAGCAGCTGCTCACCGCCGCCGACCGGGCCGCCGGGGCACTGCTCGACGACGGTACGGAGCTGCGCGCCGACCAGGTGGTGCTGGCCGCGGGCTCGCTCAGCGGCCGGCTGGCCGGCGTACCGGCGCAGGTGCTGCCGCCCGTACGGCCGGTCAAGGGCCAGGTGCTGCGGCTCGCGGTGCCGGCGGCGTACGCGCCGTTCCTGTCGCGGACGGTCCGGGCGGTGGTCCGCGGCAGCCACGTGTACCTGGTGCCGCGCGAGAACGGCGAGCTCGTCATCGGCGCCACCAGCGAGGAACTCGGCTGGGACACCACGGTCACCGCGGGCGGCGTGTACGAACTCCTGCGCGACGCCCATGAGTTGGTACCCGGCATCACCGAACTGCCGCTGACCGAGACCCGGGCGGGGCTGCGGCCCGGCTCCCCGGACAACGCCCCGCTGCTCGGCCCGACCGACCTGCCCGGCCTGCACCTGGCCACCGGGCACTACCGCAACGGGGTGCTGCTGACCCCGCTCACCGGCGACGTCATGGCGGAGCTGCTGACCACCGGCGTGCTCCCGGAGATCGCCCGCCCGTTCACCCCGCGCCGCTTCAGCGTCGCACGTCAGGAGTCCTACGCATGACGATCTCCGTCAACGGCGAGCCGCGCGAGGTCGCGGCCGGCACCACCCTCGACGCGGTGGTCGCCATCCTGACCGCGGCCCCCTCGGGCGTCGCGGCCGCACTCAACGAGACCGTGGTCCCGCGCGGGCAGTGGCCGCTCACGCCGGTGGGCGAGGGCGACCGGGTCGAGATCCTCACCGCCGTGCAGGGAGGCTGAGCGCGATGGCAGACGACGCTTTCGTGCTGGGCGGCCGGACCTTCTCGTCCCGCCTGATCATGGGGACGGGCGGGGCGCCGAGCCTGGACGTCCTGGAACGGGCGCTGACCGCGTCCGGTACGGAGCTCACGACGGTGGCGATGCGGCGGCTGGACCCGACGGTCCAGGGCTCGGTCCTGTCGGTGCTGACCCGGCTGGGCATCTGCGTACTCCCCAACACGGCGGGCTGCTTCACGGCGGGCGAGGCGGTGCTGACGGCGCGCCTCGCGCGGGAGGCGCTGGGCACGGACTGGATCAAGCTCGAGGTCGTGGCCGACGAGCGGACCCTGCTGCCGGACGGCCTGGAGCTGCTGGACGCCGCGGAGACGCTGGTGGACGAGGGCTTCACGGTGCTGCCGTACACCAACGACGACCCGGTGCTCGCGCGGAAGCTGGAGGACGTGGGCTGTGCGGCGATCATGCCGCTGGGGTCGCCGATCGGCTCGGGGATGGGGATCCGCAACCCGCACAACTTCGAGCTGATCGCGGAGCGGGCGGGGGTGCCGGTGATCCTGGACGCGGGGGCCGGTACGGCCTCGGACGTGGCGCTGGCGATGGAGCTGGGGTGCTCGGCGGTGATGCTGGCGTCGGCGGTGACCCGGGCGCAGTCCCCGGTCCTGATGGCGGCGGCCATGCGCGACGCGGTGTCGGCGGGCCGTCTGGCGTACCGCGCGGGCCGCATCCCGCAGCGCCGCTTCGCGGAGGCCTCGTCCCCGGCCGAGGGCCGCGCCGCCCTCGACCCGGAACGCCCGGCCTTCTGACGCTCCGCTGCGCGGGGCCTTCTCCCCGCCCCGCCCTTTCTCCGTTTCCCGGGCTCTGCCCGGACCCGGTCTTCGGCCCCGGACGGGCTGGAATTGCCGCTGCGCGGCAAGATCCGGACCCGCCGGGGCCGAGCCGCGCGAGGGGCGCGTCGAAAAGGGAGTCACGTCACAGCTGCGCTGCAACAAACCACACCCGGGACGGGACCCCGACCCGCGCTCGTAGAATCGCCGGGTGGATACGACCCTGGATGACCCCCTCGTCGGGCAGACACTCGACGGCCGCTACCGCGTCGACGCCCGCATCGCGGCCGGCGGCATGGCGACGGTCTACCGGGCCGTCGACACCCGCCTCGACCGCGTGCTCGCGCTGAAGGTGATGCACCCGGCGCTCGCCGCCGACGGCGGCTTCGTCGACCGGTTCATCCGCGAGGCCAAGTCCGTGGCCCGCCTCGCGCACCCCAACGTCGTCGCCGTCTTCGACCAGGGCACCGACGGGCCGTACACGTACCTCGCCATGGAGTACGTCTCCGGCTGCACGCTGCGCGACGTGCTCCGCGAGCGCGGCGCGCTCCAGCCCCGGGCCGCCCTCGACATCCTCGAGCCCGTCCTCGCCGCGCTCGGCGCCGCCCACCGGGCCGGGTTCGTGCACCGCGACATGAAGCCCGAGAACGTCCTGATCGGCGACGACGGCCGGGTCAAGGTGGCGGACTTCGGGCTGGTCCGGTCCGTCGACTCGGTCACCAGCACCACCGGCTCCGTCCTCGGCACCGTCTCCTACCTCGCCCCCGAGCAGATCGAGAGCGGCAGCGGCGACACCCGCGTGGACGTCTACGCCTGCGGTGTCGTCCTGTACGAGATGCTCACCGGCTCCAAGCCGCACTCCGGCGGCACCCCCGCCCAGGTGCTCTACCAGCACCTGCACGAGGACGTGCCGCCGCCGTCGGCCGCCGTCCCGGGGCTGCCGGGCGTCCTGGACCAGCTCGTCGCGTACGCCGCCGCCCGCGATCCGGAGCTGCGCCCCTCCGACGCCGCCGCCCTGCTCGGGCTGGCCCTCGACGCCCGCGCGCTGCTCGGTGACGCCGAGCTGGACGCCGTGCCGCCGCAGGCGCGTGCCGAGGCGCGCAGCGCCACCGAGGACCGCACCAGTGTGATCCCGCGGCCCGTCGCGGGACAGCCGCCCGTGAACCTCACGTCCCGGCTGGAGCTCCCGGACCGCCCGGAGCCCGCACCGGCCCGTACCGCGCCTCCGGCCTCGCGCAGGCCGCGGCGCGGCACGCTGCTCGTGATCGCCGGGGTGCTGCTCGCGCTCGGTCTGGGCACCGGGGTCTGGTACATCAACGCCGGCCAGTTCACGAAGGTCCCCAATCTGCTCGGGAAGAGCGAGGCGCAGGCCAAGTCCGACCTGTCCGCGGCCGGCCTCGGTGTGAAGCGGATCGACCGGAAGTTCAGCGACGCGTTCGACCGCGGGACGGTGATGAACTCCGACCCCTCGGGCGGCAAGCGCATCCGCGGCAACGGCGCGGTGGTGCTGACGATCTCGCGCGGCCCGGAGGTCGTCGTCGTACCGGACGTGAAGGGCAGGCCGCTGGACGACGCGAAGGCCGAGCTGACCAAGAGCGGTCTGGCTCCCGGCCTGGTCACGCAGGCGTTCAGCCAGGACGTCGCGCAGGGATCGGTGATCTCCACCGATCCGACGGGCGGGCAGAAGCGGTCGCCCGACACGGCGGTCGCGATCGTGGTCAGCAAGGGCCGGCCGGTGCAGGTGCCGAACGTGGCCGGACGCCCCCTCGACCAGGCGCGGGCCGCCCTCCAGGACGCCGGCCTCAAGGTCGAGACGGCCGCGGACCAGGTCAATTCGCCGTTCCCTGCCGGTACGGTCGCCAACCAGTCGATCGGCGCCGGAGCGCAGGCCGCGACGGGTGACACGGTGACGCTCACCGTGTCCAAGGGCCCGCGGCAGATCCCGGTGCCGAACGTGACCGGCCAGGAGGCGGACGTGGCCCGCAGGACGCTGGAGGCGGCCGGTTTCAAGGTGAAGGTGGAGCGGCCCTTCCTGTCCTTCAGCAACACGGTGGACGCCCAGTCGGTGCCGGGCGGCCAGAACGCCCCCGAGGGCAGCACGATCGTCCTACGGACCAAGGGGCTGTAGCGGTAGTGGACCAGAGCGTCATGGACGGGGCCGTGCGCAATCCCGTGGGCGGACACGTCCCCGTCGCCGGCGGGCTCGCCTCGGTGGGGCTGACGTACGCGCGGGAGATGGGTGCCGAGGCCGTCCAGGTCTTCGTGGCCAATCCCCGCGGCTGGGCCACCCCGGTGGGGAACCCGGCGCAGGACGAGTTGTTCCGGGCCGGGTGCGCGGCCGGGTCGATCCCGGCGTATGTGCACGCGCCGTACCTGATCAACTTCGGCTCGCACACGGAGGCGACCGTGGAGAGGTCGGTGGAGTCACTGCGGCACTCGCTGCGCCGCGGCCGGGAGATCGGTGCGCTCGGGGTGGTCGTCCACACCGGCTCGGCGACCGGAGGGCGCCCGCGCGAGGTGGCGTACGCGCAGGTCAGGGAGTACATGCTGCCGCTGCTGGACGAGCTGGTGCACGACGACGACCCGTTCCTGCTGCTGGAGTCCACGGCCGGGCAGGGTTCCTCGCTGTGCTCGCGGACCTGGGACTTCGGGCCGTACTTCGAGGCGCTGGAGCACCATCCGAAGCTCGGGATCTGCCTGGACACCTGCCATGTCTTCGCCGCGGGGCACGATCTGGCGGAGCCGGGCGGCGCCAAGCAGACGCTGGACCTGCTGGTGGACACGGTGGGCGAGGGGCGGCTGAAGCTGATCCACGCGAACGACTCGAAGGAGGGCGTGGGCGCCCACAAGGACCGCCACGCCAACATCGGGCAGGGACACATCGGCGGGGACGCGTTCGCCGAGCTGTTCACGCATCCCGCGACGCAGGGCGTCCCGCTGATCATCGAGACGCCGGGCGGCAAGGAAGGGCATGCGGCGGACGTGGCGCTGCTGAAGGAGCTGCGCGAGCTCCACTGATCCGTTGAGGAATACCCCTGGGGGGTATACGGTTCTGCTGTCTGCAGGACCGTTATCCGACGTTCCCAGGGGGTTCCGATGGAACACGCGCACGCACACCACGAGCACGACGCACACCATCAGCACCACGACAGCGGCCACGGCACCGGCGGCCAGGGCACCGGCCACGGCAGGGCGAGCTGGGCCGTGGCGGCCAAGGCCACCCTCCACTGCCTCACCGGCTGCGCCATCGGCGAAGTGCTCGGCATGGTCATCGGCACGGCCCTGGGCTGGGGAAATGTGCCGACGATGATCCTGGCGATCGTCCTCGCGTTCTTCTTCGGCTACGCGCTCACCCTGCGCGGGATCCTCGCCGCCGGCGTGGACCTGCGTGCGGCCATCCGGGTGGCCTTGGCCGCGGACACCCTTTCGATCGCCGTCATGGAGCTGATCGACAACGGCGTGATCGCGCTGTGGCCGGGAGCGATGGACGCGCACCTCGCGGACGCGCTGTTCTGGGTCGTGCTGGCGATCTCGCTCGCGCTCGCCTTCGTCGTCACGACCCCGGTCAACAAGTGGCTGATCGGCCGCGGCAAGGGCCACGCGGTCGTGCACCGGTACCACCACTGAGGGCGGAGCCCCGATTACAACTCGGGGCCGTCCCCCGGCTCCTCCTGGTACGAGTAGCGCTGCTCGCGCCAGGCGTCGCCGATGTTGTGGTAGCCGCGCTCCTCCCAGAAGCCGCGGCGGTCGGCGGTCATGTACTCGATGCCGCGGACCCACTTCGGGCCCTTCCAGGCGTACAGGTGCGGGACCACGAGCCGTACCGGGAAACCGTGCTCGGCGGTGAGCAGTTCACCGCCCTCGTGGGTGGCGAAGACGGTGCGGTCGGAAGCGAAGTCGGCCAGCCGCAGGTTGGAGCTGAAGCCGTACTCGGCCCACACCATCACGTGCGTGACCTGCGGCGACGGCGGCGCCAGGGCGAGGATGTCGCGGGCGAGGACCCCGCCCCATTCGGCGCCCTGCATGCTGAACTTCGTCACGCAGTGCAGGTCCGCCACGACCGACTCGAACGGCAGGGCCGTGAATTCCTCGTGGTTCCAGCAGTGCTTGTCACCGTCGGCGGTCGCTCCGAAGACGCGGAACTCCCAGCGGTCCGGCTTGAACTTGGGGACCGGGCCGTAGTGGGTGACCGGCCAGCCGCGCTGCAACCGCTGCCCCGGTGGAAGCTCCAGCTGCTCTGCTCCCGGAGATTCCCGGCTTTCCGGCTGACCCATGCCTCCATGGTGACAGACGTGGCGGGGTGGTCACGACCAGGTATGCCCCTATACGGGCAAGTCACTGCAACTCACACTAAGGAGGCACTTACTGGACGGCCTCCTGCGGCGGTGCAAGGATGCGCGCACTCCCCCAGTCACGGCTGGGAGGTACCCCCAGACCCGTCATTACAGCTGACACTGCCTGGAAGGAGCCTCTGCGATGCAGGGCGACCCCGAGGTCCTCGAGTTTCTGAACGAGCAGTTGACCGGCGAGCTCACGGCGATCAACCAGTACTGGCTCCACTACCGGATCCAGGACAACAAGGGTTGGACCAAGCTCGCGAACTACACCCGTGCCGAGTCCATCGACGAGATGAAGCACGCGGACAAGATCACCGAGCGCATCCTCATGCTGGACGGCCTGCCGAACTACCAGCGGCTCTTCCACGTACGCGTCGGCCAGACCCTGACGGAGATGTTCCAGGCGGACCGGCAGGTCGAGGTCGAGGCCATCGACCGCCTCAAGCGCGGGATCGAGGTGATGCGCGGCAAGGGCGACGTGACCTCGGCGCGCCTCTTCGAGGAGATCCTGGGGGACGAGGAGCACCACATCGACTACCTCGACACCCAGCTGGAGCTCATCGAGAGCATCGGGGAGCCGCTCTACATCGCGCAGCTGATCGAACAGCCGGAGAGCTGAGTCCTACGCGGCTTCCGCGAGCGCCGGGTCGGCCGCGAGCACGGCAGCGGCGTTGCCCTTCTCCAGCAGCTCCCGACGCGGGCACGCCCCGCGGCCCAGGATGCCCTGGATGGTGCGCACACAGGATCCGCAGTCGGTGCCGGCCTTGGTGACCGAGGCGATCTGGCGGGGGGTGCAGGCCCCGGCGGCCGCGTGCTCCTTGACCTGCTTGTCGGTGATCCCGAAGCAAGAGCAGACGTACACGCGGTTCACCTCCCTGGAAGGAATGGTTTCTGCAGCCATCCCCTATTCGGTGAGGCTTACCTAACCGTACCCAAAGTGAGGCGTACCCAAAAGCCCTGGCAACGACGGTGGGGCACGGATCACATCGATCCGTGCCCCACCGTCGTAGGTACCTACGTACTGATCCGCTTACTGGTCGCGGTACATCTCGGCGACGAGGAAGGCCAGGTCCAGGGACTGGCTGCGGTTGAGCCGCGGGTCGCAGGCCGTCTCGTAGCGCTGGTGCAGGTCGTCGACGAAGATCTCGTCGCCGCCGCCCACGCACTCGGTGACGTCGTCACCGGTGAGCTCGACGTGGATGCCGCCCGGGTGGGTGCCCAGGCCCTTGTGGACCTCGAAGAAGCCCTTGACCTCGTCGAGCACGTCGTCGAAACGGCGCGTCTTGTGGCCGGAGGCCGCCTCGAAGGTGTTGCCGTGCATCGGGTCGGTGACCCAGGCGACGGTCGCGCCCGAGGCCGTGACCTTCTCGACGAGCTCGGGGAGCTTGTCCCGGACCTTGTCGGCGCCCATGCGGACGACGAAGGTCAGCCGGCCCGGCTCGCGCTCCGGGTCCAGGCGGTCGATGTACGTCAGCGCCTCGTCCACCGTGGTGGTCGGGCCGAGCTTGATGCCGATCGGGTTGGCGATCTGCGAGCAGAACTCGATGTGCGCGTGGTCCAGCTGGCGCGTGCGCTCACCGATCCAGACCATGTGGCCGGAGGTGTCGTACAGCTTGCCGGTACGCGAGTCGGTGCGGGTCAGCGCGCCCTCGTAGTCGAGCAGCAGCGCCTCGTGGGAGGCGTAGAACTCGACGGCCTTGAACTCGGCCGGGTCGGTGCCGCACGCCTTCATGAAGTTCAGCGCGTTGTCGATCTCCCGCGCGAGCTGCTCGTAGCGCTGCCCGGACGGGGAGGACTTCACGAAGTCCTGGTTCCAGGCGTGCACCTGGCGCAGGTCGGCGTAGCCACCGGTGGTGAAGGCGCGCACGAGGTTCAGCGTCGACGCGGACGCGTGGTACATGCGCTTCAGCCGCTCGGGGTCCGGGATCCGGGCCTCTTCGGTGAAGGCGAAGCCGTTGACGGAGTCGCCGCGGTAGGTCGGCAGGGTGACGCCGTCGCGGGTCTCGGTGTCCTTGGAGCGCGGCTTGGAGTACTGGCCCGCGATGCGGCCGACCTTGACGACGGGCACGGAGGCCGCGTACGTCAGGACGGCGCTCATCTGGAGCAGCGTCTTCAGCTTGGCTCGGATGTGCTCGGCGGACACGGCGTCGAAGGCCTCGGCACAGTCGCCGCCCTGCAGCAGGAACGCCTCGCCCTTGGCGACGGCTCCCAGACGGGCGCGCAGCTGGTCGCACTCGCCCGCGAAAACGAGCGGAGGATACGACTCGAGGTCCGCGACGACAGCGCGCAGTGCCTCGGCATCGGGGTACGAAGGCTGCTGCGCCGCGGGAAGGTCTCGCCAGGTCGCCTTGGCGGCGGGGGCTTGGGTTTCAGCGTTCACGGTCACCTCGTACACATTACGGCGTCTTGCGTCACGTCCAGCCCGGTGCCCACTCCGTGAGACGGGTGTCTCTGCGGGTACGGGTGGGCTATCGTCGGCGGCATGTACGCGCTCTCGAACCAGAACTGGTGGTGGCCCGCTCCCGGCGGCCCACTTCTCGCGCGTACCCACTGACACGCACGACGCGAAGGCCGCCCGAGGGGCGGCCTTCGGTGCTTTCCGGGCCCGGCCGCTCCTCTTCACCCCGCCGATGGAGAAGGACGCCCGCCCATGGAAACCAGCCGCCCGGCCCCCAGCCGCCTGCTCGGCCTGCTCGACGACTCCTGCCCGCCGTTCGCCCTGCTGCGCCGCCGGACCCCCGGCCGCGACCACGACACCGTCGAGGTGCTGATCGGCCCGGTCCATGAGGCCGGGCGCCTCGCCGAGCTGCCCGTGCGGGAGCTGCCCACCCTCGCCCTCGTCCCGTTCCGGCAGATCCGCGAGCGCGGGTTCGAGGTACGCGACGACGGCACGCCGCTGAGCGTGCTGGCCGCCGAGGAGGCGTACGAGATCCCGCTCGCGGAGGCGCTGGCCGCGCTGCCGGACCACCCTGTGCGGATCGAGGGCGGCAGCTTCGACGTGCCCGACGAGGAGTACGCGGCGACCGTCGAGCGGGTGATCCGGGACGAGATCGGCCGCGGCGAGGGCGCGAACTTCGTCATCCGGCGCACGTACGAGGGCCGGATCGACGGCTTCGGGCGGGCCGACGCGCTCGCGCTGTTCCGGCGGCTCCTGCTGGGCGAGCGGGGTGCGTACTGGACGTACGTCGTGCACACCGGGGACCGGACGCTGGTCGGGGCCAGCCCGGAAGTACACGTACGGATGTCGAACGGGAGGGGCGGGCGCGAAGCGCCCTCAGTTGAGGGTGGTGGTGGGAGACGGGCGGGCCACACGGTGGTGATGAACCCGATCAGCGGGACGTACCGCTATCCGGCCGGGGGCCCGACGGCCGAGTCCCTCCTCGCCTTCCTCGGCGACCGCAAGGAGACCGAGGAGCTGTCGATGGTGGTCGACGAGGAGCTCAAGATGATGTGCACCGTCGGGGACATGGGCGGGGTCGTCGTCGGGCCGCGGCTGAAGGAGATGGCGCACCTCGCGCACACCGAGTACGAGCTGCGCGGCCGGTCCTCGCTGGACGTACGGGAGGTGCTGCGCGAGACGATGTTCGCGGCGACGGTGACCGGGTCGCCGGTGCAGAACGCCTGCCGGGTGATCGAGCGGTACGAGGCCGGCGGGCGCGGCTACTACGCGGGGGCCCTGGCGCTGCTGGGCGTGGACGCCTCGGGGTCCCAGACGCTGGACTCCCCGATCCTGATCCGGACCGCGGACATCGCGGCGGACGGCACGCTGCGGGTGCCGGTGGGCGCCACGCTGGTGCGGCACTCGGATCCGGCGGGCGAGGTGGCGGAGACGCACGCGAAGGCGGCCGGGGTGCTGGCGGCGCTGGGGGTCCGCCCGGCGGCCCCGCGGCCGGCGTTCGGTTCGGCCGGCCTCGCCTGCGACCCCCGGGTCCAGGCGGCCCTCGCGGCGCGCCGCCAGGACCTGGCGCCGTTCTGGCTCCGGATGCAGGACCGGCCCCCGGCGCGGACCGGCCACGCGCTGGTGGTGGACGGGGAGGACACGTTCACGGCGATGCTGGCGCACGTGCTGCGGGTGACGGGGCTGGAGGTGACGGTACGCCGCTACGACGATCCCGGGCTGCGGGAGGCGGCCCTGTCGTGGGCGGGCCCGGTCGTCCTGGGCCCGGGGCCGGGGAACCCGGCGGACGCGGCCGACCCGAAGATGCGGATGCTGCGGGGGCTCGCGGGCGAGCTCCTGGCCGGGCACCGGCACGGCCTGCTCGGGGTCTGCCTGGGCCACGAGCTCCTGGCGGCGGAGCTGGGCCTGCCGCTGATCCGCAAGGCGGAGCCGGCGCAGGGGGCGCAGACGCGGATCGACTTCTTCGGGCGGGAGGAGGTGGTGGGCTTCTACAACACGTACACGGCGCACTGCCCGGACGAGGTGGCGGACCGCCTCTCGCAGCAGGGGGTGGGGGTGTCCCGCGACGCGGTCACGGGCGAGGTCCACGCGCTGCGCGCCCCCGCGTTCGCCGGGGTCCAGTTCCACCCGGAATCCGTCCTCACCCTGGACGGCGCGCAGCTGCTGAGCGAGCTGCTGGCGGGCCTGCGCGCCGCCACCCCGGCGTAGCGCGGGTCAGGGGCGGAGCCCCGGTGCACGGGAGGGGGCGGGCAGTGGCCGGGCTCCGCCCCGGCGGGAGCGGTCAGGCCGCGGTCGGCCTCGTGCGGCGGGCCGCGATGGTGCGGTAGAGCCGGCAGGCCAGGACCGGGCCCAGGACGGCCAGGACGGCGAGGAGCGCCGGAAGGTTGCCGAGGGCCAGGGCCAGCGTCACCGGGACGCCGACCGCCGGGTCGGCGAAGGCCAGCCACGCGTCCAGCCGCGCCCCCGGCCGGGAGCGGAGTGCGGGCCGCAGGGCCCGTACGGCGTACCCGAGCTGCACCGCGGCGAGGGCCGTCAGGATCCAGCGGCCCGCAGAAGGTATGTCCACGGGGGCGAATCTAAGCCATGCCTCCCCGCAGCGCGCACGGCCGCGGCCTGAACTCGGGGTGAACTCGCGTCACTCGGGGGACAGCGTGTTCTGCGACCTCCGCCCCGCCAGGTAGTCCTCCACGTTCCGGACCGTCGCCTCGATGATCTGCCCCACCGCGTCGTGCGTGTAGTACGCCTGGTGCGAGGTCACGACCACGTTCGGGAACGTGATCAGCCGCGCCAGGGTGTCGTCCTCGACGGCCTCCAGGGACTTGTCCAGGAAGAACATCCCGGCCTCCGCCTCGTACACGTCGAGCCCGACCCCCTCGAAGCGCCCGGACCGCAGCTCCGACACCAGCGCCTCCGAGTCGATCAGCCCGCCGCGGCTCGAGTTCACCAGGATCGCGTCGTCCTTCATCATCCGCAGCGCGGCCGCGTCGATGATGTGGTGCGTCGCCTCCAGCAGCGGCACGTGCAGGCTGACCAGGTCCGCGGACGTGAGCAGCTCGTCCTTGTCCACGTACTTCATGCCCAGCTCCACGCACGCCGGGTTCTGCACGAGGTCCCAGCCCAGCAGGTTCATGCCGAAGCCGTGCGCGATCCTGGTGAACACCTCGCCGATCTTGCCGGTGCCGAGCACGCCCACGGTGCGGCCCCGCATGTCGCGGCCCATCAGCCCGTTCAGCCGGAAGTCGAAATCCCGCGTCCGGCTCGAGGCCCGGACGATCCGCCGGTTCACGGCCATCGCCAGGGTCCACGCGAACTCGGCGACGGAGTAGGGGGAGTAGTACGAGACCCGGCTCACCGTCATGCCGAGCTGCCGGGCGACGGCCAGGTCGATGTTGTTGAACCCGGTGGACCGCTGGGCGATCATCTTCGTCCCGCCCGCGGCCAGGGTCCGCAGCACGCGCCCGTTCAGATCCGCGTTCACGCTCGACGACTGGACCATGGGTCGTTTCCTCACCTTACGGCCGGTACGACCCACAGCCTGTGCGCCCGCTCCGGCTCAGCCGAAGAACACCCCGACCTCCTCGTACAGCGCCGGGTCCACGGTCTTCAGCTTCGCCGTCGCGTCCGCGATCGGCACCCGCACGATGTCCGTCCCCTTCAGCGCGACCATCTTCCCGAAGTCACCGTCGTGCACGGCGTCGATCGCGTGCAGCCCGAACCGCGTCGCCAGCCACCGGTCGAACGCGCTCGGCGTGCCCCCGCGCTGGATGTGGCCGAGCACCGTGGTCCGGGCCTCCTTGCCCGTCCGCGCCTCGATCTCCTTGGCCAGCCACTCCCCCACGCCCGACAGCCGGACGTGCCCGAACGAGTCGGTGGTGGCGTCCTTCAGCACCATCTCCCCGTCCTTGGGCATGGCCCCCTCCGCGACCACCACGATCGGCGCGTAGCTCGCCTTGAACCGGGAGGTCACCCATGCGCACACCTGGTCCACGTCGAAGCGCTGCTCGGGGATGAGGATGACGTTGGCGCCGCCCGCCAGCCCCGAGTGCAGGGCGATCCAGCCGGCGTGCCGGCCCATCACCTCGACGACGAGCACCCGCATGTGCGACTCGGCCGTGGTGTGCAGCCGGTCGATGGCCTCCGTGGCGATGCCCACCGCCGTGTCGAAGCCGAAGGTGTAGTCCGTGGCCGACAGGTCGTTGTCGATGGTCTTCGGGACGCCGACGCAGGGAATGCCGTATTCCCCGTACAGCTTGGCGGCCACGCCCAGGGTGTCCTCGCCGCCGATCGCGACGAGGGCCTCGACCTCGTACTTCGCGAGGTTCTCCTTGATCTGGCGGACCCCGTTCTCCTGCTTGAACGGGTTGGTCCGCGAGGAGCCGAGGATGGTGCCGCCGCGCGGCAGGATGCCGCGGACGGCGGGGATGCCGAGCGGGACGGTGTCCCCCTCGACCGCACCGCGCCAGCCGTCCTTGAAGCCGACGAACTCGCACCCGTACTCCTGGACGCCCTTGCGGACGACGGCACGGATGACCGCGTTGAGCCCGGGGCAGTCGCCGCCGCCCGTCAGCACTCCGACCTTCATTGGAATCTCCCTTCGCCACAGGGCCCACTGAGCCCGCTGGGCCCGCATGACGGTCACGCTAGTGGTGACTCAGGTCACAGCAAGGGCCTGGGAAGGGTCAATTCCGGTGGAATCACGGGGTGTTGCGTCCCCCCGTTCACTCGTACGAGGACGTAAGTACGACGTACGACACCGTGCGCGTCCCCGTCACGCGTCGTCGAGGCCGCGCTCTATCGCGTACCGGACGAGCTCCACCCGGTTGTGCAGCTGGAGCTTGCCCAGGGTGTTCTGCACGTGGTTCTGCACCGTGCGGTGGGAGATGACGAGGCGCTCCGCGATCTGCTTGTACGAGAGCCCCTTGGCCACCAGCCGCAGCACCTCGGTCTCCCGGTCGGTCAGTTGGGGGACCTTCGGCTCGTCGGGGGCGGCGGGCGCCGGGTCGGTGGCCAGGCGCCGGTACTCGCCGAGCACCAGCCCTGCCAGGCCCGGGGTGAACACCGGGTCGCCGGCGGCGGTGCGGCGGACCGCGTCGATCAGTTCCTGGGCGCCCGCGGACTTGAGCAGGTAGCCGGTGGCCCCGGACTTCACGGCCTCCAGGACGTCGGCGTGCTCACCGCTGGCGGACAGGACGAGGACGCGCAGCGCGGGGTTGGCGCCGACGAGCTCCTTGCAGACCTGCACCCCGGGCATGCCCGGCAGGTTGAGGTCGAGGACCAGGACGTGGGGGGCGGCGGGCACGGCCCGGCGGACCGCCTCGGGGCCGTCGCCGGCCGTGGCGACCACCTCGAAGCCTGCGGCGGCCAGGTCGCGGGCGACCGCGTCCCGCCACATCGGGTGGTCGTCGACGACCATCACCTTGATCTCGTGCGGCTGCGGCTGCGGCTCGGCGGTCTGGCTCACTGGGTTCTCCCCCTCGGTACTTTCAGTTCCACTTCGGTGCCCTGCCCGGGGACGGACACCAGCTCGGCGCTGCCGCCGAGGTCCCGCAGCCGGCCGCGGATGGACAGGGCCACGCCCATCCGGCCCTCGCCCTCGGCCTGGTCGAGCCGGCCCGCCGGGATGCCCGGGCCGTCGTCGCGGACGGTCACGATCACCTCGTCGCCCCAGTCCTCGACCAGGATCCAGGCCCGGGCCCCGTCCCCGGCGTGCTTGCGCACGTTGTCGAGGGCGGCGCCGACCGCGGCGGCCAGCTCCTTCGCCGCGGGCACCGGCAGCAGCACCGGTGTGCCCGGCTCGGCGAAGCTGACCCGGGATCCGGCGTGCGGGGCGAGGAGGGTCCGCAGATCCAGCTCGCCCTCGTCGGCGCCGGGCTCCTCCACCTCGTACGTGTCCACCAGCGCGCCGAGCGACTCGTCGCGGCAGATCCGGGAGGTGGGCACCAGCCCGCTGGTCACCAGGGTGCGCAGCGCCACCTCCTGCTCCCCTGCCATCCGGCCGAGCTCGGCGGCCTCGCCGCCCAGCTCGGTGCCGCGCCGCTGGACCATGGCGAGGACCTGGAGGACCCCGTCGTGGATGTCGCGGGCGAGGCGCTCGCGTTCGCGGGTGGCGGCCTCGATCTCCAGGGCGCGGGCGAGGGTGGCCTCACTGGCCCGGGCGACCTCGACGACGTAGCCGATGGCGATGGAGGCGACCCAGACCAGCAGCACGTTGTGCAGGGTGTCGCGGGTGGGACTGCCGCCGTGGACCAGGACGTTGGCCACGGCCACGAAGGTCGAGGCGAATCCCGCCCAGCGCCAGCCGCCCTTGATCGCGAAGGCGAGGACCGAGCCCGCCGTCCAGATGCTGGGGAGGGTGGGGCCGCCGGTGGCGATCCGCTCGTACGTGTCCGCGACCGGGGTGAGCAGGATCCCGACGAGGGCGACGGTGAGGTCGGCCCCGAGGAACCGCTTGGTGCAGCTGACGGCGTTCGCCACCTTGCGGTGGGTGGCCACGGTCCAGACGGCGAGCACGGCGAGGTACCCGGCCGCGACCCAGGGGCGGTCGAAGTCCTTGTACGCCGAGGCGAACAGCAGGGCCGCGTAGACCATGGTGATCAGCCGGTAGGCGGTCAGGGCCCGCCACAGCGGCTGCTCGACCGACATGCGCACGACGCGTTCGCGTTTCGCCATCTCCCCCACCCCGTGCGGGCGGTAACGCCCGTTCTGCCCGCCCTGCTCCGCTACTCCGCCGCTCCGCTACTCCGCGCTCTTGCCGGCGTTCTTCTCGGCGGCGGCCCTGGCGGCCTTCTCGGCCTTCTCCGCGTCGGCGATCTGGCGCTTGGCGGCCGTCGCGTAGATGTCGACGTACTCCTGGCCGGACAGCTTCATGATCTCGTACATGACCTCGTCGGTCACCGAGCGCAGGATGAAGCGGTCGCTGTCCATGCCCTGGTAGCGGCTGAAGTCCAGCGGCTTGCCGATCCGGATGCCCGGGCGCATCAGCTTCGGGACGACCTTGCCGGGCGGCTGGATCTTCTCCGTGTCGATCATCGCCACGGGGATCACCGGGGCGCCGGTGGCGAGGGCCACCCGGGCCAGACCGCCGGGCTTGCCGCGGTAGAGGCGGCCGTCGGGTGAACGCGTGCCCTCGGGGTAGATACCGAACAGCTCCCCGCGCTCGATGACCTCGATGCCGCTCTTGATCGCGGCCTCGCCGGCACCGCGCGCACCGGAGCGGTCCACCGGGAGCTGGCCGACGCCCTTGAAGAAGGCGGCCGTCAGCTTGCCCTTGACGCCCGGGGAGGTGAAGTACTCCGCCTTCGCGATGAAGGTGACCTTCCGGTCCAGTACGGCCGGCAGGAAGAAGGAGTCGGAGAACGACAGGTGGTTGCTCGCGAGGATCGCCGGCCCCTCGGCGGGAATGTTCTCGAGGCCCTCCACCCACGGCCTGAAGGCGAGCTTCAGGGAACCCCCGATGGAGAACTTCATTGCGCCGTAGATCAACTCGAAAGCCTTCCTGTGTCTGTCGAACAGACCATATCCCCTGGCTCGGGCGTGAGCGGTCGACGACCCTGGTCGGTGTCACCCCCGTCGCGTACGGTGAAGTCACACAGCGCTACGCACCCCCCGCCCGTCGAAGGAGACCCTGGTGCCCGTCCTCCCTGGAGCTGAGCCGTTCCGCCACGAGGGCGGAGAGGTCGGTGTCCTCCTCTGCCACGGCTTCACCGGTTCCCCGCAGTCGCTGCGCCCGTGGGCCGAGTATCTCGCCGGGCAGGGCCTGACGGTGTCGCTGCCGCTGCTGCCCGGGCACGGGACGCGGTGGCAGGACATGCAGCTCACGGGCTGGCAGGACTGGTACGCGGAGGTCGACCGCGCCCTGCGGGAGCTGCTGGACCGGTGCACGCAGGTGTTCGTCTTCGGCCTGTCCATGGGCGGGGCGCTGAGCCTGCGGCTCGCGGCGAAGCACGGGAACGCGATCAGCGGGCTCGTGCTCGTCAACCCGGCCAACAAGGTGCACGACCCGCTGGCCGTCGCCCTCCCGGTGGCCAAGCACTTCATCCGCTCGACCCCGGGCATCGCGAGCGACATCGCGAAGCCGGGCTCGGACGAGGTCGGGTACGACCGGGTCCCGACCCGGGCCGCGCACTCGCTGCGGAAGTTCCTGCAGATGCTGGACACCGAGCTGCCGCAGGTGACGCAGCCGGTGCTGCTGCTGCACAGCCCGCAGGACCACGTCGTACCGCCCGCCGACTCGGCGCGGATCCTCGCGCGGATCTCGTCGACGGACGTCACCGAGACCCTGCTGGAACAGAGCTACCACGTCGCGACGTTGGACTACGACGCGGAGCAGATCTTCGCGGACAGTTTTGCGTTCGTCGGACGGCTCGCGGAGAGCGTCGGCAGGGAGGGGGCGGCCAGCGGTGGCTGAGCACGAGGAGTCCCCGGGGGGTGTCCCCCCGCTGGACGAGGAGGCGGCCTGGGCGGCGATCGTCGCCGGGTACGGGCAGGAGCCGCCGGACCCGCCGGGGTCGAGGCCGTTCCGGCCCATCGAGAACCTGATGCTGCCGGAGGAGGACGTGGAGCCGGCGCCGAAACCTCCGGCGGACAAGCCTCCGGCGGAAACACAGCCTCCGGCGGACAAGCAGCCCCCTGCGGACAAGGAGCCCCCGGCTCCTCCGGCGCTGGGCAGCTCGGTGGTGTTCGCCCCGGGCGTGGGCGTGGGCCTGAGCGGCACCGGTCCCGGGACCGGGCCCCGGGACCACACGCCGGCGGAACCGGACGAGAAGGACGAGGGCCACTTCGTCCCCCCGGAGCCGGAGCTCCCGCCCGCGGACACGACGGCGAAGTTCGCGTGGCTGGCGGTGGTGGGCGGGCCGGTGCTGCTGCTGGTGGCCGTGCTGCTGCAGTGGGACATGACCTGGTGGCTCACGACGCTGGGCATCGGCGGCTTCCTCGGCGGCTTCGCCACGCTGGTGGCCCGGATGTCGCAGGGTGACGACGAGGACGACGACCCGGGCCGCGGCGCGGTGGTGTAGGCCACGGCCCGGACCCCGCGCCTCACACGCCGGCGGGGCCGGACCTCCCGGCCGGGAGGCGGAGGGCGGCCAGGACCGGGAGGTGGTCCGTGGCGGCGTGGAGGTCCCGGGGGGTCACCCCGGGCAGCCCGTCGGGCACTCCGCAGGCCAGGACCTCCACCCCCGGCGAGGCGAAGACGGCGTCGATGCGCCGGTCCGGAGCCGCCGCCGGGAAGGTGCGCTCGCCGCCCCACGGGGACACCGTCCAGCAGTCCCGCAGGCTCTCGGTGAGGCGCCCGAAGGCGGGCCCGCCGGGGGCTTCGTTCACGTCGGCCGCCACGATCGCGTGCGGCGCCTCCAGCGACGCGGCGCGCTGCGCCAGCAGCCCCGCCTGCGCGGCCCGCTCCGCCCGGTCCAGGGACAGGTGCGCGCTGACGACCCCGACCCGCGCGGCCCCGAACCGGACCACCGCCGTGGCGAAACCCCGCCGGTGCAGGCCCGGGGTGAGGGGGAGGAGTACGTCCTCCGTCCGCTCCACGAAGGCCCGTAGGGAACACAGCAGGAGCGGGCCCGCAGCCGTGGCGCCGCCGCTGAGCACCACCAGGTCCGTCTTCGCGGCCAGCCGCGCCGCGTGCTTGCGCCAGCGGAAGAACCGCGGCGCCTCCTGGATGAAGACGAGGTCGGGGGCGCAGGCGCGGATCACCCGGGCCAGCGCCTCCTCGTCGTCCCGCATCGAGCGGATGTTGTAGCTGAGGGCTCGGATCACCGCGGAACCGTCGGGTTCCGTCACAGAGTTCGGCAGCATGGACGGCAACATAGCCAGACTGCCCGCCGTGCCACAGAGGGCGCGGCGGGCAGTTCGGACAACAGGAGCCGTCAGCCCTGGCGGGCCAGGTCCGCCGCGCCGACGAGCCCGGCCTTGCCGCCCAGCTGCGCGGCCAGCACCTGCGCGTGCGGGCGCCACGCGCCGCCGACCAGCCAGCGCTTGAACGACTTGCGGATCGGGTCGAGGACGAGGTCGCCCTCGTCCGAGACCCCGCCGCCGACGATGAACGCCGACGGGTCGAAGAGGGACGCCAGGTCCGCCAGCCCGGCACCCGCCCAGCGGGCCAGCTCGCGGAAGGCGTCGATGGCCACCAGGTCACCGGCCCGCGCGGCCTCGCTGATGTGCTTGCCCTCGATGCCGTCGGCGGTGCCGTCACCGAGCGAGAGCAGGATCGCCGCGTTCTCGGGGGTGGCCTTGGCGCGCTGCTTCGCGTACCGGACGAGCGCGCGCCCGGAGGCGTACTGCTCCCAGCAGCCCTGGCTCCCGCACCCGCACAGCAGACCGTCCGGAACCACCCGGATGTGCCCGAACTCGGCGGCCACGCCGAAGCGCCCGCGGCGCAGTTTGTTGCCGATGATGATGCCGCCGCCCAGGCCCGTGCCGAGCGTGATGCAGATGACGTCTTCGTGGCCCTGGCCGGCGCCGAAGCGGTACTCGCCCCAGGCGGCGCAGTTCGCGTCGTTCTCGACGACGACCGGCAGGCCGATGCGCTGCTCGACCTTGTCCTTGAGCGGCTCGTGCCGCCAGTTGATGTTCGGCGCGAAGAGCACGGTCGCGCGCTTGTCGTCCACGTAGCCGGCGGCGCCGATGCCGACGGCCTCGATGGTGTGGCTGCTGCTGACTTCGGACACTGCGGCGCAGATAGCGTCCGTCACTCCGTCCGCGGTCGGCGGGGTGGGCACCTTGTACGTCTCAAGAATGGTGCCCTCTTCGTCGACCACGCCGGCCGCGATCTTCGTGCCGCCGATGTCGACGCCGATGGTGAGTCCCATTAGTCCCTCGGTTTCCGGTCAAACCCCGCCACGGCCAACGGTACCCGAGGGCGAGGGGGCATCCGGCGGATCAGGGCCGGAAAGCCCGGGGGGTCTGGTGCCGTGGATCGCAAGGCGGAGGAGAGAGCCACTGCGGAGCATTGGCGACCGACGACAACGCGGCGAGGCACGGTGCCAGACCCCCCGGGCCCGGTCATGATCCGCCGGACGCCCCCTGAGGGTCTCAGTCGAGATCGATCCGCTGCGTCGGACCGCTCCCGCCCCCGTCACGGGGATCGGAACGGTCTCCGGAAGGGCGGTCGCCCGAGGGGCGCTCGCCGGAGGGGCCGTCCGGGCCCGCGCCCGCCGCGGGCTCGTCCCGGGTCCAGCGGCGCTCGTGGCCCTCGACGGCCGAGCGGTACGCGGCGAGCAGCTCGGAGCCGGCGGCCGCGAGGTGGTCGAAGACCTCGGGGTTGCGCTCGACGACGGGCTTGGCGGCGGCCTTCGCCTGGTTGACGAACTGGCGTACGGCGCCTTGGGCGGCGGCGCCGAGCAGCGGGTTGTTCAGCCCGGAGACCTTGTCGGCGACGGCTTCGAACAGCTTGAAGAGCTCTTCTGCGGCGGTCCCGGTGCCGGCGTCGGTGCCGCCCTGCCGGGCCCGGCGGCGCTCCTGCTCCGCGGCGAGGTCCTCGGCGCAGGCCTTGGCCCAGGCGTCGTCGTCGGTGGGACGGTCGGTGGCCTCGCTCATGGCGGACTCTCCTGCGGCAGCTGCTGGGCGTGCGGTACGTACTACTTCCGACGTTACCCGAACGGGGGTACGCGGTTCAGGGCCTGCGGGGCCAGAGCCCCGGGTCCGGCGTGAAGCGGATGCGGAGCTCCCCGTCGGCGAGGGCGGCGCCGGAGACCGTGCAACGGCGCAGCGCCGAGGGCAGCGGAACGATCCTGCGGTACGGGCCGGCCGCGAGCAGCAGCTCGTCGCCGCGCCGGACCAGGTCGAGGTCGCGCTTGTGGGCGCCGGGCAGCGGCACCACCCAGACGAGTACCCCGTCGTCGGCGAGGCGGTCCTCGACCACCCAGGTCCGGCGGTTCCGGGCCGTGTCCCGGGCCGTGCCCCCGGCTTCCCCCGAGGCGCCCGGAACGAGCCCCTCCGCCCCGGTGAGCCGTGCCAGGTCCTCCGGCCCCTGGGGGTCCCGCCCGAGGTGTCCCAGCGGCAGCACGGGGGTGTCCCCGGCCCACTGGGCGGCGTACTTCTCCTGCTGGACGGCGAGCCCGGCCAGCCAGGGGTCGGGCGAGCCCTGCGGCACCATCCGGTTGGCGACGATCCCGGCGACCGGCAGCTGCTCGAGGGCGAGGCCGAGCAGCCCGGTCCGCAGTGCGGCGTCGGCGCCCGGTCCCGGCTCGGCGACCAGCCGCAGCGAAGTGGTGCCGGCCTCCACGACGGCCTGGACGGCGGCCAGCTCCTCGTCCCAGCGCGCGGCGGCCTCGTACAGCCACTGCGCGGGCATCGGTACGCCGGCCAGCTGGGCCAGTACGGGCCGCAGGGCGCGGGCCGCCTGCCGCTCGGCCGGGAGCAGCCGGGCCAGGTAGCGGCGCAGCTGGGCGGGGAGGGCGAGGGCGGCCACGGCCTGGTGCAGCGGGGGCATGTCGACGACGACGAGGTCGGTGCCGGGTGCGGCGGCGGCCCGGCGCAGCGCGCGCAGCAGGGCGAACTGCTCGGCGCCGGGCAGCTCGGTGAGCTCCTCGGCCCCGAGCGGGCGGGCCCCGACCATGCCGAGCAGGGCGGATCCGCGCTCCTGGAGGGCGACGAGCTCCTGGCGGAACTCCTCGCCGGAGTCCACGCGGGCCGTGAGGACCCCGGCGGCGGGTACCGCCGTCAGCCCGGGCGCGGCTTCGACGGGGTCCCCCGTCGGCTCCCCGAGCAGTGCGGACAGGGGGTTCCCGGGGTCACCGGAGAGCAGCAGCACCCGCGCACCGTTCCTGGCGGCGGCGAGGGCGGTGGCGGCGGCCACCGTGGTCCGCCCTGCCCCTCCGGGGCCGGTGATGAGCAGAGTGTGCATGCTGCAGGTGCTCCTACGGTGCGCAAGCGGAAGCCGGGCCGGGCCCGGGGCTGGATCGATCAGGCCGATTCGACGCGCTTCTTCAGGCCGGCCAGGGCACGGTCGATGATGACCTTCTCGGCCTTGCGCTTGATCATGCCGAGCATCGGGATCTTGACGTCCACGGTCAGCTGGTAGGTGACCTCGGTGCGCTTGCCGCCTTCCAGCGGGGCGAGCCGGTACGAGCCGTCGAGCTGGCGCAGCATCTGCGACTTGTCCAGGGTCCAGCTGACCTCGTCCGTACCCTTCCAGGTGTAGGCGAGGGTGTGGTCGTCCTTGATCGCGCCCGCGTCCAGCAGCAGCCGGACCTTCTCGGCGCGGCCGTCGGCGTCGGTGGCCAGCACCTCGGCCTCCTTCACCTCGCCGGTCCACTCGGGGTAGCGGGCGAAGTCGGCGATCACGGCCATCACGTCGGCCGGCGCCGCCTCGATCGTGATGCTCGAGCTGGTGTGTTCGGCCATGGCGGTCGCCCCTCCAGGGATTGTTCGAGGAAGTGTGCGGCCTACGGCCGCCGCGTGCAGGCTACCGTGCGTGCGGAGGTCACCACTCCAGGGCCCGGGGCTCTGCGCCCAGGGGCCCACGACCACCCCTGCGGGCCCCGCGGGTTCACCACTCCAGGGCCCACGGCCTTCCGGTGGCGGCGAAATGCCCGACGTTCACGCATTCCGTGCCGCCGATCCGCATGCGCCGGGCCAGCGGCTGGTGCACGTGCCCGAACAGCGCGTACCGCGGGCGGGTCCGCCGGATCGCCGCGAGCAGGGCCTCGCTGCCGCGTTCGAACCGGCGCGCGACCGTGTCGTAGCAGAGCTCGGGAACCTCCGGCGGGATGTGCGAGCAGAGCACGTCCACCTCGCCGAGCGCCTCGACCTTGGCGGCGTACTCCTCCTCGTCCACCTCGTACGGGGTGCGCATCGGGGAGGGCAGTCCGCCGCCGACGAAGCCGAAGACGCGGCCGCCGATCTCCACCCGCTGCCCGTCGAGGACGGTCGTGCCGGGGCCGGCGTACTCGGACCACAGACCCGGGATGTCGACATTGCCGTACGTGGCGTACGTGGGCTGCGGGAACGCGGCGAACATCTCGGCGTACTGGCGGCGCACCGCGCCCTCGATCAGCTGTTCCCGGTCGAGCCCGGCCCACAGCCGTCGCCCGAAGTCGCGGGCCTCGTCGAAGCGGCGCGCGGTGCGCAGCTCGACGATCCGGTCGGCGTTCTCGACGCCGAACAGGTCGGGGAAGATGCCGCGCGAGTGGTCGGCGTAGTCGAGGAAGAGCACGAGGTCGCCGAGGCAGATCAGGGCGTCGGCGCCGTCGCCGGCGCGGGCGAGCCCTTCGGCGTTGCCGTGGACGTCGCTGACGACATGGACCCGCGTGCTGCTTTTCCTGCCACCCATGCGCCCCACCCTAGGGGGACCCGCAGGCCGCGGGTAGAGGGGGTGGGTCAGGCGGCCTACCTGCGGTTACTTCCGAGTCCTCAACGGCGTCGACTAGTGTCGGCCTGGCACGGCCGCGGCTGTGACGCACGGAACATCTGGCCGGTTCCCTCTATCCGGAACCCACTACCGGTGGGTAACGTCCGGTCGGTCCACATGGTGGCGATGGCGCCCAGAGGAGCAGCAGTCTTGCGCGAGTTCAGCCTTCCGGCCCTGTACGAGGTCCCGTCGGACGGGAACCTGACGGATCTCATCCGCCGCAATGCCGCGCAGCATCCCGACACCGCCGTCATGGCCCGCAAGGTCGACGGCCAGTGGCAGGACGTGTCCGCGACCGAGTTCCTCGCCGAGGTGCGTGCAGCGGCCAAGGGCCTGATCGCGGCCGGTATCCAGCCGGGCGACCGTGTCGCGCTGATCTCCCGCACCCGCTACGAGTGGGTGCTCTTCGACTTCGCCATCTGGAGCGCGGGCGGCGTCACCGTCCCCGTGTACGAGACCAGCTCGCCCGAGCAGATCCAGTGGATCCTCGGCGACTCCGGCGCGGTCGCCGCGGTCGTGGAGAGCCCGGGGCACAGCGCGGCCGTGGCCTCGCTGCGCGACCGGCTGCCGGACCTGCGCGAGGTCTGGGAGATCGAGCAGGGCGCGCTGGCGGCGCTGCAGGCCGCCGGCACGGACGTGACGGACGAAGAGGTCGACCGGCGCAGCTCGCTGGCGAACGCCGACGACCCGGCCACCATCGTCTACACCTCGGGCACCACCGGCCGTCCCAAGGGCTGTGTGCTGACCCACCGCAACTTCTTCGCGGAGTGCGGCAACGCGGTGGAGCGCCTGAGCCCGCTGTTCAAGACCGGCGAGTGCTCGGTGCTCCTGTTCCTGCCCGCCGCGCACGTCTTCGGGCGCCTGGTCGAGGTGGCCGCCGTGCTGGCGCCGATCCGGCTGGGCTGCGTACCGGACATCAAGAACCTCACCGACGAGCTGCAGTCCTTCCGGCCCACGCTCATCCTCGGCGTCCCGCGCGTCTTCGAGAAGGTCTACAACTCTGCGCGCGCCAAGGCCCAGGCCGAGGGCAAGGGCAAGATCTTCGACGCGGCGGCCGACACGGCGATCGCGTACAGCCGGGCGCTGGACACCCCGCGCGGCCCGTCCTTCGGCCTGAAGCTGAAGCACAAGGTCTTCACGAAGCTGGTCTACAGCAAGCTCCACGCCGTCCTCGGCGGCCGCGGCGAGTACGCGATCTCCGGCGGCGCCCCGCTGGGCGAGCGGCTCGGGCACTTCTTCCGCGGCATCGGCTTCACCGTTCTGGAGGGCTACGGCCTGACGGAGTCCTGCGCGGCCACCACCTTCAACCCGTGGGACAAGCAGAAGATCGGTACGGTCGGCCAGCCCATGCCGGGTTCCGTGGTGCGCATCGCGGACGACGGCGAGGTGCTGCTGCACGGCGAGCAGATCTTCAGCGGGTACTGGAAGAACGAGGCGGCGACGGCGGAGGCGCTGGCCGACGGCTGGTTCCACACCGGCGACGTCGGCACCCTCGACGAGGACGGCTACCTCACGATCACCGGGCGCAAGAAGGAGCTCATCGTCACGGCGGGCGGCAAGAACGTGGCGCCCGCGGTGATCGAGGACCGGATCCGCGCGCACGCGCTGGTCGCGGAGTGCATGGTGGTCGGCGACGCGAGGCCGTTCGTGGCCGCGCTGGTGACGATCGACGAGGAGTTCCTCGGCCGCTGGGCGGCGGAGAACGGCAAGCCGGCCGGCGTCACGGCGGCGGAGCTGCGCGAGGACGCGGACCTCATCGCCGCCGTCCAGAAGGCCGTGGACGACGGCAACGCGGCGGTTTCCAAGGCGGAATCGGTGCGGAAATTCCGCATTCTGCCCTCCCAGTTCACGGAGGAGTCGGGTCACATCACGCCGTCGCTGAAGCTGAAGCGGAACGTGGTGGCGAAGGACTTCGCGGACGAGATCGAGGCCCTGTACCGCGGCTGATGCCGCCCGCGGCCGGGGCCCCGCGGACGGGGCCGCTGATCAGCGCGGGTCCTCCGCGAGGATCCGCGCCATGTTCCGCTCGGCGAGTGCGGTGATGGTGACGAACGGGTTCACCCCGAGCGAGCCCGGGATCAGGGAACTGTCGACCACGTACAGCCCCTGGTAGCCCTTGGCGCGGCCGTAGTCGTCGGTCGCGTCGCCGAGGACGCAGCCGCCGAGCGGGTGGTACGTGAAGTTGTCGGCGAAGTTCCTGTTGTCGCCGAACAGGTCGTACCGGTAGATCGTGAAATTGGCCCGGTTGATGCGGTCGAAGAGGTTCTTCGCGGCCTGGACCGACGGGGTGTTCTGGTCGCGGCGCCAGTTGAGCCGCGCCGAGTCGGTGGCCGCGTCGTACGTGAAGTGGCCGCGCTCGGGGTTCTTGGTGATCGCCAGGTACATCGAGATCCAGTGCTCGAAGCCCATGGGCAGCGGGGCGATCTCCGCGAACACCGGGTTGGCGGCGTTGTCCCAGTCGTCGATCCCCAGGGCGGGCATGGTGGCCTGGTTGCAGCCGACGGTGTCCCACAGGTGGTTGGCGCGGGCGGTCATGATGTTGCCGTTGTGGCCCCAGCCGAGCCCGACCTTCTCGCTGAGCGCGGGCAGCGTGCCCCGCTCGCGGGCGCGCAGCAGGATCTCGGTGGTGCCGAGGCTGCCGGCGCCGAGGAAGAGCTGCTTGCAGCCGAGTTCCCTGACCTGGGTGACCCTTCCCGTCAGATCGCTGGTCCGGACGGTGAGTACGTAACCGCCGGCCGGGTCCTGGCGTACGCCGACGACGCGTTGCATGGTCTCGATGGTGACGTTGCCGGTGCCGATCGCGGCCGCGAGGTAGGTCTTGTCGACGCTCTTCTTGCCGTGGTTGTTGCCGTAGATGACCTCGCCGGCGAGGGCGGAGCGGGTGGCGGTGCCGGCGGCCTCGCGCTGCATGTACCCGAAGTCGTACACGTTGGGCACGAAGGTGGTCCGCAGGCCGGTGTTCTGGGCGTGCTTGCGGGAGATCCGGGCGAACCGGTACCACTCCGTGGACTCGAACCAGCCCGGATCGATGTCGTTGACCCCGAGCATGGCGCGGGCGCGCGGGTAGTACGTGCCGTACATCTCGTCGGCGTCGACCCGGGGCAGCACCTCGGAGAAGTACGAGCGCCGGGGCGTCGGGGCCATCCCGCCGTTGACGAGGGATCCGCCGCCGACGCCGCGGCCGACGTACACGGACATGTCGCCGTGGTTCACGCGGTCGAGGACGCCGGGGTAGGGGCTGATGTCGCGGTTGACGACGTCGAGCCAGAGGAACTGGGCGAGCGGGGCCTCGGTACGGTTGCGGAACCACATGGACCGCTGGTCGGGGGCGGAGGTGGAGGGGAAGACCTTGCCGTCCGGGCCGGGGGTGTTCCAGAGCCGGCCCATCTCGAGGACGACGGTGCGTACACCGGCCTGCCCGAGCCGCAGGGCGGCGACGGCCGAGCCGTAGCCGGAGCCCACGACGATGGCGGGGGCGTACTGCGCGGCGGCGGGCTCGGCGGCCGCGGCCGATTGCAGGCCTATGCGGGTGAAGCCGAGGGCGGCGGCGGTCTGGAGGGCGCCGATACCCAGGAAATGACGGCGCGTCAGCTGAGGTGTCATGGCCGCATCATGGGCGGAATCCGGCCGTCCACCCAGAGGCGGTGTTGACAGACTTCTGAGGAACAGTCAGATGTGGCGGAGGATCACCGCGCCCGGTCCGGGGCGGGCCGGAAGCGGCATCAGACCTGCTCGGTGGGGCGGACGAGCATCTCCGCCACCGCGACCCGCCGAGGCCGCGTGACGATGTAGACGATCGCGTCCGCGATGTCCTGCGCTTCCAGCCGTTCGATGCCCCCGAACATCCGCCCCAGCGCCTCCTGCATCTCGGGGGAATTGTGCCCGCGCAACTCGGTGTCCACCGCGCCGGGCTCGACGAGGGAGACCCGTACGTGCTGCCGCGCCAGCTCCTGGCGCAGCGCCTCGCTGAACGCGACCACGCCGAACTTCGTGGCGCAGTACACGGTGGCCGTGGCCGCGGCCTGGCGGCCCGCCACGGAGGAGACGTTGACGATGTCGCAGACCTGCCTGCGGCCGTCCGCCGCGGCGTTCACGAGGTGCGGCACGGCCGCGTGGGTGATGTGCATCAGGCCGGTGAGGTTGATGTCCACCATCCGCTTCCAGTCGGCGGTGGCCGACTCGGTGGCGTACCCGAGGATCATCAGGCCCGCGTTGTTCACCAGGGTGTCCAGCCGCCCGAGCTCGTTGACCGTACGCTCCACCACGCGCGCGGCCTCGGCCTCGTCGGCGATGTCGGCGGGCAGCACCAGGGCCGAGCCGCCGCCGGCCTCGATCTGGGCGGCCAGCTCCGTGAGCCGGTCCCCGCGCCGCGCGGTGAGCGCGACGGTGGCCCCCCGCCCGGCGAGCGCCAGGGCGGCCGCCCTGCCGATCCCGCTCGAAGCCCCGGTCACCAGGGCCACGGTGCCGCGCAGCACGTCGTCCATCGTCCTCACCACTCCTCGCCGCCGCGCAACCGTCGTGCACGTCCGCAGACATGCCTTCCGTGTCCGGTGGGACATGCACGGCCGGGGCCCCGACGCGCCCTGGTCGGCGTAATCGCGGGCCGGGTGCGTCAGAGCAGCTCGCGCAGGCGGTCGGCCAGGAGGTCCCAGCGCCACTTCTCCTCGACCCAGGCGCGGCCCCGCTCGCCCATGCGGCGGCGCAGCTCCGGGTCCTGCAGCAGCGCGATCACGCGGTCCGCCGCGTCCTCGGGGACACCGCCCCGGACCACCCAGCCCGTCTCACCCTCCAGCACCGCGTCCGGCGCCCCGCCCGAGTCGCCCGCGACCACGGGCAGGCCCGTCGCCGAGGCCTCGAGGTAGACGATGCCGAGCCCCTCCACGTCCAGTCCGCCCCGCCGGGTCCGGCACGGCATCGCGAAGACGTCCCCGGCGCCGTAGTGGGCGGGCAGCTCGGCCCACGGGACCGCGCCCGTGAAGACCACCGAGTCCGCGACCCCGGTCGAGACGGCCAGCGCCCGCAGGTCCGCCTCGTACGGGCCCCCGCCGACCACCAGCAGCACGGCGTCCGGAACCGCGGCCAGGATCCGCGGCATCGCCTCGATCAGGGTGTCCTGCCCCTTGCGGGGGACCAGCCGCGAGACGCAGACCACCACGGGCCGGTCCGACAGCCCCAGCCGGGCCCGGATCTCGTCGCCGCCCGACCCGGGGTGGAAGGTCTTCTCGTCCACCCCCGGCGGGAGTTGCACCATCCGCTCCGCCGCCCGGTCCGTCAGCGCCGAGGCGATCCGCGAGCGCGTGTACTCGCCCAGGTACGTCAGCGTGTCCGTGCCCTCGCCGATCCGGCGCAGCAGCTGCCGCGCCGCCGGGAGCTGCGCCCAGCCCGCCTCGTGCCCGTGGGTGGTGGCCACGATCCGCTTCGCCCCGGCGCGGCGCAGCGCCGGGCCCATCAGCCCCAGCGGGGCCGCCGCCCCGAACCACACCGACTCGCAGCCGTGCTCGCGCAGCAGCCCGACCGCCCGCCGGGTCACCCGCGGGGTCGGCAGCAGCATCGTCGTACGGTCGCGCACGACCTGGAACGGCTGCTCGGCGTCGAAGGCCGCGGTGGCCTCGCGGCCTTCGGCCCCGTGCTTCCAGGTGGAGGCGTAGACGACGATCCGGTCGGGATCCAGCCGCAGCGCCATGTTGTGCAGGAAGGCCTGGATGCCGCCGGGCCGCGGCGGGAAGTCATTGGTCACGATCAGCGTCTTGTACATCGCCAGCCGACAGTACCGGACGGCTCCGCGCGGCCCCGCGCCAGCCGCGGGCCGGGCTACGCCCCGCCCAAGTCCTGGCGGAGGCTCGCCTGCCAGGCCAGCGTCAGGCCGGGCGGATCGCCGCCGATCGTTTCCTCCAGGGCCGTCGCCAGGGGCTTGCGGCCCGCCCGTTCGTAGAGGCGGACCAGTGCGTCGTCGCCCCATTTGGCGGCGATCAGGCGGCAGGCCAGCCATGCGCCCTCGTACGCGCGGGCCAGTGCCTCCGGGTCGGCGCCGAAGGCGAACGCCTCGTCGGCGGGGAGTGCGGCCGGCAGCTCGCCGCGGCGGACCGCCCGGGTCAGGGCCGGCGCGGCCTGCTGCGGGGTGGTGGTGCCGCCGCGGTACGCCGCCCAGTCCGCGAAGCCCTCCGAGAGCCACAGCGGGGTCTTGGCGGTGGTCGCGGCGCGGGTGGCCACGTGGGTGACCTCGTGGGTCAGGACGACCCCGCGGCCCGCCGCGCTGAGCTCCGCCCAGCCCTCCGGGTTGACAACGACCCGGTCGGCGGGAGCCGCGGCGGCGCCCGCCCGGCCCGTCGTGACGGCTCCCATGCCCCGGTACTCGGCGGCCGGCCGCCCCAGCAGCTGCGCCATCCGCTCCAGGGAGCCGGGCACCAGCACGACCACCCGGCCCGCCCACGGCCCGGGCCAGGCGGCGCTCGCCGCGGGCACCGCCCGGTCCGCCTCCGCCCCGATCGCGGACAGGGTCTGCGCGGACTGGCCGACGCCGAGCACCAGCGCGTGCGCGCCCCGGACCACCTCCACCGGGCCCTGGTCCCACAGCTGCGGCGGGGCGCCCGGCGCGGCCCGGTCCCCGGTCACCCGCCACCGTCCGCCGTCGTCCCGGCTCAGCCGCACCTCGCGCGCCGAACCGGCCGGGGCGAGGTCGTAGCCGGTGAGCCGGTAGTGCAGTTCCGCCCGGGCGGTGGCCTGCGCGCCGTCCCGCCGGACCGCGGAGACCTCGTACGCCCATCCCTCCAGCGGGATCCCGGCGAGCTGCGCGGGCGGCGTCCGCGACCAGGCGGCGACGGCCTCCCGGACGTCCTGCTCGGCGGCGTCCCGTACCGCGGGCGCCCCGCACCCCGCGAGCAGCGCGCTCAGCAGGAGGGGCAGTGCGCGTACGAGGAGCCGACGGACCGGGGACATCCGACGATCGTACGCACGGCCTGCGTCAGGGGCGGGTCAGGGACGGGTCACCGAGGACACCGGCATCATCCCGACCGGGTCGTACCGCACCCGGGCCCCCGGGTACGGGGCGTGCACGACCTGCCCGTTCCCGACGTACATGCCGACGTGGCTGGCGTCCGAGCGGTACGTGACCAGGTCGCCGGGCTGCGCCTGCGACAGCGGGACCTGGCGGCCGGCGTACCGCTGGGCCTGCGAGGTGCGCGGCAGCGCGACGCCCGCCTGCCGGTACGACCACACCATCAGCCCGGAGCAGTCGAACCCGGAGGGCCCGGTGGAGCCCCAGATGTAGGGGCGGCCGACCGCGGACCGGGCCGCCATCACGGCGGTCGCGGCGCGCCCCGACGAGGGGCCGAGCGAGTTCGGCTCGGGCAGCCCCTCGGGGCGCCCGCCCGCGCGCGAAGCCCGCTCGAAGTCGGCCCGCTCCTGCGAGGGCATGGCGTCCAGGAGACGGCGGGCCGCGGCGAGCTTGGCGGTGACGGCGCGCTTCTGACGGGCCACGTCGGCGCGTACGGCGTCGAGTTCGGCGAGCTTGAGCGAGGCCTCGTGGCGCTGCTGGCCCAGCCGGCGCTGTTCCTTGCGCAGTTCGTCGAGCTGCCAGGTCTGCCGGTCCGTCAGCCGGTTCAGCTGGGAGGCCTTGTCGAGGTACTCGTCCGGGTCCTCGGAGAGCATCAGCTCGACGGCGGGGTCGATGCCGCCGGAGCGGTACTGGGCTCCGGCGAAGGTGCCGAGGACACCGCGCATGGTGTTGATGCGGTCCTGGCCGCGGGCCAGTGCGTCCTGGGCCCGGTCGATGTCGGTGCGCAGCCGGTCGGCCCGCTCGCCCGCCTTGTTGTAGCGCTCGGTGGCCTGTTCGGCCTCCTCGTAGAGCCGGTCGACCTGGGCGCGGGCGCCGGCCGGAGGCTCCTGCGGCTGCGCGGGGGCCGCATTCGCCGCCCCCGCCATGGCTGCCGCGGCGGTGGCCACGGCGGCGGTGAGGACGGTGACCTTGGTGTTCCGGTCGAGACTGCCGAGCCCGGGCCGGCGATGGGACGCCACGAGGAACCGCTCCCTTCCGCTGCGCGGGACCGGGTCCGTCCCCCGTGGACGGCCGTGTGCCGGGTTCCGCGCTGGCAGACAGTAGCCGCGCGGCCACACACCGGCCAACGACCGCCGGAGGCCACACACAGCGACGCCCCGCCGGAGACGCAGGTCACCGGCGGGGCGTGCGGTCACAGCGGGCCCGCGGAATTCGCCCGGATGGGCGGTGCACGGCGCGTCCCGTGAGCGGGCGTCAGCCGATGCGGACGCCGAACTGGAAGGGCATGTTGTTGATGGACTCGTACTTGACGCCGCCGCGCGGGTTGGAGGCGTGCAGGACCATGCCGTTGCCCGCGTACAGACCGACGTGGTGCAGGTCCGAGTAGAAGAGCACCAGGTCGCCGGGCTGGAGCTGGCTCTTGCCGATGCGCGTGCCGTCGTTGGCCTGGGTGTAGGTGGTGCGCGTGATGCTGACGCCGGCCTGCTTGTAGGCCCACTGGGTCAGACCCGAGCAGTCGAAGGCGCTCGGGCCGGTCGCGCCGGAGACGTACGCGCTGCCCAGCTTGGTCTTGGCGGCTGCGAGGGCGGCGCCGGCGCGGCCCGAGGCCTTGACGTTGCCGAGGTCGGCGCGGTCGCTGTCGCTGCGGCTGGCGCGGGTGTCCTCGTCCTTGAGGGCCGCGCGCTCCTGCGCGGTCAGGGTGTTGAGGAGGGCCTGGGCCTCGGCGAGCTTGTCCTGCGAGGCCTTCTTCTTCTCGCCGAGTTCCTTGCGGGTGGCGTCGAGGTCCGCGAGCTTGCCGGAGGCCTCCTGGCGCTGCTGCGCGAGCGCGCGCTGCTTGGCCTGGATCTTCTGGACGGCTTCGACCTGCTTGCCGCTCAACTGCTCCAGGGTGGAGGCCTTGTCGAGGTAGGTCTCGGGGTCGCCGGAGAGGAAGAGGGCGACGGACTGGTCCATGCCGCCGGTGCGGTACTGGGCGCTGGCCATCGAACCCAGCGTCGTGCGCAGCTGGTTGAGCTCGTCCTGGCCGCGGGCGACCTGGTCCTGGAGCTGGCCTATCTCCTTCTCGAGCTTCTCCTGGCGCTCCTTGGCCCCGTTGAACTTCTCGGTGGCCTGCTCCGCCTCTTCGTAGAGGGCGTCGACCTTGGCCTTGACCTCGTCCTTGCTCGGCTGGGCCGGAGCGGCGGAGGCGCCGTGTGCGGAGAGTGCGACGGCCGCGGCGGCCGTGGCGGTGAGCACGGTCACACGAGTGCGGGTCGGCTGCTTGGGTCGACGGTGGGACGCCACGAAGGCGAGCTCCTTCTTCCTAGAGCCGCCGAAGGAACGCAACTCGGCGACACCCCCGCCGTCACTCCGAATGAGTGATCTACCGCACGAAGGTTTGAACAGACCCTAGTGACCCCGCTGTGATCAGTTCAAATCCTGTCGAGAAAAAAATCGCTTGCCGACCAGGTTCTTTACCTACAGCCCACGCTCTGTGCAGGGCAGTTGACGGTACGTTCTCTCTTGGCCAGGCCAAATCGGGCATTCCGTCGAGGAGTTACGAAACGCGCGAAAGCCGCTTCAGCAACAAAGCGGACGTTACGGGCCGGGCTCCGGCCTTCGCCACGCCGTCGGCCACCTCGCGGTCCGTGGAGACCACGACCACCGGCCGGCCGGGGGGCTCCGCGCGCACCAGCTGGCGGATCAGCTCGTCCGCCGTGACACCGGGCTTGGAGAACAGCACCCGTACCCCGCGCGGCGGCGCGAGCAGCACCGGGGCCGCCAGTTCCGCGCCGTCGAAGACACAGGTCATCTCCGCGCCGGTCTGCGCGGCCAGCATGGACAGCCCGCCCAGCAGCCGCAGCCGCTGCTTCTCCAGCGGCATCGTCGGATAGCCGGTCTTCGTCACGTTGTAGCCGTCGACCACCAGATGGGCCTGGGGCAGCGCCAACAACTGGTCCAGCAGCGCCGGATCGGTCTCCGACAGGGCCCGCGCCGCGATGTCCTTCGGGGTCATCCGGCCCGGCTCCACCGCGTCCACGGTGTCGGCCGGCCGCGTCGACACCGGCGGCAGCGCCAGCTCCCGGCGCAGCCCCTGCGCCGCGTCCAGCACGGTGTCCAGCAGCAGCCGCAGCCGCATGTCCTCGACGCTGCGGCCCTCACGGGTGGCCCGGCGGGAGGTCTCCAGCGCCGCCTCGACCTCCGCGAGGCGGGACTTGAGCCGCCGGGTCTCGCTCTCGGCGGCCGCCACGTGCGCGGCCGCCTCACCCCGGATCCCGTCGATCTCGGCGGTGACCTTGCGCAGGGCCGCCTCGCCGCGCTTCACATCGCTCTGGGCGCTGCGCAGCTTGCGCTGAAGCGATTCCGCTTCCTTGCGCGCCGCGTCCAGCTCGGCCCGCACCTGCTCGCCGCCTGCACGCTGCAGGTCCCGTGCCTGGGCCAGTTCCTCGCGCAGCCGCTCCATTTCGCGCCGGGTCTCCTCGCCGACGCGCTCGGCGTCGGCGCGCTGCGCCTCCTCGCCTGCGGAGGCCACCAGCTTCACCCAGCCGACCGGCCGCAGCACGTACGCGGCGGCCGCCACGTCCAGCGGGTCCGCGGCGGCCGGCGGCGCACCGGACTCCAGCGCACCGGCCAGCTCGGCCTGCGCCTCGCGCAGCTTCTCGGCGACGCGGCCCCGGAAGACGGCGTCCGTCTCCACGGCCGCGGCCATGGCGTTGCCCGCGAACTTGGCGCGCCGGGTCGGGGTGAACCGGGCGTACTGGCGCAGCTGCGCCGGGAGGTCCGCGATCGTCAGTCCGCCGAAGGCGTCCGAGACGAGCGCGACGACCCGGCGCCGCACGCCTTCCGGCAGCGGGCGGTCGAGCACCTCCGCGGCGTCGCCGGCCGCGTCGGCCGGCTCAGCGCCGCTTGCTGGCTCCACAATCCGTCACCCCTACCGTGATCTACCTGTGGGCCCGGCTCCGTCAGGAGTCCGTGCCCGGCCTGTCCACGAGCTCGATCTGATCCACCGCGTTGCACCACCGGCAGCGGACCGACTCGATGGTCTCATTGACCACCTCGCGCTCCTCGACCTTGGGCTCCCCGGCAAGATCCAGGTGGACGTACTCCACGACCTTCGACGAACGAGTGACGTCGAAACGCGTGAGGTTGCCGCACAGCGTGCAGCGCCACCGGGTGGTGTCGGTCGGCAGGGGAACCGTCATCAGGCCGCTCTCTCCTTCTTCGTAACTGATTCAATTAAAGCCGCCGTCTGCGTCAATCGGCGGACCGCAGCACGTAACCCTACGGCCTGCCGGTGCTCCGGGTGGGTCCGCTTGGGTCATGCTCGATCGCATGATCGTAAGGTGGCGGGCCCTCCGGGAGGGCGTCCGGGATGCCGTCCGGGGCCCGGTGGTCGTCCACGCGCTGATCGCCGGCTGCTGCGTGGTGTTCCTGCTGGGCCCGGCCTCGGGGCTGAACCCCTCGTACGGGACGGGCGAGCGGTTACTGGAGGCGGGTACCGCCTACTTCCGGCGCTGGGGGGTGGTCCCGGACGAGCTGTTCACCGGGTCGGGGCGGGCGCTGCTGACCCCGCTCACCGCATTGTTCGTGCACGGCAGCTGGCTGCACCTGCTCGGCAACATGCTCTTCCTCTACGTCTTCGGCGTGATGACGCAGGAGCGGATGGGCCGACCGGAATTCCTGTCCTTCTACGTCTGTACGGGTTACCTCGCCCTGGCGGCGTACGCGGCGGCCAACGCCTCCTCGGCCCAGACCCTGGTCGGCGCGTCGGGTGCGATCTCGGCGGTCCTCGGCGCCTTCCTGTGTCTGTTCCCCCGGGCGAGGGTGACGAGCCTGTTCCCGTTCCTCCTCTTCCTGCCGCTGCGCTTCCCGGCCTGGATCGTCCTGCTGTTCTGGTTCGGCCTCCAGTGGCTGGCGGCGCACCGCGCCGGGAGCGGCCCGGGGGTGGCGTACCTGGCCCACGTGGTGGGCTTCTCGCTCGGCTTCGTCTACGCGTGGGTGCGGTATCGGCGTACGACTAGAGTGAGGAGACCAGCGACGGCCACCGAGGGAGACAGCCAGCCGTGATCACCGCGATCGTGCTCATCAAGACCAGCGTGGACCGCATCCCCGAGATCGCCGAGTCGATCGCCGCGCTGGACAACGTCAGCGAGGTCTACTCCGTGACGGGGACGTACGACCTGATCGCGCTGGTCCGCGTGGCCCGCCACGAGAACCTGGCGGACATCATCCCGGGCCGCATCAGCAAGATCCCGGGCGTGGAGGCGACGGACACCCACGTGGCGTTCCGCACGTACTCCCAGCACGACTTGGAAGCGGCGTTCGCGATCGGCCTGGACGCGTAACGTCCGACCGCGGACCGACGGGCTCCGGCAGGCTCTCCCCCGGCTGCACCGACCGGCCTTCGGCCAGCCGGAACATGTAGCCGCGGAGGTAGTCCGCCAGGTCGCCGTCGATGTGTGCGACGTACGCCCGCGCCCCGGCGGCGGCATCGTTCATCCAGTCGCTCCGGGCAGTCGCCCAGGGTCCCCAGCCCGCGCCCGAGGCCCACTCCCGCACCCGGGCCCGCTCCCGCCACCAGTCCCGGACCAGCTCAGGGGTCCAGTGGGCGTCGCCGTCGCCGCCGTACCCGCTGAAGGGCTCGCATTCGGCGGCGCAGATCAGGGCGTGGACCTCCGAGGGCGTCCGGGGCCGGCGGTACACGAACTCACTGCCGCACGTGTCCTCGTACGTGACGTGCTCGGGCGCGCACTGCCGCCCGGTGAGACAGGTGTCGGTGTTGGCCGCGTAGAAGGGCCCGGCACGCTCCGCCAGTCCCGCTGCTCCCACCCGTCGGGCGCCGGCCCGGACCGGTCGCGGCTCACCCGGTCGCCCCGCCACAGCGGATGCGGCTCGCCCGCCATGGCGCGGGCGGTCGGTATCGGATCCCAGTACGTCATGCGGCGAAGCGTATGCCGAGGCCGTGACGACGGACCGAGTCCGGCGCAGCGGCACGAAGCCCGGGAGGCCCGCCAGGGCCGTGCGGTGCGAGGGGCGCGTCAGGAAACGGGCACGCAGCGGCCTTCTTCCGTGCGGTACTGCCACTTGGCTCCGTCGGCGACGAGTTCCCTGACCGCGCGGACGAAGCGGTCGACGTGCTCGTCGGGGGTGCCCGCGCCGAAGCTGACGCGGATCGCGTTCAGCGAGCGCTCGCCCGGGGCCGCCTCGGGGGCTCCGCATTCGCCCTGGGCCTGCGGCTCGCTGCCCAGCAGGGTGCGGACCAGCGGGTGGGCGCAGAACAGGCCGTCGCGGACGCCGATCCCGTACTCCGCCGACAGCGCGGCCGCGAAGTGCGAGCTGTTCCAGCCGTCCACGACGAAGGAGATGACGCCGACCCGCGGGGCGTCGTCCCCGAAGAGGGAGAGGATCCGGACGGCGGGGACCTGCGCCAGGCCGGCCCGGACCTTGGCGATCAGGTGGCGCTCGCGGGCGACGAGGCCGTCGAAGCCCGCCTCGGTCAGGGCCTTGCAGGCGGAGGCGATCGAGTACACGCCGATCACGTTCGGGGAGCCGGCCTCGTGGCGCGCGGCCGTGGTGTGCCACTCGACGTCGACGCCGCCGTCCGCGCGGCGGGCGACCTTCCGGGAGGCGCCGCCTCCGGCCAGGTACGGCTCCGCCTGCTGCAGCCAGTCCGCGCGGCCGGCCAGTACGCCCGAGCCGAACGGCGCGTACAGCTTGTGCCCGGAGAAGGCCACCCAGTCCACGTCCAACTCCTGCACGGAGACGGGGTGGTGCGGGGCCAGCTGGGCGGCGTCCAGGACGATCCGCGCGCCGTGGGCGTGCGCCGCGGCGGCGAGTTCCTTCACCGGCCACAGCTCACCGGTGACGTTGGAGGCGCCGGTGACGCAGACCAGCGCCGGACCGTAGGGGTCACGTTCGGCCAGCGCCCGCTCGAGGGTCTCGACGGCCTGGGCCGGGGTCCGGGGGGCGTTGAGGTACGTGACCTGCGCGTCGCCCCACGGCAGCAGCGAGGCGTGGTGCTCGGTCTCGAACACGAAGACCTGGCAGCCGGCCGGGAGTACGGCGGCCAGCAGGTTCAGCGAGTCGGTGGTGGACCGGGTGAAGACGACCTGGTCCGCGGGGCGGCAGTCGAGGAACTCGGCGACCGTGGCGCGGCTCTGCTCGAAGAGGTCGGTGGAGAGCTGGGAGAGGTAGCCGGCACCGCGGTGCACGCTGCCGTAGTAGGGGGCGTACGCGGCGACGTCGTCCCAGACCCGCTGCAGGGCGGGGGCGCTGGCCGCGTAGTCGAGGGCTGCGTAGGTGACCTCGCCGCCGGTGACGAGCGGGACGGTGACGTCGCGGCCGAGGACCGGCAGCGGCTCGGCACAGGCGGGGGCGGCAGGAGCGGCAACGGCGGCGGTGGCGACGGCGTTCGGGTACGTGGACATGGCGGTATCTCCCGGCGGGACAGGCTGAATGGCTTCGGACGGCCCGTACGCGGGTGCACGGATGCGCGGTCGCGCATGCGGCTGTGGGTACGGGAGTTGCCTCGACGCACGGACGGCTGGGTGCCGTGCGGAGGGTGAAGAAGGGGCGGAGTCGCCCTATCGCATTCGCTTGCTCACGGAAAAACTCCTCGAGAGACCAGGACCCCTGGTGTCGAGGGATCCGCGCTTGCCGTGGGCCTTTCTGCCTACGGCCTGGTCATCACCCGGGGCACCCCGCCACGGAAGGAGGGTTGCCGGACAGCAAGCCGGGGCCTAAACGCTGTCACTCGTGACCTGGTCAGCATCCTGCCACAAGATCCCTCACGCGCAAGACCCCGGTCCGCATCGTGGACCGGGGTCATCGCTTTCACGCCTTTCCGGCGCGGCCTGGCTAGGCGTTGCTCGCCTGCACCCAGCGGTCAAGGGCGGCCCGCGCCGCGCCCGAGTCGATCGACTCGGCCGCGCGGGTGATGCCGGCCGCGATCTGCTCCTCCAGGCTGCCGGTGCCCGGGTCCAGCGCCACCAGGGCGGCGGCCGAGTTCAGCAGGACGGCGTCGCGGACCGGGCCGGTCTCGCCGGCCAGCAGGCGGCGGGCCACGTCCGCGTTGTACGAGGGGTCCCCGCCGGCCAGGGCGGAGACGTCGACCAGGGAAATGCCCACGTCACGCGGGTCGAGGGTCTGCTCGGTGACCTTGCCGTCGCGGACCCACCAGATCCGCGAGGTCGACGCCGTGGTCAGTTCGTCCAGGCCGTCGTCGCCGCGGAACACCAGAGCCGAGGAGCCGCGCTCCGCCAGTACGCCCGCCACGATGGGGGCCACCCGGGCGTCCGCGACGCCCGTGGCCTGCGCCCGTACCCGCGCCGGGTTGGTCAGCGGGCCGAGGAAGTTGAAGGTGGTCCGGATGCCCAGCTCCCGTCGGGCCCCGGCGACGTGCCGCAGCGCCGGGTGGAACTTGACCGCGAAGCAGAAGGTGATCCCGGCCTCCTCCGCGACCTCGACGACCCGCGCCGGGGTGAGGTCCAGGTTGACGCCGAGCTTCTCCAGCACGTCCGAGGAACCGCTCGCGCTCGACGCGGCCCGGTTGCCGTGCTTGACGACCTTGGCGCCCGTACCGGCCACCACGATCGACGACATCGTCGAGATGTTCACCGTCTTGGCCCCGTCGCCGCCGGTGCCGACGATGTCCACCGTCCGGCCCGGCACCTCGATCAGGTTGGCGTGCCCGTACATGGACCGCACGAGGCCGTTGATCTCCGCGACGGTCTCCCCCTTGGCCCGCAGCGCCACAACGAAGCCGGCGATCTGGGCGTCGGTGGCCTCCCCGCGCATGATCCGGTCCATGGCCCAGGCGGTCTCCTCGGCGCGCAGGTCCTGGCCGCTCAGCAGGGCGTCGAGGACGCCCGGCCAGCCACGGGCCGCCACGCTGTCGCCGCCTGCCGGGGTCACAACGTTCATGGTCCGCTCCTGCTTTTGGTCGGCCACCCGATGTCGGGGCCCACGTGAATGGGAAGGTCTCCAGCCTATCCAGCGCCGGGGACGGCAAAGAGCCCCGTCCGGACACTGGACGGGGCTCTCGCCGTGGCGACACCAGGACTGACCGAAATCAGCCCCTCAAGCGGGATCAGTGATGGCCGTGGCCGCTCTGGATCTCCTTGTACTCCTCCACCGTGGGCTTCGGAATCTGGTTGTTCTCGGCGTAGAAGCCCTTGCTGAGCTTCGCGCGGAGCTTCTCCATGCGGCCGACCTTGCGCTCGACACCGTTCTCGTCGACCGTCGGGCCGATCTCGATCGGCTTGTACTGCTCGTGCGCGGTGAGCGTGTGCAGCTTGCCCTGCGACAGCGGCTCGTGGACCTCGACGAACTCACCGTGCGGCAGGCGCTTGATGATGCCGGTCTCGCGACCGTGCAGCACCTTGTCGTGGTCCCGGCGCTGCAGGCCGAGGCAGATGCGCTTGGTGACGATGAACGCGAGGACCGGGACGACGAAGAAGCCGATCCGGACGAACCACGTGATGTTGTTGATCGAGAGGTGGAAGTACTGCGCGAACATGTCGTTTCCACCGCCGATCAGCAGCACGATGTACTCCGCGATCCAGGCGACACCGAAGGCCGTACGGGTCGGGACGTTGCGCGGGCGGTCCAGGATGTGGTGCTCGCGCTTGTCCCCGGTGACCCAGGACTCGATGAACGGCCAGGCGGCGATCGAGCCCAGCACCAGCGGGAAGAGCAGCAGCGGGATGAACACGCCCAGGACGAGCGTGTGGCCCCACAGGTTGATCTCCCAGCCCGGCATGGCTCGGATCAGGCCTTCCGGCATGCCCATGTACCAGTCGGGCTGCGCACCGGTGGACACGTGGTCCGGGCGGTACGGGCCGAGCGCCCAGATCGGGTTGATCGAGGCGATCGCCGCGATGGCCGCGATGACACCGAAGACCAGGAAGAAAAAGCCTCCGGCCTTGGCCATGTAGACCGGCAGCAGCGGCATGCCGACGACGTTGTTGTTCGTCTTGCCGGGACCCGCGAACTGGGTGTGCTTGTGGTAGAAGACCAGGATCAGGTGGGCCACCAGCAGGCCCATCATGATGCCGGGCAGCAGCAGGATGTGGATCGAGTAGAACCGTGCGACGAAGTCGCCGCCGGGGAACTCGCCGCCGAAGAGGAAGAACGAGAGGTACGTGCCGACGATCGGCACGGACAGGATCGCGCCCTCCATGAAGCGGACACCGGTGCCCGAGAGCAGGTCGTCCGGCAGGGAGTAACCGGTGAAACCGGTGAACATGCCGAGGACCAGCAGCAGGAAGCCGAAGATCCAGTTGACCTCGCGCGGCTTGCGGAACGCGCCGGTGAAGAAGACGCGCATCATGTGCACGACCATGCCGGCGACGAAGATCAGCGCCGACCAGTGGTGGATCTGCCGGATGAGCAGACCGCCGCGGACGTCGAAGCTGATGTCCAGCGTCGAGGCGAAGGCCTCCGACATCTGGACGCCCTGCATCGGCACGTACGAGCCGTGGTACACGACCTCGTTCATGCTCGGGTGGAAGAACAGCGTCAGGTACACACCCGTGAGGATGATGATGATGAAGCTGTAGAGGCAGATCTCACCCAGCATGAAGGACCAGTGGTCCGGGAAGATCTTGCGCATGTTGGACTTGGCCAGGCTGTAGATGCCCAGGCGGCCGTCCGCCCAGTCGGCTACCCGCTCGCCGGCCGGCGCTTTGCGCTTCGAATCAGTGGCAGTGCTCATCCGCGCTCCCAGAATGCAGGACCGACGGGCTCTTCGAAGTCGCCGAGCGCCTCGAGGAAGCCTTCGCCGTTCACGCCGATCCGCAGCTGCGGAAGCGCGTGGCCGGCCGGGCCGAAGATGACACGGGCGCCGTCGGAGAGGTCGAAAGTGGACTGGTGGCACGGGCAGAGCACGTGGTGCGTCTGCTGCTCGTACAGGCTGATCGGGCAGCCGACGTGGGTGCAGATCTTCGAGTAGGCCACGATGCCCTCGTGGGACCACTCGAGTTCCTGCTTGTCCTTGATGTCCTCCGGCTTGATCCGGACGATCATCACGGCAGCCTTGGCGATCTGCGTCTGGAAGTCGTGCTGCTCCTCTTCCAGGCCCTCGGGCACGACGAAGGTCAGCGAACCGACCTGGACGTCCTCGGGACGCAGCGGCTCCATCGTGTTCTGGTTGATGAGCAGCTTGCCCTTGGCCCACACGGTCTTGCGCAGCTTCTCCTCGGGCAGCGGGCCCAGGTCGCGCATGATCATGACGGCGGACAGCGGCAGCATGGCCAGCGCGCCCAGCATCGTGTTGCGGATCAGCGGGCGGCGGGCGATGCCGGACTCGTTCGCGCCGTCGGCGAAGTCCGCGAGGACCTTCGCCTTGACCTCCGGCGGCGCCGCGATCTCGTGGCGCTCGTCGGCGACCTCCACGTCGGACATCAGGGTGCGGGCCCAGTGGACCGCGCCCGCGCCGATGCAGAAGAGGGCCGCGCCCAGGGTCAGACCGAGGGCGAAGTTGAGCCCGCTCACCTTCCCGACGGGGAAGATGTAGACGATCTTGTCGACCGGGATGGTCACGTACGAGACGATGAAGCCGATCGTGGCCAGCATCGACAGCGTGAACAGCATCGCCACGGTGCGCTCGGAGCGCTTCGCGGCCCGCTCGTCGATGTCCTGGATACGGGGCTTGTGGACCGGCAGGCCCGGGTCGGCGAACGGGTCGTCCGCGACTGCTACGCCACCGTGGTGCGCGTCGCCCTGCTCGCTCGGCAGGTGCTTCTCTTCGGGAATGTCTTGGCTACTCATGACTTCTTGGCCTTAGCGGTGTGGGCCGCGACCCAGACGGCGACAGCGATCAGCGCACCCAGGCCGAAGATCCAGCCGAACAGACCTTCGGAGACGGGGCCGAGGCCACCGAGCTTCAGGCCGCCAGGGCTGACCGACTTCTCGCCGTTCACGTGCTGGATGTACGCGATGATGTCCTTCTTCTCCTTCGTCGGCATGGTGCTGTCCGGGAAGGAGGGCATGTTCTGCGGGCCGGTGAGCATGGCCTCGTAGATGTGCTTCGGCTCGACGCCCTCGAGGTTGGGGGCGTACTTGCCGTTCGTCAGCGCGCCGCCTTCGCCGGTGAAGTTGTGGCACTGCGCGCAGTTGTTGCGGAAGAGCTCACCACCCCTGGCGATGTCGGCACCCGCCGGGTCGTACTGCTTCTCGGTGGGCACGATGGGGCCGGCGCCGAGGGAGGCGACGTAGGCGGCGAGCTGGTCGATCTGGGCCTGGTCGTAGATGACCGGCTTCTTCGGCACCTGCGCGCCGGGCTGCTGGGCGGGCATGCGGCCGGTGCTCACCTGGAAGTCGACGGCCGCGGAGCCGACGCCGACCAGGCTGGGGCCGTCAGTGGAACCCTGACCGCCGGTTCCGTGGCAGCTTGCGCAGCCCACGGCGTAGAGCTTCTTGCCCTCCTCGATGGCGAGGGACTGGGCGGTTTCATCGGCCTGCGCTTTGCCCGCGGGAGCAAAGGCGGCGTACAGCCCCCCAGTGGCCGCCAGCGCGAGGAGTAGAACGACGACCGCCGCCAGCGGATGGCGTCGTCGTGCGGAGAGCTTTTTCACGGATTACCCCGGTGTCAGGATCTTCTGCGTCGGTGTTTCTGGATGGAGTGCCGGGTCTTGCCCGGTGACGTGTTCGCTACTTGATCAGGTAGATCGTCGCGAAGAGGCCGATCCAGACGACATCGACGAAGTGCCAGTAGTAGGACACGACGATGGCCGACGTGGCCTGTTCGTGGGTGAACCTCTTGGCCGCGTACGTCCGGCCGAGGACCAGCAGGAAGGCGATGAGACCGCCCGTCACGTGCAGACCGTGGAACCCGGTGGTCAGGTAGAACACGGAGCCGTACGGACCGGACGAGAGGCTCATGCCCTCGTGCTTGACCAGCTCGGTGTACTCGAACACCTGGCCGCCAATGAAGATCGCACCCATGACGAACGTGATCATGAACCACGACCGGAGCTTCTTCACGTCACCGCGCTCTGCGGCGAATACGCCGAGCTGGCAGGTGAGGGAGGAAAGCACCAGGATCGTCGTGTTCGTCGCCGAGAAGGGCAGATTCAAGGCCGAAGCCTGCTCTGTCCAGTACTCGGGACCTGTCACGGATCGCAGGGTGAAGTACATCGCGAAGAGGGCCGCGAAGAACATCAGCTCGGAACTCAACCAGATGATGGTTCCGACGCTGACGAGGTTCGGCCGGTTGACCGTCGGGTGCGCGTGCCCGGTATCTACTGTCGTTGCTGTCGCCACGACCGACATTATGTCGGTCGCTTATCCCGCCCTCACCCCGGGGGGTGCCGTTCGGAGTGTCAGGGGCGTGTGCAAGGCCCGAACGGCCCATCAGATCGGCCCGGGGCGTTCGTCGACGAGGCTGTTCGAACCGATGTTGACACCGGGTCGGACGGAGTAGCATCCCGCGCAACATCAACGTTATTCACGGCACCGTGGAGGAACGAAATGCGGTCGACTGCACGGGTTCTGGTCTACAGCGACGACGCGAGCACCCGGGAGCAGGTGCGGCTGGCGGCCGGACGCAGGCCGGCCGCGGACCTGCCGCCGGTCGAGTTCGTGGAATGCGCCACCCTCCCGGCCGTCCTGAGCGAGCTGGACGCGGGCGGGATCGACGCGTGCGTGCTGGACGGCGAGGCGGTTCCGGCCGGGGGCATGGGCGTGTGCCGGCAGATCAAGGACGAGATCTTCCGGTGCCCGCCGGTACTGCTGCTGATGGGGCGTCCGCAGGACGCCTGGCTGGCCACCTGGAGCCGCGCGGACGCCGCGGTGACCCTCCCGGTCGACCCCGTGGAGTTCGCGGACGCCCTGGCAGGCCTCCTCCGCCCCCGCCTGGCCGCCAACTCCGCCTGACCCGCCAGGGGACACCGCCGCCCGTGCCCGGCCGAAGGCTGCACGGTCGGCTGAGCCGAAGGGGCCGCGTCGGCGAAGGAGGGCGAGCGCCCGGAGGAAACCGCGAGGTACGAGCGGTTTTCGAGGACGCACGCCCTCCTGGAGCCGACACCAGCGGCCCCGGAGGCGAAGCCGACCAATCAGACAGTGGGCCGCAGGCGGGCCTTGTCGATCGGGCTGCGCCCTTCCTGGGTGCCCTTGAGGAGGGCGCTGCCCTCGCGCCACTCCTTCCAGTCCAGGTTCCAGTCGCCGAAGCCGTTGCCGAACGGCTCCATGTCGTCGCCGATGCTGTTGATCACCCGGACGATGTCGCCCTCGGTGATGTTCTCGTAGAACCAGGCGGCGTTGCCCGTGCTCATGCCGGTGCAGCCGTGGCTGACGTTCTCGTAGCCCTGCGAGCCCACGGACCACGGCGCGGCGTGCACGTATTCACCACTCCAGGTGACGCGGGTCGCGTAGTAGACGGGCAGGTTGTAGTACTCGCTGCCGCCGATGCCGACGGTGTCGCCGCGCATCTGGACGAAGTACTGCTTGCCGAGCACCACCTTGACCCCGTTGCGGGTGGAGAAGCCGGGCTTCCCGGTGGTCACCGGAATGGTGTTGATCACTTCTCCGTTGCGCTCGAACGTGAGGTAGTGCGAGGACGCGTCGGTGGTGACCTCGACCCGGTCCCCGATCTCCAGGTTCAGCGGCTTGGTGACGGCCCCGTGCAACTCGTCGGAGATCTTGATGCCCTCCAGGTTGCTCCGTACGGAGACGGTGGAGTGGGCGGGCCAGTATTCCTTCGGGCGGAAGTGCAGGTGCTTGTCGTCCACCCAGTGCCAGGCGCCCTCGACCCCCGGCGGCGTGTCGACGACCAGGCCCCGCTCCACGATCGCGCGGGCGGCCTTGTCCGTGATGGGCTCGTTGAGTTCGGCCGTGATGGGCTGTCCGACGCCGTACTTGCCCTCGTCCGGCCCGAATTCGACCTTCAGGACCTGCTTGGCCGGAGTCGTCTTGAACGTCAGCCTGCGCTGCCCTGGAGCCCCGCGCTCGTCCTCGGTGTTCACCAGGACCGTGTAATGCGCGCCGGCGGCCATCGGGGCGGTGCTGTGCCAGCGGTCGCCCTTGGCGCTCAGCTCGCCCGCGAGCCGGCGGCCCTGGGAGTCCACGGCGGACACGTCGGTGATCCGGGTGCCGCCGGTGCCCTTGGCGGTGATCTCCAGGGGCTTCTCGGGGTCGAGGGGGCGGCCGCCGGGCGGCTGGTTGAAGACGACCTTGTCGCCCGCGTCGTACGGGCGGGCTGACAGCGGGTTGTCTCCGGGCCCGCAGGCGGTGGCGCCGGCCCCCAGGGACGCGACCAGCACGGAGCAGCTGAGAACCGTCCAAAGACGCGGTGAGTGCTTCATGGAGCCCACGCTATGAAGGTATGACCATTACTGCGCGCGGGGTGACTGCAAACGAGGGGCCCGGACTCCTCCATCGGAGGTGTCCGGGCCCCAGGTCTTGTCTCGTTGCTGCGGTCCTACTGGTTCTGGTTCTCACCGCGGTAGTACTCGTACACCCAGCCCCACAGGCCGATCACGATGATCGGGGCCGAGAAGTACATGAGCCACCAGCCGAAGATGACGCCCATGAAGGCGAGCGCACCGCCGATGCCCAGCGAGAGCGGCTGCCAGCTGTGCGGGGAGAAGAACCCCAGCTCGCCCGCCTCGTCGGCGACGTCGGCCTCCAGGTTGTCCTGGGCCATCTCGTCCACGCGCTTGGCCGTGAAGGCCAGGTAGTAGCCGATCATGACGCTCAGGCCGAAGGCCAGGAAGAGCGCGGTGGTACCGACGGGCTCCTTCGACCACACGCCGTACACGACGGCCATGATCAGGATGAAGAGGGAGAGCCAGAGGAACATCTTGCCCTGGATCTTCACTTGCCGGCCTCCTTGCCACCGGTGACGGCCTTGGTGGCGACGCTGTGGTCCTCGAGGTGGTCGAGGGCCGCGATCTCAGGGTGGTGCAGGTCGAACGCCGGGGATTCGGAACGGATCCGCGGCAGGGTGAGGAAGTTGTGCCGCGGCGGCGGGCAGGACGTCGCCCACTCGAGCGAACGGCCGTAGCCCCACGGGTCGTCGACCTCGATCTTCTTGCCGTACTTCGCCGTCTTCCAGACGTTGTACATGAACGGCAGCATCGACATGCCCAGCAGGAACGAGCTGATCGTCGAGATCGTGTTCAGGGCGGTGAAGCCGTCGGCAGCGAGGTAGTCCGCGTAACGACGCGGCATGCCCTCGGCACCCAGCCAGTGCTGCACCAGGAACGTGCCGTGGAAGCCGATGAACAGCGTCCAGAAGGTGATCTTGCCGAGGCGCTCGTCCAGCATCTTGCCCGTGAACTTCGGCCACCAGAAGTGGAAGCCGGCGAACATCGCGAACACCACGGTGCCGAAGACGACGTAGTGGAAGTGCGCGACGACGAAGTACGAGTCGGAGACGTGGAAGTCCATCGGGGGCGAGGCCAGGATGACGCCGGTCAGACCACCGAAGGTGAAGGTGACCAGGAAGCCGATCGTCCAGAGCATCGGGGTCTCGAAGGACAGCGAGCCCTTCCACATGGTGCCGATCCAGTTGAAGAACTTCACACCGGTCGGGACCGCGATCAGGAAGGTCATGAAGGAGAAGAACGGCAGGAGCACGCCGCCGGTGACGTACATGTGGTGGGCCCACACGGTCACCGAGAGGCCGGCGATCGCGATCGTCGCACCGATCAGACCGATGTAACCGAACATCGGCTTGCGGGAGAAGACCGGGATGATCTCGGAGACGATTCCGAAGAATGGCAGCGCGATGATGTACACCTCTGGGTGTCCGAAGAACCAGAAGAGGTGTTGCCAGAGCAATGCGCCGCCGTTGGAGGCGTCGAACACGTGCGCACCGAACTTGCGGTCGGCCTCCAGCGCGAACAGCGCGGCGGCCAGGACCGGGAAGGCGAGCAGGACCAGGACACCGGTCAGCAGCACGTTCCAGGTGAAGATCGGCATGCGGAACATCGTCATGCCGGGGGCGCGCATGCAGATGATCGTGGTGCTGAAGTTGACCGAGCCGAGGATCGTGCCGAAGCCGGAGAAGGCCAGACCCATGATCCACATGTCGGCGCCGATGCCCGGCGAGCGGACCGCGTCCGACAGCGGGGAGTAGGCGAACCAGCCGAAGTCGGCGGCGCCGTTCGGCGTGACGAAGCCGGCCACCGCGATGGTCGAGCCGAAGAGGTACAGCCAGTACGCGAACATGTTCAGCCGCGGGAACGCCACGTCGGGCGCGCCGATCTGCAGCGGCATGATCCAGTTCGCGAAGCCCGCGAAGAGCGGGGTGGCGAACATCAGCAGCATGATCGTGCCATGCATGGTGAACGCCTGGTTGAACTGCTCGTTCGACATGATCTGCGTGCCCGGACGAGCCAGCTCGGCGCGCATGAAGAGCGCCAGCAGGCCGCCGATGAGGAAGAACACGAACGACGTGACCAGGTACATCGTGCCGATGGTCTTGTGGTCGGTAGTGGTCATCCACTTCACGACGACATTGCCCGGCTGCTTGCGCCGCACCGGCAGCTCGTTTTCATACGAGTCGGCGGCGGCACCCTGAGATTCGTTGAGGATGCTCACAGTTTGTTCGTCTCCGCATTCCGGGCCGGGTCAGTCTGCTTGATGCCGGCCGGGAGGAAGCCGGTCTGCCCCTTCTCGGCCAGTTCCTTGAGGTGCGCCCGGTAGGCCTCGGGCGAGACGACCTTGACGTTGAAGAGCATCCGGGAGTGGTCGACGCCGCAGAGCTCGGCGCACTTGCCCATGAACGTGCCCTCCTGGGAGGGGACGACCTCAAAGACGTTGGTGTGGCCCGGGATCACGTCCTGCTTGAACAGGAAGGGGACCACCCAGAAGGAGTGGATGACGTCGTTCGACGACAGGATGAAGCGGACCTTCTCACCCTTCGGCAGCCACAGCGTGGGGCCGGGGTTGCCGGTCTCCAGGTTGCGGTCGCCGGGAACGCCCTTCTCGTAGACGCCCTCGGCGCCCGCGGGGAATTCCTTGGTGAAGCGGTCCGGGATGTTGGCGAGCTCCTTGGGAACCTCGCCCGCCTTCGGGGTCACCGCATCGCCGTCGACGTTCTCGACGTAGTTGAAGCCCCAGCTCCACTGGAAGCCGACCACGTTGATCGTGTGCGCAGGCTTCGGGGTGAGCGCGAGCAGCTTCGACTCGTCACGCGCGGTGAAGTAGAAGAGCACCGAGACGATGATGAGCGGGACCACGGTGTACAGCGCCTCGATGGGCATGTTGTACCGGGTCTGCGGGGGGACCTCCACCTTCGTCCGGCTGCGCCGGTGGAAGATGACGCTCCAGATGATCAGGCCCCAGACCAGGATGCCCGTGATGAGAGCGGCTGCCCACGACCCCTGCCACAGGGACAGGATGCGAGGCGCCTCCTCCGTGACCGGATAGGGCATTCCGAGCCGGGGGAAGTCTTGCCAGTTGTACGAGCAACCAGTGGCGGTCGCCAGGACCGCGCCCGCAGTCAGCGCCTGCAGCAGCTTCCGCCGCATCGGGCGCCGCGGCGAGCGGTCGGAGCCGTAGGGACTCACGTAGCGCCTTCCCGAGAGTCTCGGCCCGCGCGGCCGGCCGCGGCCGTATTCGGGTCGGTCGCCGGCCCTGACGCAGGCAGGGGTTTGGATGTTTATGCGGACCAAACCCTACTGGACGCTATTTGGGGTCGCGCGGGGAGGGTGCCCAACGCGCCGCTACTGCCCCCGAAGGGATGGATCCGCCGTACGGGGGACGGCCCAACACCCCCTGAATGGCGGCCTCCGGAGGGCATCTGACGGCCCCTGACCTCGAACGGACCCGGCCGCCGGTTAGCGTGGCGGGATGCCGTACTTCGACACCGCGTCCGCCGCCCCCCTGCACCCCGTGGCCCGGCAGGCGTTGCAGGCCACCCTGGACGAGGGGTGGGCGGACCCCGCCCGGCTCTATCGGGAGGGCCGGCGCGCGCGGCTGCTGCTGGACGCGGCGCGGGAGGCGGCGGCGGAGGCGGTGGGCTGTCGCCCCGACGAGCTCGTGTTCACTCCTTCGGGGACGCACGCGGTTCACACGGGGGTCGCCGGAGCCCTCGCCGGGCGTCGGCGCGTCGGCGGTCATCTGGTCGTATCAGCGGTCGAACACAGCTCTGTCCTCCATGCGGCGCAGGCCCACGAGGCCGCCGGCGGGACCGTGACGCAGGTCCCCGTGGACCGCACGGGGGCGGTCTCCCCGGCCGGATACGCCTCCGTACTGGACGCGTCGACGGCCCTGGCCTGCCTCCAGTCGGCCAACCACGAGGTGGGCACGGTCCAGCCGGTGGCGGAGGTCGCCGAGGTCTGCGCGACGGCGGGGGTGCCGCTGCTGGTGGACGCGGCGCAGTCGCTGGGCTGGGGCCCGGTCGAGGGCGGCTGGTCGGTGCTCACCGGGAGCGCGCACAAATGGGGCGGTCCGCCGGGAGTCGGGCTGCTGGTGGTCCGCAAGGGTGTCCGCTTCTCGCCCCAATTCCCCGCGGACGAACGGGAGTCGGGCCGCTCCCCCGGGTTCGCCAACCTCCCGGCGATCGTGGCGGCGGCGGCCTCGCTGCGCGCGGTACGGGCGGAGGCCGACGCGGAGGCGGCCCGGCTGCGGATCCTGGTGGACCGCATCCGGCGGCGCGTGGCGCGGCTGGTGCCGGACGTGGAGGTGGTCGGTGACCCGGAACGGCGGCTGCCGCACCTGGTCACGTTCTCCTGCCTGTACGTCGACGGCGAGACGCTGCTGCACGAGCTGGACCGCGCGGGCTATTCCGTTTCGTCCGGCTCCTCCTGCACCAGCTCCACGCTGACCCCGAGTCATGTGCTGCAGGCGATGGGCGTGCTGTCGGAGGGGAACGTACGGGTCTCCCTGCCGTCGGGGACGACGGCCGAGGAGGTGAACGGCTTCCTGGAGGTCCTGCCCGGGGTGGTGGCGGGGGTGCGCGCCACGCTCGGCGTGGGCGAACCGGTGGCCGTGGAGCCGGTGTCGGACGCGCTGGAGGTCGACGCGCTGGGCCTGCGCTGCCCGCAGCCGGTGATCGAGCTGGCCCGGGTCATCGGTACGGTCCCGGTCGGCGGGACCGTGACCGTCCTGTCGGACGACGAGGTGGCCCGCCTGGACATCCCGGCCTGGTGCACGATGCGCGGCCACACGTACCTGGGCGAAGCCCCCCGCCCGGTGGGGGTGGCGTACACGGTCCGCCGGCGGGTCTGAGGTCCAGCCCCGCCGGCGTCCGAGTGCGCCTACGCGGCCAGGTGGGCGCGGACCTCGGAGGCGGCGGCGTCGCCGTAGGCCTTCGTGAAGCGCTCCATGAAGTGGGCCCGCGCCAGCGTGTACTCCTGGGTGCCCAGCGTCTCGATCACGAGCGTGGCCAGCATGCAGCCGACCTGCGCGGCCCGCTCCAGGCCCACGCCCCAGCCCAGACCGGTCAGGAACCCGGCGCGGAACGCGTCGCCGACGCCCGTCGGGTCGATCTTCGCCGTCTCCTCGGGGCAGCCGACGACGATCGGCTCCTCGCCGACCCGCTCGATCCGCACGCCCCGCGAGCCCAGCGTCGTCACCCGGGTGCCGACCTTGGCGAGGATCTCCTCGTCCGACCAGCCGGACTTCGACTCGATGAGGCCCTTCTCGTACTCGTTCGAGAAGAGGTACGTCGCACCCTCCATCAGGGTGCGGATGTTGTCGCCGTCCATCCGGGCGATCTGCTGCGAGAAGTCCGCCGCGAACGGGATGCCCCGCGTCCGGCACTCCTCCGTGTGGCGCAGCATCGCCTCGGGGTCGTCGGCGCCGATGAGGACGAGGTCGAGCCCGCCCACCCGGTCCGCGACCGCCTTCAGCTCGATCAGGCGGGCCTCGCTCATCGCGCCCGTGTAGAAGGAGCCGATCTGGTTGTGGTCGGCGTCCGTGGTGCACACGAAGCGCGCGGTGTGCAGGACCTCGGAGATCCGCACGGAGGCGGTGTCGACGCCGTGCCGGTCCAGCCATGCGCGGTACTCGTCGAAGTCGTACCCGGCCGCGCCGACCAGGATGGGGCGGATGCCGAGCTGGCCCATGCCGAAGCAGATGTTCGGGCCGACACCGCCCCGCCGTACGTCGAGGTTGTCGACGAGGAAGGAGAGGGAGACCGTGTGCAGCTGGTCCGCGACGAGCTGGTCGGCGAAGCGGCCGGGGAAGGTCATGAGGTGGTCGGTGGCGATGGAGCCGGTGATGGCGATACGCACGGCGTGGACGCTCCTGCGAGGGACGGCGAGGGGGACAGTCAAAACTACCCGGTCGCTGCCCCGCGGCCGACCGCACGAAACTACCCCGTAGTAGGTCTTTCTTCACCCGCGGGGCCGTGCCTACCGTGCCCCATGACCTCTACCGATGGTTTCGGGTACGAGAACGCGGCCGACACGCAGCCGGAATTCGAGCGGCTGCTGGGCGACTGCGCCAGGATGGCCCCGCACTGGACGGTCCCGGCACACCCCCGGCCGACCCGGGTGGCGCCGTCCCAGATCCACGGGATCAGCGTCCCGCCGGCCTCGGCCCGCCTGATCGCTTCCACGGCCGAGTACGGCGAGTAGCCGCCGGCGACCGGGGAACCGGTTCGCCGTCTGTTCCGTCACAGCCGCATCAGCCACTGCGGTACAGGCGAAGGAGCAAGCGGTGACCAGCGAACAACCCGACACACCACGCGGCACTCGGCGGCGGCCGGCCTGGGCCATCGGCTCGATCGCGGCCGCCGTCCTGCTCGCAGGCGGCGGTACGGCGTACTGGGCGGCGGCGGCCTCCGGCGACGGTACGCCGGGCGGTCGTACGGGTGACAGCGCGGCCTCGGCGCCCCGCGTCGCGCCGAGCCCCTCGGGGCCGGGCATCGCCCCGGGCGAGCCGGATCCGCACGGCAGCGGGGTGACGTACCGGGCGGACGTGGCCCTCCCCGAGGCTCCGGCGACCGCGCCGGCCTTCGCCGCGACCGGCGAGGTCACCTCGGAGGAGGTGGCCCGGCTCGCGACGGCCCTCGGCATCCCGGGCACCCCGCGGCTGACCGGCGACGTCTGGCAGGCCGGGGAGACCGCGGACGGCGCCGGGCCCCGGCTCACGGTGAACCGCAAGGCGCCCGGCACCTGGAACTTCGCCCGCTTCCAGGGGGCGGGCGGCGCCGGTGACGACTGCAAGCGCGGCAAGGACACCTGCGGCCCGGCCACGCTCCCCCAGGGCGCCCAGGAGGCGGACGGCGCGGGCGGTGCGGCCGCCAGGGGGGGTGCACCGGTGAGCGAGGAGGCCGCCAAGGCCGCCGCCGCCCCGGTGCTCGCGGCCGCCGGCCAGAGCGGGGCCAAGCTGGACGCCCGGCTCGTCCAGGGCGCCGTCCGCGTGGTCAACGCCGACCCGGTGATCGACGGGCTGCCCACGCAGGGCTGGTCCACGAAGGTCAGCGTGGCTGCGGACTCCCAGGTGGTGGCGGGCAGCGGCGAGCTGAAGGCACCCGTGCGCGCCGCCGATCAGCCGGTGGTCGGGGCCGTCGAGGCGCTGGCCCGGCTGAACCGGTCCTCCGCCGGGTCGGGCGGTACGGACCCGGGGCCGAGCGGCTGCGCGACCTCGGTCCCGCTGACCCCGGACACCCCGGTCGGGCCCTCGGACACGCTGCCCTGCAACCCGGAGCCGCGTCCGATGAAGCCGCCGCGGACGGAGACCGTGAAGGGGGCCGTGCTCGGGCTGGCCCCGGGGACCGTGGACGGCGCGCGCGGCCTGGTGCCGGCCTGGCTGTTCGAGGTGGCGGGCAGCAACGGCGGCGCAGGGCGCACGGTGGTCCAGCCGGCCGCCGAGAACGGCTCCGCCGCGCCTTCGGCCCCCAAGGGCGGCCGGACCGTGCCCGGGTTCTCGTACAAGGAGGACGACCGGAAGCTGACCGTGAACTTCTGGGGCGGGGTGTGCAGCACCTACGCCCTGGAGGCGCGGGAGGAGGCCGGGTCGGTCATGGTGAAGATCACCGACACCCCGAACGAGCCGGGCCGGGCCTGCATCATGGTCGCCCAGGACATGACGGTGTCGACGACCCTCCAGCAGCCGCTCGGTGAGCGCAAGGTGGTCGACGTGACCTCGGGCAAGCCGCTCCCCCGGCAGTAGCCCCTACGCGAAAGGCCCCCGGCACCGAGAGGTGCCGGGGGCCTTTCGTCGTTCGGGCTCGCTCAGGGCTCAGCCGGACGACGGGCCTAGCTGAACGAGTCGCCGCAGGCGCAGGAGCCGGTGGCGTTGGGGTTGTCGATCGTGAAGCCCTGCTTCTCGATGGTGTCGACGAAGTCGATCGAGGCACCGTGCAGGTACGGGGAGCTCATCCGGTCCGTGACGACCTTCACGCCGTCGAAGTCCTTGACGACGTCACCGTCGAGGGACCGCTCGTCGAAGAAGAGCTGGTAGCGCAGGCCGGAGCAGCCGCCGGGCTGGACGGCGACGCGAAGCGCCAGGTCATCGCGGCCTTCCTGCTCCAGCAGGGTCCTGACCTTCTCGGCGGCGGCGTCGGACAGGAGGATGCCGTCGCTCACAGTGGTCTTGTCGTCCTGTACGGACATCTGCATTCACTCCCGAAGTGGGCGGCTCCCCGCCGGAAGCAGGGAAACGTCGGACTCTTGCCGTCGATGGCAACGAGCGGGGCCGCGGATTCATTCCGGACCCGACGCATGTCTTGGTTATTCATGCTCGCACACCCTCCCGGGCGGCTGGGCCCGACGGACCGAGTGCTTCATCTCAGGGGAATTCGTCACATCGACACTATCGGCATCGTCAAAGTGACGTGAAGCGGCTATCATAGATAGCGTCAAATAGACGAGAAGTCGAAGCCCAGCTCCAGAAGTTCCCCTTGTCGCAGAACAGAAAGGGTGCGTGTCGTGACCACCGCCCAGCCTTTGGACGTCCAGCCGACGCCCCTTGCCCTGCTGCTGCTCGGCCGTGAGGCCGACCCCAAGAGCGAGCGCGGGGTGGAGTGCCCCGGCGACCTGCCCTCGCCGTCGGACCCGGACCTGGTCGCGCGCGCCCGCGCGGCCAAGGAGAAGCTCGGGGACAAGGTCTTCATCCTCGGCCACCACTACCAGCGTGACGAGGTGATCGAGTTCGCCGACGTCACCGGCGACTCCTTCAAGCTGGCCAAGGACGCGGCCGCCAAGCCGGAGGCCGAGTACATCGTCTTCTGCGGCGTCCACTTCATGGCGGAGTCCGCGGACATCCTGACCTCGGACGACCAGAAGGTCGTCCTGCCCGACCTCGCGGCCGGCTGCTCGATGGCCGACATGGCCACCGCCGAGCAGGTCGCCGAGTGCTGGGACGTGCTCACCGAGGCGGGCATAGCGGACGTGACGGTCCCCGTCTCGTACATGAACTCCTCGGCGGACATCAAGGCGTTCACCGGCAAGCACGGCGGCACGATCTGCACGTCGTCCAACGCCAAGAAGGCCCTCGAGTGGGCCTTCGAGCAGGGCGAGAAGGTGCTCTTCCTGCCGGACCAGCACCTGGGCCGCAACACCGCGGTGCGCGACATGGGCATGTCCCTCGACGACTGCGTGCTCTACAACCCGCACAAGCCGAACGGCGGCCTGACCGCCGAGCAGCTGCGGAACGCCAAGATGATCCTGTGGCGCGGCCACTGCTCGGTGCACGGCCGGTTCTCGGTCGACTCGGTCAACGACGTGCGCGCCCGCATCCCCGGCGTGAACGTCCTCGTCCACCCCGAGTGCAAGCACGAGGTCGTGGCGGCCGCGGACTACGTCGGCTCGACGGAGTACATCATCAAGGCGCTGGAGGCGGCCCCGGCCGGATCCAAGTGGGCCATCGGCACGGAGCTGAACCTCGTCCGCCGCCTGGCGAATCGATTTGCCGCGCAGGACAAGGAGGTCGTCTTCCTCGACAAGACGGTCTGCTTCTGCTCGACGATGAACCGCATCGACCTCCCCCACCTGGTGTGGACCCTGGAGTCCCTGGCCGAGGGCAACCTCGTGAACCAGATCCAGGTCGACAAGGAGACGGAGAGCTTCGCGAAGCTCGCCCTGGAGCGCATGCTCGCGCTCCCGTAGCCGTCTCCTCCCGTACGCCCGCAGTACGCCCGAAGGGCCGCCCCCTCGATCGAGGGGGCGGCCCTTCGTCGTCCGTCGGACGTGCGTCAGACCGTGACCGGGGACTCCTCGTCCGAGGACTCGTCCGGGGACGGGACCACCCTCAGGCGGGCCGTCCGCCTGGCCTCGCGCCTGGCGCGGCGGCGCTCCTTGCGGAGCTCGATCATCGTGTACAGCGTCGGCACCAGGAGCAGCGTCAGCAGGGTCGAGCTGACCAGGCCGCCGATCACCACGACCGCGAGCGGCTGCGAGATGAACCCGCCCTCGCCGGTGACGCCGAGCGCCATCGGGAGCAGCGCGAAGATCGTCGCGAGGGCCGTCATGAGGATCGGGCGCAGGCGGTGCCGGCCGCCCTCGATGACGGCTTCGACGACGCCGAGGCCCTGGGCGCGGTACTGGTTGACCAGGTCGATCAGGACGATCGCGTTGGTCACGACGATGCCGATGAGCATCAGCATGCCGATCATGGCCGGGACCCCCAGCGGGGTGCCGGTCACGAGCAGCAGGCCGAGCGCGCCGGTCGCCGCGAACGGGATGGACACCAGCAGGACCAGCGGCTGGATCAGCGACCGGAACGTGGCCACGAGCAGCATGAACACGATGGCGATGGCCGCGAGCATGGCCAGGCCCAGCGAGGCGAAGGCCTCGCCCTGGTCCTCGGAGACGCCGCCGATGGTGGCCGTGGCCCCGTCGGGCAGGTCCAGTGCGCTGATCTTCGTCTGGAGCGCGGCGCCGATCGCGCCGGTGTTGTCGCCCACCGGCTTCGCGGTGACGGTGGCGGCGCGGGCGCCGTCGATCCGGGTCATCGAGACCGGGCCGGGGACCTCCTTGACCTCGGCGACGTCGCCGAGCTTGACCGGGCCGACCGGGAGCGCCTGCAGTTCGGCCAGGGTGGTGGCCGGCTGCGCGGACTTGATGACGATGTCCCGCTCGGTGTTGTCCAGTACGGCCTTGCCCGCCGGATTGCCCCGTACGGCCTGGGCCACGATCGCGCCGAGCGCGGCCTGGTTCAGGCCCGCCTCGGCGGCCTTCGGGGTGGCGGTGACCGAGATCCGGGGCACGGACTGGGACAGGTCGCTCTGCACGTCGGTGACGTCGTCGAGCGTGGCCACCTCGGCCCGGACCTGCTCGGCGGCCTGGGCGAGGACGGCCGCGTCGCCCGCCTTGACGACCACGCTGAGATTCTGGCTGCCGAAGCCGCCGCCCGCCGAGATGCTGGTGTCGCCGATGCCGTCGAGCTTGCCGAGGGCGTCCTCGATGCGCTTCTTGACGCCCTCGGAGTCGCCGGAGTCCTCCAGGGTGACCTGGTACGAGGCCTGGTTGGAGCCCGTACCGCCGCCGAAGGCGGCCAGGAAACCGGAGGAGCCGACGGTGACCTGGTAGTCCTTGACGCCCTTGACCTCGGTCAGGGCCTTCTCGACCCGCCGGCCGGCAGCGTCGGAGGCGGCCAGCGAGGTGCCCGGGGGCAGCTGCTGCTTGACCGTCAGGACGCTCTGCTCGCCCTGGTCGAAGAAGTTGGTCTTCAGCAGGGGCGCCATCCCGAACGTGGCGATGAGGACGACGACCGCGACGACGAGGGTGGCGATCCGGCGGCGGGTGACCAGCCCCAGGGCCCGTACGTAGAACCGCTGGAGACGGCTCTTCGCCTCCTTCTCCTCGGCTTCGCGCCGCGCCTTCGCCGCACTCTCGGGGTCGCCGGCCACCACGCCCTTCGGCGCGCGCAGGAACCAGTAGGAGAGCACCGGCACGACCGTCAGGGAGACGATCAGCGAGGCCAGCAGGGCCGCGGCGACGGTGAGGGAGAACGGGCCGAAGAACTCGCCGACCATGCCGCCGACGAAGGCGATCGGCAGGAAGACGGCGACGGTGGTGAGCGTGGAGGAGGTGACCGCGCCGGCGACCTCCTTGACCGCGGTGATGATGGCGGCCTCGCGCTCCTCGCCGTAGCCGAGGTGGCGCTTGATGTTCTCCAGGACCACGATCGAGTCGTCGACGACGCGGCCGATGGCGATGGTGAGCGCGCCCAGGGTCAGCATGTTGAGCGACAGGTCGCGGGTCCACAGCACGATCAGCGCGAGGACCACGGACAGCGGGATGGAGACCGCGGTGACCAGCGTCGAGCGCAGCGAGGCCAGGAAGACCAGGATCACGATCACCGCGAAGAGCAGGCCGAGCAGGCCCTCGGTGGTGAGGCTGGAGATGGACTTGGCGACGGGCGGGCCCTGGTCGCTGACGACGGTCAGCTCGGCGCCGGCGCCGAGCGCGGTGCGCAGCTCGGGCAGCTTGTCCTGGACGGCGTCGGAGATCGCGACGGCGCTGCCGTCCTTGTCCATGGTGAGGACGAGGGCGAGGCTGGGCTTGCCGTTGGTGCGGGTGATGGAGACGGCCTTGGCGGGCTCCTGCTTGACGGTGGCGACGTCGGCCAGGCGCACGGCCGGCTTGCCGGGGCCGGCGCTCAGGCGCAGGTCCTCGAGCTGGGCGAGGGAGGTGTAGCCGCCGCCGACGCGGACGGTCCGGTTCTTGCCCGCCTCGTCGAAGGAGCCGGCGGGGACGGTCGCGCCGCCCGCCTGGAGGCCCTGCGCGAGGGCGGCGCCGTCGAGGCCGGCCGCCGCGAGCTTGGCGTTGTCGGGGGTGACGGCGATCTGGAGGTCCTGGACCCCGTCGACGCTGACCTGGCCGACGCCCTCGATGTCCTCGAGGACGGGGACGACGGAACGGTTCAGCTGGTCGGCGAGCGCCTGCTGGTCCTTGTCCGAGGTGACGGCGAGGACGACGGTCGGGATGTCGTCGGTGGAACCGGCCACGACCTGCGGGTCCACCTCGGCGGGCAGCCGTACGCGCGCCCGGTTCACGGCCTGCTGGACGTCGGCGACGAGCTGCTTGGTGCCGCTGTCGCCGTAGTCGAACTTGGCCATGATGAGGGCGTTGCCCTCGCTGGCGGTGGAGGTGATGCCGGTGATGCCGTCGACGCCCTTGAGCGTGGCCTCGATCGGTTCGATGACCTGCTTCTCCACCACGTCGGGCGAGGCGCCCTGGTACGGCGCGAGCACGGACACCATCGGCAGTTCGATGGACGGCAGCAGCTGCTGCTTGAGCTGCGGGATGGCTATGGCGCCGAAGAGCAGTGCGGTGATCGACACGAGGCCGACCAGCGCTCTCTGCGCCAGGCTGAAGCGGGACAGCCAGGACATGGGTTGGGATCTCTCTGCTGTGGCGTGCGCGGGGCTGGGCCTGAAGGCCGCGGGCCTTCAGCCTTCCGTACGCCGGGGCGGCGCTGCGTCGCCCCCAGGTCCCGCGTCTTTATACGCCGCATACCGCGTCCGCAGTACGCGGCCGTACTCCACGGCCCTGCGGCCGGCCGTGGCCCTACTCGGCCCGGGGCCGGACCAGTCCCGATTCGTAGGCGATGACCACCAGTTGGGCGCGATCGCGGGCGCCGAGCTTCGCCATGGCCCGGTTCACATGGGTTTTGACGGTGAGCGGGCTGACCTCGAGCCGGCGGGCGATCTCGTCGTTGGACAGGCCCGCGGCGACGTGGACGAGGACCTCGCGCTCCCGGACGGTCAGCGCGGCGAGCCGCTCGGCGTGCACGGCGGCGGGTCCGGCGGGGTCGGCGCCGCCGCCCTGGGCGAGGAAGGTGGCGATGAGCCCTTTGGTGGCCGCCGGGGACAGCAGCGCCTCCCCGGCTGCGGCGACGCGGATGGCGTTGAGCAGCTCCTCGGGCTCGGCGCCCTTGCCGAGGAACCCGGAGGCGCCGGCCCGCAGGGACTGGACGACGTACTCGTCGACCTCGAAGGTCGTCAGCATGACCACGCGGACGGCGGCGAGTTCGGGGTCGGCGCTGATCATGCGGGTGGCGGCGAGACCGTCGGTGCCGGGCATCCGGATGTCCATGAGGACCACGTCGGGCCGGGTTGCCCGGGCGAGTTCGCAGGCCTGGGCGCCGTCGCAAGCCTCGCCGACGACCTCCATGTCGGGCTCGGAGTCGACCAGCACCTTGAAGGCGCTGCGGAGCAGGGCCTGGTCGTCGGCGAGCAGCACCCTGATGGTCGTCGGCGTCTCTTCCACGCCCCGAACCCTACGGGTCAGCCCAGGGCCAGGACGATCAGGGCCGTCGTCGCCGAGACCTCGGCGAGGGCGCCGAACACGTCGCCCGTGACCCCGTCGAAGCGGCGTACGCAGCGGCGGAGCAGGTGTTCCGCCGCCGCCAGGGCGATCAGGACCGCGGCCGCGCACTGCACGGCGGCCCCCGGGCCCACCGGCAGGGCGGCGGCCCCGGCCAGGACGGCCACCAGTGCGGCGATCCCGATGGCCGAGCCCTTGGGGAGCACTCCGGCGACCGCCGCCCCCAGCCCCTCGGGGCGGGCCGGCGGTACGCCGTCACGGGCGGCCATGGTCATGGCCAGCCGGGCGGTGACGGCCGCGATGACCGTCGCCAGGGCCCCGTGGAACCAGCTCTCGGCGTAGAGGTCGGCCAGCGCCCCGGCCTGGGCCATCAGCACCAGCAGCAGCGCCACCACCCCGAAGGGGCCGATGTCGGACTGCTTCATGATCCGCAGGGCCGTCTCGGCCGGCTTCGCGCTGCCCAGCCCGTCGGCGGTGTCGGCGAGCCCGTCGAGGTGCAGCGCCCGGGTCAGGGCGGCCGGTACGGCGACGGTGACGGCCGCCGCGAGCAGCGGGCCGCCGCCCAGGAGCAGCAGCAGCACCCCCGGCACGGCGGCGAGCAGGCCCACGACCAGCCCGGCGAGCGGCGCACAGGCCATGCCGGTACGGGCCGCGGGCCGGTCCCAGCGGGTGATGCGGGCGGGCAGCACGGTGAGCGTGCCGAACGCGAAGCGCAGGCCGTCGCGCAGCGAGGCGCGCTCCGCGGGCGGCGTCAGGGGCGGCGCGGGGGGCTGGTCGTCGAACGAATCTTTCATCGGCGCGAACGCTACCCGCTCTCCGAGGGCGGTAAATTGCCGCATACGGGAAATTGGGGAGCTGCCCACAACAGGGAGCCGGCGGTATGGGTCACTGGTGGTACCGGAACATCGTCGAACCGGGGAAGCTCCCCCTGCTCCTCGCCCTGCTCTCGTTCGTGATGTCGTTCCTCGTCACCCGTGTGATCACCCGGCTGATCCGGGCCGGGCGGGGGCCGTTCAAGAACGTCACCCCGGGCGGCCTGCACATCCACCACGTGGTGCCCGGCGTCGTCCTCGTGATCATCGGCGGGTTCGGGGCCGTCGGCAGCGGCCGGCACGGATTCGGCGCGCTGCTCTCCGCCGTCATCTTCGGGCTGGGCGCCGGCCTGGTGCTGGACGAGTTCGCGCTGATCCTGCACCTCGACGACGTCTACTGGAGCGAACAGGGCCGCAAGAGCGTCGAGATCGTGGTGCTGACGGCCGCGCTGGTGGCGCTGGTTCTGGGCGGGTTCCTGCCGTTCGGCGTCAACGACCTGACCGCCGACGAGCGGCAGAGCCGCGGGCTCATCATCATGAACACCGCGACGAACTTCTTCCTGGCCCTGATCGCCCTGTGGAAGGGCAAGGCGCGCACCGCGTTCTTCGGCACCGTCATCCCCTTCGTGGCGCTGATCGGGGCGATCCGGCTGGCCCGGCCCGGCTCCCCCTACGCGAAGAGGTTCTACGCGAAGCGCCCGCGGGCCCGCGCCAAGGCCAAGCTGCGCGCGTTCCACCACGACCGGCGGTGGGCGGCCCCGCGCCGCAGGTTCGAGAACTTCATCGGCGGGACCCCGGATCCGGAGCGGACGGCGGTCTCGAAGCCGACGAAGCACTGAGCGCGCCCGGCCGCCCCCGCGAGGGGGCGGCCGGGCGCCGTCACGTCCCTGTCCTGCCGGGCGGTTCAGCCCGGGATCAGGCCGTCGTCGCTGAGCATCTCCTTGACCTCGTCGAGCGAGGCGTCCTCCGCGGGCAGGATCAGCTCGGACGGCTCCAGCGCATCGTCCGGCAGCGGCTCGCCGAGCCGCCGTACGGCCTCGAGCAGCGCGCACAGCGTGCGCCGGAAACCTTGCTCGTCACCGCTCTCCATCTCCGCGAGCAGGTCGTCGTCCAGCTTGTTGAGCTCGGTGAAGTGGCTGTCGGCCACCTTCACCTGGCCTTCCCCCATGATGCGGACAATCATGACGGGCCCCGTCCTACTGCTTGTCGAACCGGTGCTGGGCCTGCGGCTGCTGGGCGCTGCCCGGGGCACCGCCCTCGATGGCCTGCTGCTGCGCCGACGGGCCGCCCGCCAGCTCGGCCTTCATCCGCTGGAGCTCCAGCTCCACGTCCGTACCGCCGGAGAGGCGGTCCAGCTCGGCCTGGATGTCGTCCTTGGAGCCGAGGCCGCTCTGGTCGTCGAGGGCGCCGGAGGCCAGCAGCTCGTCGATCGCGCCGGCGCGGGCCTGCAGCTGGGCGGTCTTGTCCTCGGCCCGCTGGATGGCCAGGCCGACGTCGCTCATCTCCTCGGAGATGCCGGAGAAGGACTCCGCGATCCGGGTCTGCGCCTGCGCCGCCGTGTACGTGGCCTTGATGGTCTCCTTCTTCGTACGGAAGGCATCCACCTTGGCCTGCAGGCGCTGCGCGGCGAGGGTCAGCTTCTCCTCCTCGCCCTGCAGGGTCTGGTGCTGCACCTCCAGGTCGCTGACCTGCTGCTGCAGCGAGGCCCGCCGGGACAGCGCCTCGCGCGCCAGGTCCTCGCGGCCCAGGGCGAGGGCCTTGCGGCCCTGGTCCTCGAGCTTGGCGGACTGGCCCTGCAGCTGGTTCAGCTGCAGCTCCAGGCGCTTGCGGGAGGTCGCCACGTCGGCGACGCCGCGGCGCACCTTCTGAAGCAGCTCCAGCTGCTTCTGGTACGAGTAGTCGAGGGTCTCGCGCGGGTCCTCGGCCCGGTCCAGGGCCTTGTTCGCCTTCGCGCGGAAGATCATCCCCATACGCTTCATGACACCGCTCATGGGCTTCGCGCGCCCCCTTCTAGACGGACTGTGCTCCAGGTCACCGACAGAACCCACAGTACGGGCCCTGTCTCCATTACCGCACTGTTCCTGTGCGGATGCGCTCCTCCTCCAGAACGACTCCACCCCTGCCCCTGTCAGGCGTAGGGAGTAGGTGCTCCCCCGAGCCCGCCCACCGCAAGAACCCTGCACAGGGAAGACGCCCGCCGTTGCCGGATCGTTCCCCGCCGGGGTGGGGTACCCGCCCGCAACCACGTAGGCTTGGGTTTTGTGTTTGGTAGCCGTTCCTCCAAGGAAGAGAAGGCCGCAGCCACCGACAAGGTGACCGCCGACCTCTCGCAGCCCCGTGACCCGCAGGCCCCGAAGGGCCGCCCGACGCCGAAGCGTGCTGTGGCCCAGTCGCAGCGCAAGGCCGTGGTGGCCTCGACCGGCAACCGCAAGGAGGACGCCAAGCGTGCGCGTGAGCGCCGCCGGGTGGAGATGACCAAGCAGCGCGAGGCGCTGGCCAGTGGCGACGAGCGCTATCTGCCCGCCCGCGACAAGGGCCCCGTCCGCCGGTTCGTCCGCGACTTCGTGGACTCCCGCTTCTCCGTCGCCGAGATGTTCCTGCCGCTGGCAGTGATCATCCTGGTGCTCAGCATGGTGCGGGTGCCGTCGATCCAGAACATCGCCCTCATGCTGTGGCTGGCCGTGATCGCCCTGATCATCGTCGACTCCGTCGGCATGGGCTTCCGCCTGCGCAAGGCCCTCGCCGCGCGCTTCCCCGACGAGCCGCGCCGCGGCGCCGTCGCGTACGGCCTGATGCGCACCCTGCAGATGCGCCGACTGCGCCTGCCGAAGCCGCAGGTCAAGCGCGGGGAACGGCCCTGAGCGGAGGGAAGCCCGGAGCGTCGGGAGACGGCTTCGCGGGGGGAGCCCGGCTGTGGCTCGAGGGCTTGGGCGGACTGCGCAACGCCGTCCGCCAGGAGCTCGTGGGCCGGCAGGTCGACGAACAGATCGCGCACCGCTTCCCGGTCGGGCAGCGGCTGCGCGTCCTGGACGTCGGCATGGGCCAGGGCACCCAGGCGCTGCGTCTCGCCCGCGCCGGGCACAAGGTCACCGGACTGGAGCAGGACCCCGCCATGCTCGCCGTCGCCCAGGAGGCGCTCGCGGCCGAGCCCGCCGGGATCCGGGACCGGGTCCGGCTCATGGAGGGCGACGGCCGCGAGACCGGCGCGCACTTCCTGCCGGGCAGCTTCGACGTGGTGCTGTGCCACGGCGTTCTGATGTACGTGCCCGAGCCGGACGCGATGCTCGCCGGGCTGGCCCGGATGCTGGCACCCGGCGGACTGCTGTCCCTGCTGGTGCGCAACGGCGACGCCCTCGCGATGCGGCCCGGGCTGGACGCCGACTGGCCGGCCGCTCTGGCCGCCTTCGACACCATCGACTACACGAACCGGCTGGGCCTGGAGGTACGGGCCGACCGGCTGGCCGGGCTCACCGCCACCCTGTCCGGGATCGGCGCACCGCTGCAGGCCTGGTACGGCGTACGCGTCTTCACCGACGGGACCGAGGCCGGCGAGGAACTTCCCCCGGACGAGGAGCTGGAGCAGCTGCTGGCCGCCGAGGACCGCGCCGGACGGACCGACCCGTACCGCGGTGTCGCGGCGCTGCTGCACCTGTGCGGCGTACGGGGCTGACCCGCCCCGGCACACCACCCGCAGAACCCGGGAAGCCCGGACCCCGACGGGGTCCGGGCTTCCTGCATCGGCAGCCGCCGCTCAGGCGTTCAGAGCCTCACGCAGGCTCATCGTGTACAGCTCGGTGCCGTTGTCGTCGGACAGCTTCACCTGCTCGGTGCCGCCTTCCAGCAGCTCCTTCCAGACCTCGCCGATCCACGACTCCGCGTCGCCCTGCGTGGTGAACTCCTCCGGCTCGACCGCCGGGCTCGTCTCGCTGCCGTCGGCCTTCTCGAACCGCCACGTCCACGCCATGTCCGCCTCCGTTGCTCGTCCGCTGCTCGCACGCATCTCTTCTTGAGTCTGCCCGCAGAGTAGCCGGGCGCGCACCAGTCCCGGCGACGCGGGAGGATCTTCTCGTGGAACTCACTCTGCTCGGCACCGGCACACCCGAAGGACTGCCCCGCCCCGGCTGTCCCTGCGCGGCCTGCGCGGTCTCCGTCGGCCCCCGGTCGCGCGCCGCGACGTCCCTCCTCGTCGACGGGGCGCTGCTGCTCGACCTGACCCCCGGGGCGGTCTTCGCCGGCGCCCGCGCGGGGCATTCGCTGGCCGGCGTACGGCAGGTCCTGCTCACCCATCCGCACGACGGGCCGCCGGTCGAGCTGCCGCCGGGGCTGCCGGCCGCCGGGCGGGTGCCGGACGGGCGGGAGCTCGCGGTGATCAGCGGGCACCGCGTGCGGGCGGTGCCGATGGACGCGCCGGGCACCGGGTACGAGGTGACCGGGCCGGACGGCAGCCGGCTCCTGTACCTCCCGCCCGGCGGGGCGCCGGCCGGCTGGGGGTCCCCCCGGACGGAGTCTGGGGGAGGCGCCGCCGGGCAGCGTCCGTACGACACGGTCCTCGCGGACGTGCTGGGCCGGCCGGAGGCGCTGGTGCGGCTGCGGGCGAGCGGCGCCGCCGGGCCGACCACCGACGTGATCGCCGTGCACCTGGACCACGACACCCCGCCGGGCCGGGAACTGGAGCGCCGGTGCGCCGCGGCCGGCGCGCGGGCGGTGCCGGACGGGACGACGGTGACGGTGGGCGAGTACCACGCGGTGCCGGACCTGCCGCGCCGGACGCTGGTGCTCGGCGGGGCCCGCTCGGGGAAGTCCTTCGAGGCGGAGCGGCGGCTGGCGGGCTTCCCGGAGGTGGTCTACGTGGCCACCGGCGGAACCCGGGACGGCGATGCGGAATGGGCGGCGCGGATCGGCCTGCACCGGGACCGGCGGCCGGGGAGCTGGCGCACGGTGGAGACGTGCGAGCTGGTGCCGCTGCTGGTGGAGGGAGGGCCGCCGTTGCTGATCGACTGTCTGGCGCTGTGGCTGACCGACGCGATGGACCGGGCGGGGGCCTGGGACGACGCCGTGTGGGCGGGGCGGGGCCAGAAGGAGCTGCGGGAGCGGGTGGCGGAGCTGGTGGCGGCCGTGCGGGCCACCCGCCGCACGGTGGTGGCCGTCAGCAACGAGGTGGGCTCGGGCGTCGTTCCGGCAACCGCTTCCGGCCGGCGTTTCCGCGACGAACTGGGGCGCCTGAACAGCCTGGTGGCCGCCGAGTGCGAGCACGTCCTGATGGTGGTCGCCGGGCAGGCGGTGGTCCTGAAGGACTGACTCCGCGCCCCGCCCGGCGAGCGGCCCGGACGGGGCTTGGGGAGGGCCTTACCCGCTGTACGCTCTGGCAGATGACCACGCTGAATCTCGACGACTTCTCCGATCTGATCGAGCGCCCCGACGGGGGCGTCCGGCGTGACGCCGAGGAACGCCGTGAGCGGCTGGCCGTGCCGGCCGGGGCGCTGGGGCGGCTCGACGAGCTCGCCGAGTGGCTCGCCGCCGCGCAGGGGCGGGTGCCCGTCCGCCCGATCGAACGGCCCCGCGTCGTGCTGTTCGCCGCCGACCACGGGATCGCCGCCGAGGGGGTGTCCGCCCGCGCCGCCGGCAGTGCGCACGAGCTGGTGCGCTCCGTGCTCGACGGGAACAGCCCCGTCTCGATCCTCGCCGGGCGCCTCGGCGCCCCCGTACGGATCGTGGACGCCGGCCTGGACTGCGAGCCCGGGCTGCTGCCCGAGGACGTGGTCCGCCACCGCGTACGCCGCGGCAGCGGGCGGATCGACATCGAGGACGCGCTCACCCTCGAGGAGGCCGACGCGGCCCTGCGGCTCGGGGTGCGGATCGCCGACGAGGAGGCCGACTCGGGCACCGACCTCGTGGTCCTCGGGGACGTGAGCGTCGGCGGGACCACGGTCGCGGCGACGCTCGTCGCCGCCCTGTGCGGAACCGACGCCTCTGTGGTCACCGGCCGCGGGGGACTGCCCATCGACGACCTGACGTGGATGCGCAAGTGCGCGGCGATCCGCGACGCGCTGCGCCGGGCCCGCCCGGTCCTCGGCGACCAGGTGGCCCTGCTCGCGGCGGTCGGCGGCGCCGACGTGGCCGCGATCACCGGGTTCCTGCTGCAGTGCGCGGTCCGTCGTACGCCGGTCATCCTGGACGGCATCGTCTCGGCGGCCTGCGGTCTGGTGGCCCAGCGCGCCGCGTTCCGGGCCCCCGACTGGTGGCTGGCCGGGCAGGCCAGCGGCGAGCCGGGCCAGACGAAGGCCCTGGACCGGATGGCACTCAACCCGGTGCTCGACCACGGCGTCACAGTGGGAGAGGGAACCGGGGCATTGCTAGCTCTCCCCCTGGTCCAGGCGGCCGCCGCGCTCGCGGCGGACCTCCCGGAGCGGGTGGCGCAGGAGCCTGCGGAGCCTGAGGAGCCGAAGGACTGAGCGTCCGGTCGGCGGCGCCCCATATGATCGCGTTTTATGGGAGAGGCCCGCTTGACCAGCGCAGACATTGACCGGACCGCACAGGCTGCCAAGGCAGCACAAGGATCCGGCAAAGACACGAACAGCAGGAAAGACGAGAAGAAGGACGAAGGGGGCGGCCGCGAGACCGGCCGGGGATCCGCCCGGTCGCGGCGCAGCGCCGCGTTCGCGGTCTGGTACCTGCGCGCCGTCACCTTCGTCAACTTCCTCAGCGCGGTGTGGCTTTCGCTCGGGCAGGACCTGCGCCGCCACAACACCGCCGATTTCTACACCCCTTACCTGCTCACGGCGGGCTTCGCGTCCGGCCTGTTCTCGCTGCTGCTCGCGGTCACCATGGGCCGCCGCAAGCGGGCCGCGTGGATCCTGAACCTGGTGCTCAGCGGCATGCTGCTGCTGGCCTTCGCCACCGCGGCCTTCGCCCCGTGCACCAGCGGCGACTTCGACCTCTGCTACCCGGAGTTCCGGGACCACACCCAGAACTGGGTCTCCCTGGCCCTGACGGCGGCCTTCGTCGGCGCCCTGCTGCTCGGCCGTCGGGAGTTCTACGCCAAGGGCGACCGCTCCAACCCCAAGCTGGCCACCCTCGTCGGCGCCGTCGGCCTGCTGGCCACCTCGCTGCTGGCCGCGCTGATCGTCGGCGCCGCCAACACCGACCCGGACGCCGCCGACGCCACGTTCCTGGCCCGCTGGCGGTACGGCGTGATGCGGCTCATCACCCTGGAGCCCAACGCCCGCGACTACGCGGCGATCACCACTCCCGGCTGGGTGGACATCGTCATCAACGTCATGTCGACGCTGCTGCTGATCGCCGTGCTGCTCGCCGCCTTCCGCTCGCGCCGCGCCGTCGACCCGCTGACCGAGGAGGACGAGGAGAGGCTGCGCGCGCTGCTCGCCCGGCAGGGCGACCGCGACTCGCTCGGCTACTTCGCGCTGCGCCGCGAGAAGTCCGTCATCTGGTCCCCCACCGGCAAGGCCGCCGTCACGTACCGCGTCGTCGGCGGGGTCTCGCTGGCCTCCGGCGACCCGATCGGCGACCCCGAGGCCTGGCCCGGCGCCATCGAGCCCTGGCTGGCCGAGGCCCGCGAGCACGGCTGGGTGCCGGCCGTGATGGGCGCGAGCGAGGAGGCCGGGCAGATCTACGCGCGGCACGGTCTGGACGCGCTGGAGCTGGGCGACGAGGCCATCGTCGAGACCGACGAGTTCACCCTGGAGGGCCGCGCCATGCGGACCGTCCGGCAGGCCTACAACCGCGTCAAGCGCGCCGGGTACACCGTCCGGATCCGCCGGCACGCCGACATCCCGGCCGAGGAGATGGACGTGCTCCTCACCCGCGCCGACGACTGGCGCGACGGTGCGACCGAGCGCGGCTTCTCGATGGCACTGGGCCGACTGGGCGATCCCGGCGACGGCCAGTGCGTGATGCTGGAGTGCACCGACGGCAACGGCGATCTGCGCGCCGTGCTGTCCTTCGTGCCGTGGGGCCCCAAGGGTCTGTCGCTGGACCTGATGCGCCGCGACCGCGATTCCGAGAACGGTCTGATGGAGTTCATGGTCATCGAACTCCTGGAACGCTCCAAGGAGATCGGCGTCACACAGGTCTCGCTCAACTTCGCGATGTTCCGTTCCGTCTTCGAGCGGGGGTCCAAGCTCGGCGCGGGTCCGGTGCTGCGCATGTGGCGCTCGCTGCTGAGCTTCTTCTCCCGCTGGTGGCAGATCGAGTCCCTCTACCGGGCCAATGCCAAATACCGGCCGATCTGGGAACCGCGGTTCATGCTCTTCGAGAAGAGCTCCGACCTGCTGCGGATCGGTATCGCGGCGGGCCGGGCCGAGGGCTTCCTGGAGGCTCCCGGGCTGCCGAAGTGGCTGAACCGCAGACATCTGGAGACCAATCGTTGACGGCGTGGACGACCACCCCCCTCCGGCGGTTCGCCCGCCGCGAGTGGGGGCCCCTGTTCTGGACCGTCCGCGACGCGCTCGTCCGCGACAAGTGGCGGGCCGCCCCGATGACGCTGGGGGCCGTCTGCCTGACCTCGGTCTTCCAGATCGTCCAGAACACGTCCTGGGGGTTCCAGCCGGTCCAGAACCTCGGGTCGGTCAAGGCCGCCGACCCGCTGTGGCTGGCCCTGCTGCGCACCCCGCTGTCCCTGTTCGTCCCCGCCCTCGACCTGCCCGTGTGGGGGGCCCTCGCCCAGATCCTGCTGGTCTTCGGGATCTCCGAGATCTGCATCGGCTGGTGGCGCACGCTGCTGATCGGCTACGTCGCCACCCTCGCCGGGACCACGTACGCGCGGATCGGGCTCTCGCTGGGCCCCGACCACCCCTTCGGCCTGCCGGTGTCCGACCGCGTCGTCAACGACACCGGCCCGTCGGCGGCGGTGGTCGGCCTCGCGATCTACGTGTGCTGGCGCTACCGGGCGTACCTGACCGGGGCCGCCGTGATCGCGGTGATGATCGGCGAGGTGCTGGTCAAGGACAACCTGGCGGGCAAGGAGCACCTCGCGGCCATCGCCGCCGTCATGGCGGTGTGCGTGGTCCGCGCGAAATGGGGCCCCGCACGCTCCCGGGCCCCCCTCGGCCGGCGCCCGCCCCCGGCCGCCCCGCTGCCCCCGCAGCGTCCCGGCCTCTGACGCCCGTCCGCCCGGCCGGAGGCAGGCCGTACCGTATCGGGGTGACGACACACCTCGGGCCGTTCGCCCCCACCCGGCACTGGATGCGGACCCATCCGCTCGCCACCGATGCCGTTCTCGCGCTCGGGGCGCTCGTCTCCATGGTCGTCGGCTCGTTCGCCGATCCGCACGGCCCGCACGGGCCCACGTTCGGGACCCGGACCCCCGAGCCGTTCTCCCTGCTGCTCATGGTGCTGGGCGCGGCCGCGCTGGTGTTCCGGCGGCGGCACACGCGCACCGTGCTCGCCGTGACCATCGGGCTCTGCCTGCTGGAGCTGACCACGGGCGAGCCCCGGGCCCCGGTCGCCATGTCCACGGTGATCGCCCTGTACACGCTGGCCTCCCGCACCGACCGGCCCACCACCTGGCGGATCGCCGTGCTCACGATGGCCGGGCTGACGGGCGTGGCCATGCTGGCGGGCCCCCTGCCCTGGTACGCGCAGGAGAACATCGGCATCTTCGCCTGGACCGGGATGGCCGCGGCCGCCGGCGACGCGGTGCGCAGCCGGCGGGCGTTCGTCGACGCGATACGGGAGCGGGCCGAACGGGCCGAGCGGACCCGCGAGGAGGAGGCCCGGCGGCGGGTCGCCGAGGAGCGGCTGCGGATCGCGCGCGACCTGCACGACGTGGTGGCCCATCACATCGCCCTGGTCAACGTGCAGGCGGGGGTGGCCGCGCACGTCATGGACAAGCGTCCCGACCAGGCCAAGGAGGCCCTGGCGCACGTACGGGACGCGAGCCGCTCGGCGCTGAACGAGCTGCGGGCCACGGTCGGCCTGCTGCGGCAGTCCGGCGATCCGGAGGCGCCGACCGAACCGGCGCCGGGGCTGGCCGTACTGGACGAGCTGGTGGACACCTTCCGGCACGCCGGGCTGCCGGTGAAGGTGATGGTCGAGCTGGGCCGGGAGCGGGACGTGCTGCCGGCCGCCGTGGACCTGGCGGCGTACCGGGTGATCCAGGAGGCCCTGACCAACGTGCGCAAGCACGCGGGCCCGGAGGTCCGGGCCGAGGTCAGCGTGGTCCGGGTCGGCGCCTCGGTGGAGGTGACCGTGCTGGACGACGGCGGCACCGCCGAGCTCCCCGCGGACGACGGCGCCGGCGGCGGCCACGGGCTGCTCGGCATGCGCGAGCGGGCCACGGCCCTGGGCGGCTCCTGCTTCGCCGGGCCCCGGTTCGGCGGCGGCTACCGGGTGCACGCGGTCCTTCCGGTGGCCTAACCCTTCGGTGGGCAGAACTGCCGCCAGACGCCCAGTTCGTACTTCTTCTGCAGCGAGCTGAGCCGCAGCTCCTGCGAGCGCTCGCACCACTCGCCGATCCGGCTCTCGTACTCGACGTGGAAGACGGCCTTGCCCGCCGCGATGAACGGGGTGAGCCGCTCGCACTCGTCGTACTCGGCGCACTGCTCGTTGACCGCGAAGTCGAAGTCCCCCACCAGCTGCGGGATCTGGTCGAGGTCGTTCTTCAGCCCGACCGCGAGGCCCCGGTCGTGCGCCAGCTTCGCGATCAGCCGGTTGTACTTCAGCTGGTCGTCGGCGGAGAGCGGGAAGCCGGACTTGTTGCGGTAGCCGTCCATGTTGTCGGGCTCCACCGCGTCGAAGCCCTTCTCCCGGCACATGTCGAACCGCTTCGCGATCAGCGGCTCCAGCTCGGTCAGCCGCCGGATGTCCAGCCAGCGCTCGCCCTCCCAGCCGTTGCCCTCGCCGAGCATCTCCTTCGGGAAGGCGCCGGCGTCGGGGCGGAAGTCCTCCCAGGCGCCGGTGGAGAGGTAGCAGATGGTCCGCCGGCCGGCCTTGTTCAGCTCGGCGACCTGCTCCTTGGTGGTGGTGAACCCGTCGACGTCGTAGACCGCGGCCTTCACCGAGGTGTCCAGCTTCTCGGTCAGCTGCCACTGCCAGCTGACCCCGGGCTTCGGCTGCCAGCGCTCCCCCGGCGCCGGGGCGGGCGACAGGTCGTCCGGCTCCTGCCCCTCGGTGGTGCAGGCGGCCAGCACGAGCAGCAGGAGCAGCGGCAGTACGCGGCCGCGCCGGAGCGGGCGCGTCATCCGGTGGCCTCCAGGGCGTACGGGAGGGTCCCCCACGGGTGCGCGCCGGTCCCGGGGACGGCGCAGTGCACCGCGGCCCCGCGCTGCCGGGCGAGCTCGGCGGCGGGCGCGCCCGGCGGGACCGCGTACACGAGGTGGCAGAACCGCTGGGCGGGGTGGTCGGCCGTCCAGGGCGGCACCGACGCGTCCCGGTAGGCGTCCCAGGGTCCCTCGAAGGTGACCAGCAGATCGGCGAGTCGGGCGTAGCCGGGGTGCGGGTGGACCCCGTGGTTGAGGACGAGGGTACGGGCGCCGGCGGCCCGGGCGGCGACGGCGAGCCGCCCGTAGTGCGACAGCAGCTCCGGATCGGCGGAGGCCTGGTCGAGGAAGGCCCCGTCGGCGCCGTACCAGTCGCGGTGGCGCAGCAGGTCCGCCACGACGGCGGCGTGCGGACGCCGCCCGTAGTCGGTGTCGGTGTAGCCGAGGACGGGCACCCCGGCGTCGCGCAGCCGCTCCGCGACGGCGGCGAACCGCTCGTCGCGGGCCTCCCCCGGCCCGCTGGCCGGGTTGAGGACCACCGAGTGCAGCCGGCCGGCGGAGCGGATCAGCCGTTCCCAGTCCTCGGGCCGGTCGGCGGGGTGCTCGTAGAGGGGCACCAGCAGCATGAGGTCCTTCTTCTTGTACGGGTTCACGTTGTACGGGTTCACGTTGTACAGGTCATGTCGTACGGGTCGGGAATCAGCGGTGGGCCGTCGCGCGGCCGAGGAGCAGGCAGACCAGCGTGCCCAGCGCCGCCGCGGCCGCACCCGCCACCACCAGCTGGACCAGTCGCGGCTGCCCCGCCCCCAGCAGCAGCGCCAGGCTCTGGGCGACGGCCGCCGAGGCGCAGACCACGGCCGCGGGCCGGACCGCCCCGAAGGACTGGAGCAGCAGCCCGGTCCACATGACGGAGCCGAGCAGCAGCAGCGTCGCGACCCGGACCACGGTCAGGCCCGGGGCCCCCGGCCACAGCAGGGTGCCGACCAGCCCGAGGAGCAGCAGCACCGCCAGGTACGCGGCGAGGCAGCGGCCCAGCGTGCCGAGCATCCGCAGCCAGAACTGCCGGGGCGAGCGGGCCGCCCGCAGCCCGGCCAGGCTCCCGCTGCGGAACCGGTGGAGCAGCCATTCGGCGGGACCCATGCTGAGGGTGAGCGCCACCGCCGAGGGGGCGGCGACGGCCTCGGCGGGACCCCCGGCGAGCACTTCCCCCAGCGCGGCGTACAGCACGAGCAGGCCGGTCCCGAGGCCGAACACCCCGTACGGCACGGAGTCCCCGATGCGGGGTCCGCGCGGGCCGTACTCCTCCTCGGCGCCCCGCAGCATCCGCCAGCGCACCGGGCCCTCGCCGGGCCGGTGTCCGGCCCAGCCCCGGATCCGGCGCGCGCCGGCCCGTACGCCCTCGGCCAGCGGCAGCTCCCGTACGGCGAGGGTGCAGGCGGCCAGCAGGGACACCAGCAGCAGGCCCACCCGCAGCGGCACGGGCGGGTCGGTGAACAGCGCGAGCAGCGACCCCGCGGCCATCGGGGCGAGCGCGGCGAGCAGCACCCGCTCCCGGCCGAGGACCAGCAGCACGGTGGCGGCCCCGACGTACAGGGCCTGCCCGGCGGCGAACGCGTACGAGAACGGCGGCCCGCCCGGCACGGTCAGCGCGGCGGCGATGCCGAGCAGGGCGCCGGCGGGGGCGCCGACGAGCAGGGTCCGCCCGGCAGCGGCCCGGTCGCCCAGGCCCATCCAGGAGTAGGCCCGGTGGGACAGCGTCTGGTCCCACACCCAGCCGATGAGCGCCCCGGCGAGCAGGGTCAGCGTGCCGGCGGGCAGCCCGAGCCGGTCCTGCGGACCCTCCAGCAGCGGGGCGCCCAGGACGTACGCCAGACCGGGCAGGGCGAAGATCACCCCGCGGAGCAGGCAGGCCGTGAGGGAGACCTTCCACGGGTCGGGGACGTGCTGCGGCTCCGGGAAGGCGCGCGGCACCCGGGCGTAGAGCTCCTCGGCGAGGCCGAAGGAGTCGTGGCGCCCGTAGGTGAGCCGGATGTGCTCGTCGGTCATCCCGTCGGATTCGAGGACGGCGGCGATCTCGTCGGGGTGGACGGCCGCCGCGATGAAGGGTCCGAGGCGTTCGGCGAGTTCGTCCATCGGGTCGCCGGCGGGGCCGGGGTCCCCCGGCCCGGTGCGCCGGGGCCGGGGGAGGGCGGGCAGGGTGTCGCCGCCGGGGACGCGCAGCCAGAGGGATCCGCTCACCACAGGCTCCCGTCGGCGGCGAGTTCGCGGTACCAGGGGTCGGCGACCCGCTGCGTCCAGTCGCCGCCCTCGCGGACGGGCAGCACGGGCTGCCCGGCTTGGGCGAGGCCGCGGTAGATGTGCCGGAAGCCGTCCACGGACTGGTGGAGCGTGAACTTCTCGATCACCCGCTTGCGGGAGCGCCGGCCCAGTTCGGCGCGGCGTTCGTCGTCGCGGAGCAGGGCGAGGGTGGCGCGGGCCATGGTCTCCGGTTCGCGCGGCGGGACCACGAGCCCGGTGTCGCCGACGGCCTCCCGCACCCCGCCGACGTCGGTGGAGACGGTGGTGCGGCCGCAGGACATGGCCTCGATGATGCTGAAGGGGAAGCCCTCGCTGATGCTGGAGAGCATCACGACGCTGCCCGCCGCGTAGGCCCGGGCCACCTCCGCGATGCGGCCCTCGTACGAGATGCCGTCGCTCACCCCGAGTTCGGCGGCGAGTTTCTCCAGGCGGAGCTTGTACTCCTCGCAGCCGGCCGGGACCGGGCCGAACAGGCGCAGCCGCAGGGCGGGCAGCTCCTCGCGCATGAACGCGTAGGCCCGGATGAGGGTTTCGAGGTCCTTGATCGGGTCGATGCGCCCGCACCAGCTGAGGGTGGGCACCTCGGGTTCGGGGCCGGCGTCGGGGAAGACGTACGGGTCGACCCCGTTGTAGACCGTGCGGATGCGGTCGGGGGCGGCGCCGCCGCGCTCCTCCCAGCGGCGGTTGTACTGGTTGCACGGGGTGATCAGGTCGGCCTGCCGGTAGCCCTCGGTGTTGAGCTCCCGGTAGAAGCCGAGCATCAGCGCCTTGACCGGCCAGCGCTGTTCCGCGGTGCGGTAGCCGAGGTAGCGCTCGCGCAGGTAGATGCCGTGCTCGGTGAGCAGGAAGGGCACCTCGTCGAGGTACTTGGCGGCGAGGGCCGGGAGCGTGGCGAGCCCGCTGCTGACGGCGTGCGCGACGCTGTCCGGCGGGATCCGTACGGACAGCGGCCGCAGCGCGTGCTCGATCAGGTCGGTGGCGGTGAGCGCGTCGTGGACGGTGGGCTCGGCGGCGGCGGTGACGAGGCCGGGCCGGGTCCATACGGTCATCAGCAGCCGCAGGACCGTTTCGGAACGCAGGGCCGGGGCGAGGCGGCCCGCCCGGGCCAGGACGGCGAGCTCGTGCAGGGCTTCGGAGAATCCGCCGCGGGCCGGGTCGAGGAGCGAGAGCAGGAAGGTTTCGTAGGTCTCGGTGAAGCGGCGGTGCGCCTTGCCCCGCAGGGCGGAGCGGCGGCTGCGTCCCGGCGGCGGTCCCCAGAGCGGGACGGCGGTGTGCCGGTAGACGTTGCGCGGCAGCTCCCAGGTGACCGGCTCGCGCCCGGAGCCGGTCAGGGCTATGACGTTGAAGTCGACCTCCGGCATCCCGCGTACCAGCTGGTCGCACCAGGTGCTGACTCCCCCGTGGACGTGCGGATAGGTGCCTTCGGTGAGCATGGTGACATGACGCCCATGGCTCATGCGCTGTGTCCCCCCAGGACTCTCTTTTTGGGGCTCGCTCGCCTCCGGGGGCGCCCTTGTCGGCTCCAGGAGGGCGTGCGTCCTCGAAAACCGCTCGTACCTCGCGGTTTCCTCCGGGCGCTCGCCCTCCTTCGCCGACGCGCCCCCTTCGGCTCACTCACCCGTGCAGGTGGTGCGGCGGCAGGTCAGCTGGGCAGCTTGAGCGTGACCGCGCTCTGCAGCAGCTCGGGCGCGGTCCACGCCGAGCGGTTGCCCGCGTAGGCGGTGCCGAAGTCGGCGGTGCCCAGCAGGAGCTGCTTCTTGGTGCCGGTGGGTGCGGTCACCGGGGCGACGACGCCGGACGGCGCCTTGACGGTGACGGCGGTCCCGATGCGGTAGGCGGTGACCTTGCCTTCGGCCAGCGCCTTGTCCCAGGCGGCCCGGCGGCTCAGCTCCACCCCGGTGTCCTTCATGCTCTGGTTCACGATCGGGGCGCTGGGCGCGTAGAGCGCGCGGTAGGTGTCCAGGACCTGGTTGAGCACCGGGTAGAGGGTGCGGTCCTCGGCGAGGTTGGACTGGTGGACGTAGTGCGGACGCGGGTCGTTGGCCAGGACGTGGCGCAGGGCGGTCCGCGCCTCGGCCGGGACGATGTAGTCCAGGTAGCCGGTGGTGGTGCTGAGCGGGGCCGGGAGACAGGTGGAGGTCGCGGGGTTGTCCTCGCAGACCCCGCTGCCGCCGTCGGCGCGGCTGGTGTAGATCCAGTTGTACTCGTCGGCCATCTCCGCGTTGGTGCCCGTGTTGTAGTACACGTTCATCGGGTAGCGGGGGACGGTCAGGGCGGCGCCGACCGCGCGCTGCACGGGCTCGCGCGAGTTGTCGCTGCCCGCCCACTTGACCCCGTTGTCGGCGAGCGCGCCGGCCAGGTTGGGGTTGTCCTGGGCCTGCTGCGGCAGGGTCTTGAGGCCCGAGTGCTCGCCGGTGACGAGCTCGGTGCGGTCGGTGGTGATGCCCTTGGCGGCGGCCCAGTTGTTGTTGTCGCGGATCTGGGCGGAGATCTCGGCGCGGCTCATCCAGTTGATCGCGCCCGCGCTGTTCGTCGTACAGGTCCACGGGACGGTGGTGGTGTTCTGGACGCAGCCGAGGAACGGGTGCGTGTAGGTGTGGTTCATCCAGCGGTACTTGGCCCGGTCCGCGACCAGTTGCGCGGTGAGGGCGTCGGTGCCGCCGTTCTCGGCCTTCCACTCCTCGCCGGCGCCGGCGTTGAAGAGGAGGTCGAGCTTGAAGTTCTTGCTCGTCTGCCACTGCGCCGCGTACTGGGCGTCGGCGGCGGTCATGCGGATGGTGCTCTCCTTGCCCTCGCCGCCCGCACAGGCGTAGTCGCCGGGCGTGCAGTTGAGGTCCTTGCTCCAGCGGGCGTCCGGGGCGAAGACGTCGTCGACGTGTACCGCGAAGTAGCTGCGGCTCTGGCCGAGGTGGACCCCCTGGGTGAGCCAGTCGACGATGCCGCGGGCCAGCAGCCGGAACTGCTGCTGGTACTGGTTGTATCCGAAGGTGACGACCAGTTCGCTGCGTCCGTCGTGCGTGTACTCGCCGACGAGCGAGGCCCGTCCGCCGGCGACGGGTGCGTCGAGGTAGCTGGTGTAGCCGGCCCGCGGCTTGCCCATGAACCCGAAACTCTCCGGAATCAGGGTGGAGTTGTCCTCGAAGGCGACTTGACCGGCGAGGTAGTTGAAGGGGCCCGCCTTGCCGGCCGTGGTGACCGCGGCCTGGGTGCCGTCGAGCTGCCCGCTGTAGCCGCCGTTGTCGGTGTACTCGAGCCCCACGCCCGGGTGGGCCCAGGTGTACGCGTCGACCTGGCGGACTCCGTACGTCGTCTCGTACGCGGTCAGCGCGGCCATCTCGGCCGAGCCCTCGCCGAACGGGTTCTCGTTCGGCAGCACGACGCCCTGGTACTTGGCGCGCGGCCGGCCGTCGACCGTGTCGCTGAGGAACGCGGCGTTGATCACCGGGCGGTCGGAGCCGCCCAGCAGGACGCGGGTGTAGGGGACTCCGGTGTCCCGGAGCTCCGCGGTGATGGCCTCGACCGAGCTGCCGCCGTCGTCGACGACGAGCACCTTCAGGTCGATGCGCGGTGTCGCGGCCGCCTGTGCGGTCGCAGCGGGCATTGCCACGGACATCAGCGCTGCCACCGCCATTGCGGCGGCAGCCCTGTTCATCCGGTTCTTGTTGACCATTTCGGCCTTTCCCCCCGCAGGCATCACTCGACAACGGCCCTGTGGCGGTCGGCCGGGCCGAGGAGGCTCTGTGGAAATCATGCAAAGGGACCCCGCGTCCCCTTGCGAGAGTGGCTCGAGTCTCTCGGACCTCGTCAGGTCTAAAGGGCAAACCTGGTCCGGAAGCCACGGATGGGTGAACCTGGTGGCGTCTTGATCGAACAACTTGCCAAACCTTCGAGTGGCGTACGGGCCAGCCGGTACGCGTAGGCTCATTTCTGGCGGCCGTCGGGCCGGAATACGATCGCTACGGATGGCCGTCCACCCACTCGGCCCACAACACAAACGGAAGCGAGACTTCACCACCGTGACTGCTCTGACTCTCAGCACTGCCGGCGCGGCGACGCTCCGCGCCGACGCCCTCGTGGTCGGCGTGGCGAAGGGCCCGAAGGGCCCGGTCGTCGCCGCAGGCGCCGAGGCCGTGGACAAGGCGTACGACGGAAAGCTCGCCGCCGTGCTCGACGCACTCGGTGCCTCCGGCGCCGAAGGCGAGACCACCAAGCTGCCGGCGCCGGACGGCCTGAAGGTCCCGGTCGTGCTGGCGGTCGGACTGGGCCCCGTCCCCGAGAAGGACGAGTCGTACGACGAGGAGGCCCTGCGCCGCGCCGCCGGCGCCGCCGCCCGTGCGCTGCACGGCACCAAGAAGGCCGCCTTCGCGCTGCCCCTGGACGACGCCTCCGCCATCACCGCCGTCGCCGAGGGCGCGCTGCTGGGCGCGTACGCCTTCACCGCCTACCAGGGCGGCGAGAACAAGGCCCGCAAGAACGGCGACAAGAACGGCGGCCCGAAGCAGCCGCTCGCCGAGGTCGCCCTGCTGGGTGCCAAGCCGCGCGACAAGGAGCACAAGGCCGCCGTCGAGCGCGCCACGGTCGTCGCGACCGAGGTCAACATCGCCCGCGACCTGATCAACACCCCGCCGAACGACCTCACCCCCGAGGCCTTCGCCGCCGTCGCGTCCGCGACCGCCAAGGAGCACGGGCTCAAGGTCCAGGTCCTGGACGAGAAGGCGCTGACCAAGGGCGGCTTCGGCGGCATCATGGGCGTCGGCAAGGGCTCCGAGAACCCGCCGCGCCTGGTGAAGATCGCCTACACCCACCCCAAGGCGGAGAAGCACCTCGCCTTCGTCGGCAAGGGCATCACCTACGACTCGGGCGGCATCTCCCTGAAGCCGGCCGGCCACAACGAGACGATGAAGTGCGACATGTCCGGCGCCGCCGCCGTGTTCGCCTCCGTCGTGGCCGCGGCCAAGCTGGGCCTCGAGGTCAACGTCACCGGCTGGCTCGCGCTCGCCGAGAACATGCCCTCCGGCTCCGCCACGCGCCCCGGCGACGTGCTGCGCATGTACAGCGGCAAGACCGTCGAGGTCCTGAACACCGACGCCGAGGGCCGCCTCGTCCTGGGCGACGCGCTGACCAAGGCCTCCGAGGAGAACCCGGACGCGATCGTCGACGTCGCGACCCTGACCGGTGCCATGGTGCTGGCCCTGGGCAACCGGACCTTCGCGATCATGTCCAACGACGACGCCTTCCGCACGGCGGTCCACGAGATCGCCGAGGAGGTCGGCGAGGCCTCCTGGCCGATGCCGCTCCCCGCGGACCTGCGCAAGGGCATGGACTCCCCCACCGCCGACATCGCCAACATGGGCGAGCGCATGGGCGGCGGCCTGGTGGCCGGCCTCTTCCTGCAGGAGTTCGTCGGCGAGGGCATCACCTGGGCGCACCTCGACATCGCGGGCCCGGCCTTCCACGAGGGTGCGCCGTACGGCTACACCCCCAAGGGCGGCACCGGCTCCGCCGTGCGCACCCTGGTGCGGCTGGCCGAGCGTACGGCCACGGGCGACCTGGGCTGACGCTCCCCGTGTGAGACGCGACTCGCCCCGGGCCCTTGGAGGAGGCCCGGGGCGAGGTTCGCTCACGACGGAATCCGAAGCAATCCGTAGGTTTCTACGCACGGGTAACCGTTGCTTCGGGCAGAACGACCTGCCACAGTCCGGGCCCGGCGTCCCGCGTTCCCCCGACAAATGCGAAGATGGGTTCTCGGCAGGACAGGGCCCCCACCACAGGGCCGAAGAAACAAGCGGCCGATTACCAGCCGCCGCCCGGTCACAGAGGACCGGTGCCCGGCGCACATGCATGGAGGACGTGACGTGGCGAACGACGCCAGCACCGTTTTCGACCTAGTGATCCTCGGCGGTGGCAGTGGCGGTTACGCCGCAGCTCTGCGCGCATCCCAGCTGGGTCTGGACGTTGCCCTGATCGAGAAGAACAAGCTCGGCGGCACCTGCCTGCACAACGGCTGCATCCCCACGAAGGCCCTGCTCCACGCGGGCGAGATCGCGGACCAGGCGCGCGAAGCCGCCCAGTTCGGCGTGAAGGCCACCTTCGAGGGCATCGACATCGCGGGTGTGCAGAAGTACAAGGACGAGGTCATCTCGGGCCTGTACAAGGGCCTGCAGGGCCTGGTCGCCTCCCGCAAGGTGACGTACATCGAGGGTGAGGGCCGCCTTTCCTCGCCGACCTCCGTCGACGTGAACGGCCAGCGCATCCAGGGCCGCCACATCCTGCTGGCGACCGGCTCCGTGCCGAAGTCGCTGCCGGGCCTGAACATCGACGGCAACCGCATCATCTCCTCGGACCACGCGCTGGTCCTGGACCGCGTCCCCGAGTCGGCGATCGTCCTGGGCGGCGGCGTCATCGGCGTCGAGTTCGCCTCGGCGTGGAAGTCCTTCGGCTCCGACATCACCGTGATCGAGGGCCTCAAGCACCTCGTCCCGGTCGAGGACGAGAACAGCTCGAAGCTGCTGGAGCGCGCGTTCCGCAAGCGCGGCATCAAGTTCAACCTCGGCACCTTCTTCGACAAGGCCGAGTACACCGAGACCGGCGTGCGCGTCACGCTGGCCGACGGCAAGACCTTCGAGGCCGAGGTGCTGCTGGTCGCCGTCGGCCGCGGCCCGGTCTCGCAGGGCCTCGGCTACGAGGAGCAGGGCGTCGCGATGGACCGCGGCTACGTCCTGGTCGACGAGTACATGCAGACCAACGTGCCGACGATCTCGGCGGTCGGTGACCTCGTCCCGACCCTGCAGCTCGCGCACGTCGGCTTCGCCGAGGGCATCCTGGTCGCGGAGCGTCTGGCCGGTCTGAAGACCGTCCCGATCGACTACGACGGCGTTCCGCGCGTCACGTACTGCCACCCCGAGGTCGCTTCCGTCGGCATCACCGAGGCCAAGGCCAAGGAGATCTACGGTGCGGACAAGGTCGTGGCCTTGAAGTACAACCTGGCGGGCAACGGCAAGAGCAAGATCCTGAAGACCGCGGGCGAGATCAAGCTCGTCCAGGTCAAGGACGGTGCCGTGGTCGGCGTCCACATGGTCGGTGACCGGATGGGCGAGCAGGTCGGCGAGGCCCAGCTGATCTACAACTGGGAGGCCCTGCCGGCCGAGGTCGCGCAGCTCATCCACGCGCACCCGACCCAGAACGAGGCGCTCGGCGAGGCCCACCTGGCCCTGGCCGGCAAGCCGCTTCACTCCCACGACTGATCGTCCCGGGCGCGACGACCACTTCCGCACTTTCGTAAGGAGCAACAGAAACCATGTCGGTTTCCGTAACCCTTCCGGCGCTCGGCGAGAGCGTCACTGAGGGCACTGTCACCCGCTGGCTGAAGGCCGAGGGCGAGCGCGTCGAGGCCGACGAGCCGCTGCTCGAGGTCTCGACCGACAAGGTCGACACCGAGATCCCGTCGCCCGTGTCCGGCGTCCTGGCGTCCATCAAGGTCGCCGAGGACGAGACCGTCGAGGTCGGCGCCGAGCTGGCCGTCATCGACGACGGCTCCGGCGCGCCGGCCGCCGCCGAGGCCGAGACCGTCGTCGCCGAGGTTCCGGCCGCGCCGGCCGCTCCGGCTCCGGTCGCCGAGGCCCCCGCGGCCCCGGCTCCGGCCGCTGCGGCTCCGGCCGCCGCCGCCCCTGCCGCCTCCGGCACGGACGTCGTTCTCCCCGCCCTGGGCGAGAGCGTCACCGAGGGCACCGTCACCCGCTGGCTGAAGCAGGTCGGCGAGTCCGTCGAGGCCGACGAGCCGCTGCTCGAGGTCTCCACGGACAAGGTCGACACCGAGATCCCCGCGCCGGTCTCCGGCACGCTGCTCGAGATCCGGATCAACGAGGACGAGACCGCCGAGGTCGGCACCGTCCTGGCCGTCATCGGCGCCGCGGGTGCCGCCCCGGCCGCCGCTCCGGCTCCGGCCGCGGCTGCTCCGGCCGCTGCCGCCCCGGCCCCGGCCGCCCCGGCCGCTGCCGCCCCGGCTCCGGCCGCCCCGGCTGCCCCGGCCGCCGCTCCGGCTCCGGCCGCCCCGGCCGCTCCGGTTGCCGCTCCGGCCCCCGTGGCCGCTGCGGCTCCGGTCGCTGCCCCGGCTCCGGTTGCCGCCCCCGCTGCCCCCGCTGCCCCCGCCGCCCCGGTCTCCGCCGGTGACGAGGGCGCGTACGTGACCCCGCTGGTGCGCAAGCTCGCCTCGGAGTCCGGCGTCAACCTGTCGCAGGTCTCGGGCACCGGCGTCGGTGGCCGTATCCGCAAGCAGGACGTCCTCGCCGCTGCCGAGGCCGCCAAGGCCGCCGCTGCCGCCCCGGCTCCGGCTGCCGCCGCTCCCGCCGCGAAGGCCCCGGCCGCCGCGGTCTCCGAGCTGCGTGGCCAGACCGTCAAGATGACCCGCATGCGCAAGGTCATCGGCGACAACATGATGAAGGCGCTGCACTCGCAGGCTCAGCTCAGCTCCGTGGTCGAGGTGGACATCACCAAGATCATGAAGCTGCGCGAGCAGGCCAAGGGCTCCTTCCTGGCCCGCGAGGGCGTCAAGCTCTCGCCGATGCCGTTCTTCGTCAAGGCCGCCGCCCAGGCGCTGAAGGCCCACGCGGTCGTCAACGCCCGGATCAACGACGACGAGGGCACCATCACCTACTTCGACTCGGAGAACATCGGCATCGCCGTGGACTCCGAGAAGGGCCTGATGACCCCGGTCATCAAGGGTGCCGGTGACCTCAACCTGGCGGGCATCTCCAAGGCGACCGCCGACCTGGCCGCCAAGGTCCGCGGCAACAAGATCACGCCGGACGAGCTGTCGGGCGCGACCTTCACCATCAGCAACACCGGCTCGCGCGGTGCGCTGTTCGACACGGTCATCGTGCCCCCGAACCAGGTCGCCATCCTGGGCATCGGTGCCACGGTCAAGCGCCCGATGGTCATCGAGACCCCCGAGGGCACCGTCATCGGCGTCCGCGACATGACGTACCTGACCCTGTCCTACGACCACCGCCTGGTGGACGGCGCGGACGCGGCCCGGTACCTCTCGGCCGTCAAGGCGATCCTCGAGGCCGGCGAGTTCGAGGTCGAGCTCGGCCTCTGAGGCTGACGCCCCATCGGCAGACGCCACGACGGCGCCCCCGCCCGGAACCACTTCGGGCGGGGGCGCCGTCGTCATACCCTGGTGGGTCCATGTGTGACATCTGGGGGGGGCGTCGTATGGCACGGGCACGGGTGACGGATCTCGTCGTGGTACTGCCGGGCATGACGGGCAGCCGCCTGGCGGACGCCGACGGCACGGCGGTCTGGGACCTGTCGGGCGCCGCCCTGTTACGTGGCCTGCAGACCTTCGGCCGCTCCGCGGCGGCCCTGCGCCTCCCCGAGGACATCGGCGACGGGGATCCGGGCGACGGCGTCGTCCCCGTGGGCCTCATGCCCGATCTGCACGCCCTCCCCGGCATCTGGCACCCGGTGGACGGCTACACGGACCTGCTGCGCTGGCTGGAGCGGCACTTCACCCTGTCGGTGTCGGACAACCTCCTCACGTTCCCGTACGACTGGCGGCTGTCCTGCCGCTTCAACGCGGAGCGGCTGAAGGGCCGCATCGACCTGGAGCTGGAGCGCTGGCGGGCCTCGGCCCCCGAGCGCCGCGAGGCCCGGGTGGTCTTCCTCTGCCACTCGCTGGGCGGGCTGGTGGCCCGGCACTACGTGGAGCGCCTCGGCGGCCACGAGATCACCCGCCGCCTGATCACCCTGGGCACCCCGCACCGGGGCTCCGTGGAAGCCCTGGCCCACCTGGTCAACGGCGGCCTCCTGCCGGGCCCGGACCTCGGGGCGTTCGCCCGCAGCCTGCCGTCCCTGCACCAGCTGGCCGCCGACTACGCATGCGTGACGGGCCCGCAGGGCCTCGCGTACGCCCGGGACCTGCCGGGTCTGCCGGGCGTGGACGCGGCCCTGCTGGCGGATGCGGCCGGCTTCCACGCGGACCTGCGCAGCGCCCCACCGCGGGCCGAACTGCACGCGATCGCCGGTGCCGGCCAGCCCACGGCGATGAGCGCCTCGTACGCGGACGGCCGTCTGACGCTCCTGCCGGACCTCGACGGCGCCGCCGGGGGCGGCGACGGCGCGGTCCCGCTCCTCGCGGCCCTCCCGGCGGACGCTCCCGGCGACGGCTGCGCGGTGGCCGGGTCGTTCACCCCGTACGAGCAGCACGGCTCCCTGCACCACAACCGGGGCGTCCGGGAAGCCCTGTGGGGCCTCCTGGGCCATACGCCCCCGCCCCACCGCCGCGAACACCCCGCCGCCACGGCCCGCCTGGGCGTCCAGGCACCCGCCGTACTGGCGGCCGGAGTCCCGTACGAGGTCACGGTCACGGCTCCCGACTCGGAACTGCGGCTCACGGCGGAACTGCGCCCGTCGGACGGCGGCAGCCCGACGGCCCGCCCCCTGCGCAGCCTGGGCGGCGGCCGCTACGCCGCCTCGTTCCCGCCGCCGCAACCGGGCGCGTACCGGCTGTCGGTGGGCCGGGTCACGGCGCTGGGCGTCGTCCTTGTTACCAGCCTCACCCAACGGCCCTGACCAGGAACGCATCCCAGCGGGCTACTCCGCCGTATTGTCTACGCATCAGAGCTCTGCATGCCCCCACAGGAGATGAAGCCCGGATGATCACCCCACCCGTTGTGCACTCGCTGCGCGAGCAGATCCGCGAGCACATCGTGGAGGGGATCGTCAGCGGGCGCTGGAAGCCCGGCGAGCGGATCGTCGAGCGGCGGATCGCCGTCGAGCTCGAGGTCAGCCAGACGCCCGTGCGCGAGGCGCTGCGCGAGCTGGAGACGCTGCGGCTGATCGAGTCGGCGCCGAACAAGGGCGTGCGCGTCCGGAACCTGTCGGCGGCCGACCTGGAGGAGATCTACCCGGTCCGGGCCGGCCTGGAGCAGATCGCGGCCGAGCTGGCCGCGCCCCGGCTGGCGGCCGACTGCTCGGCGCTGGAGCCGCACGTGGCGGCCCTGTGGGAGGCCGACCGCACGGAGGACGGGACCGCGCAGGTGCGGCACACCGTCGGGTTCCACCGGGAGCTGGTGCGGGCGGCCGGGAACAGCGTGCTGCTGCACACGTGGGAGAGCCTGGGCATCGAGGTGTTCACGGCCCTGTCCATCCGCTGGCTCGGAACCGTCCAGAAGTCGTACGCCGAGGAGCACGCGGCCCTCGTGGAGGCGTTCCGCAATCAGGATCCGGACATCGGCGTGCTGGTGAAGCGGCACGTCCTGGGGTGCGCACCCCGCGCCTGACGGGTCACTCTGTCCCGGTTTGCCCGGCACCGGGTGCCTGATTTCCTGGCACCGGGTGCCGACTTTTGGCCGGATGGCCATTTCAACGTCACATTCGTTTGATCGATCATCGATCAGCGATTTACAGTCGACGACGGACCCCACCCGGGCCCATCGACCCTGTCCTGCCCGTCAGGGATTTCTTCACCACCTCTCCTTTGTCCGGAAGGCGGCGCACACCGATGTCCGACCCCGTAGGAAAGCTTCCGAGCGAGCTCGACCAGCTCCCGGACCGCGACACCGAGGAGACCGCCGAATGGGCGGCCTCCCTCGACGCCGTCGCCAAGGCCGCCGGTACGCGCCGCGCCGAATACCTGCTCCGCCGCACCCTCCAGCACGCCGAGGCCGCCGGCCTCGCCCTGCCGAAGCTGCTGGAGACGGACTACGTCAACACCATCCCCACCTCCGCCGAGCCCGAGTTCCCGGGCGACGAGGAGATGGAAGCCAAGATCACCGCATGGAACCGCTGGAACGCGGCCGCCATGGTGACCCGCGGCTCCAAGTACGGCGTCGGCGGCCACATCGCCACCTTCGCCTCGGCGGCCTGGCTCTACGAGACCGGCTTCCAGCACTTCTTCCGCGGGAAGGAGGCCGACGGATCGGGCGACCAGCTCTACATCCAGGGCCACGCCTCCCCCGGCATCTACGCCCGCGCCTTCCTCGACGGGCGCATCTCCGAGCAGCAGCTCGACAACTTCCGCCAGGAGTCCGGCGGCAACGGCCTGCCGTCCTACCCGCACCCGCGGCGCCTGCCGTGGCTGTGGGAGTTCCCCACGGTCTCCATGGGCCTCGGCCCGCTGTCCGCGATCTACCAGGCGCGCTTCAACCGCTACCTGCAGAACCGCAGCATCAAGGACACCGCGAACTCGCACGTCTGGGCCTTCCTCGGCGACGGCGAGATGGACGAGCCCGAGTCGACCGCCGCCCTGGCCCTCGCCTCCCGCGAGCAGCTCGACAACCTGACCTTCGTCATCAACTGCAACCTGCAGCGCCTCGACGGTCCGGTCCGCGCCAACTTCCGCGTGGTCCAGGAGCTGGAGGCCCAGTTCCGCGGCGCCGGCTGGAACGTCATCAAGTCGCTGTGGGGCTCCGCCTGGGACGAGCTGTTCCAGCTCGACACCACGGGCGCCCTGGTACGCCGCCTGCGCGAGGTACCGGACGCGCAGTTCCAGACGTACGCGACCCGCGACGTGGCCTACATCCGCCAGCACTTCTTCGGCGCGAACGCCGAGCTCGTCGCCCTGGGCGGCCTGCTCTCCGACGCGAAGATCGCCGAGTGCTTCCACAGCTCCCGCGGCGGCCACGAGCCCCGCAAGGTCTACGCCGCGTACAAGGCCGCCCTGGAGCACAAGGGCGCGCCGACGGTCATCCTCGCGCAGACCGTCAAGGGCTACACGCTGGGCGCCGGGTTCGAGTCGAAGAACGCGAACCACCAGATGAAGAAGCTGACGACCGACGAGTTCAAGGACATGCGTGACCTCCTTGGCCTCCCGATCCCCGACAGCGCCTTCGTCGACGGCAAGGTCCCGTACGGCCACCCGGGCGCGAACAGCCCCGAGGTGCAGTACCTGAACGAGCGCCGCGCGGCCCTCGGCGGCCCGGCCCCCGCCCGCAAGGTCCACCACGTGGCCCTGCCGGCTCCGGCCGAGCGCTCCTTCGCCCCGCTGCTCAAGGGCTCCGGCAAGCAGGAGATGGCCACCACCATGGCCTTCGTCCGGCTCGTCAAGGACCTGATGCGGGACAAGGAGACCGGCAAGCGCTGGGTCCCGATCGTCCCCGACGAGGCGCGTACCTTCGGCATGGAGTCCCTGTTCCCGTCGGCCGGCATCTACTCGCCGCTGGGTCAGACGTACGAGCCGGTCGACCGCGACCAGCTGATGTACTACAAGGAAGCCAAGGACGGCCAGATCCTCAACGAGGGGATCACCGAGGCCGGTGCCATGGCCGACTTCATCGCCGCCTGCACGTCGTACGCGACGCACGGCGAGCCGATGATCCCGTTCTACATCTTCTACTCGATGTTCGGCTGGCAGCGCACCGCCGACCAGATGTGGCAGCTCGCCGACCAGCTCGGCAAGGGCTTCATCGTCGGCGCCACCGCCGGCCGCACCACGCTGACCGGCGAGGGCCTGCAGCACGCGGACGGCCACTCGCACCTGATCGCGTCCACGAACCCGGCCTCGCTCAACTACGACCCGGCGTTCGCGTACGAGATCGCGGTGATCGTCAAGGACGGTCTGCGCCGCATGTACGGCGAGCAGCCCGAGGACGTCTTCTACTACCTGACGGTCTACAACGAGCCGAAGGTGCAGCCGGCCATGCCGGAGGGCGTGGAGGAAGGCATCCTGCGCGGCCTCTACCGCTTCAACGAGGCCTCCTCACTGGAGTCGGCCCCGGCCGCCGACGCCCCGAAGATCCAGCTGATGGCCTCGGGTACGGCGATCCACTGGGCGCTGGAGGCGCAGCAGCTGCTCGCCGCCGACTGGAACGTGGCCGCCGACGTCTGGTCCGCCACCTCCTGGGGCGAGCTGCGCCGCGACGCGCTGGAGTGCGACGAGGCACTGCTGCGCGGCGAGATGCGCACCCCGTACGTCACCCGCGCGCTCGAGGGCGTCACCAGCCCGGTGCTGGCCGTCTCCGACTGGATGCGCCAGGTCCCGGACCAGATCAGCCAGTGGGTGGAGCAGGACTGGACCTCGCTCGGTACGGACGGCTTCGGCCTGTCCGACACCCGCGAGGGCGCCCGCCGCCACTTCGGCGTCGACGCGCAGTCGATCGTGGTGGCCGCGCTGGCCCAGCTCGCCCGCCGCGGCGAGGTGCCGGCGTCCGCCATCAAGGAGGCGCGCGAGCGCTACGGCCTGTAAGGCAACGGCACGGTACGGCCGAAGGCCGGTGTCCACCCCCGTCACAGGGGTGGACACCGGCCTTTGGCCGTATGAGCGGTGGCGGCGAGGGGGCTCACCCGTGATGCTGGAGCGGTGATGGACGAGACGGAGTTCTGGGAGATCGTCGACCGTACCCGCGAGGCCGCCGAGGGCGACCCCGAGGAACACGCCGAGCTGCTCGTGGAGCGGCTGGCGCAGCTCGATCCGGACTCCGTCCTGGACTTCGCCCGGCACTTCGAGTCCCGGTACAACCGGGCGTACACGTGGGACCTGTGGGGCGCGGCCTGGGTCCTGCTCGACGGGGCGAGCGACGACGCGTTCGACTACTTCCGGTGCTGGCTGATCGGCCAGGGCCGGGAGGTCTTCGAGGGCGCGGTGCACGACCCCGACGCGCTCGCGGAGCTCCTGGACGAGTTCGACGAGGACATCGACGGGGACGGCGAGGAGCTCGGGTACGCGGCCGACGAGGCGTACGAGCAGCTGACGGGCGCGGTGGCACCGGACTTGGGGATTCCGCTGCAGGCGGCCGAGCCGGAGGGCACCCCGCTGGACTTCGAGAACGAAGCCGTGCTCGCGGAGCGCTTCCCCCGGCTGTGGGACCGCTTCAGGGGCTGATCCCTAGTAGTGGGTGCCGCCGTCGATCCGGATCTCGGTACCGGTGATGAAGGCGCCGTCCTCGGAGCCCAGCATGGCGACGACGCCGGCGACGGTCTGCGGACCGGCGAAGCCCTGGCCGATGGCCGGGGCCAGCTTCGTGAACAGGCTCCAGTCGGTGTCCTCGGGCAGGCCGGGGCCGTTGCCCGTGGTCATGCCGCTCTCGATGGAGCCGGGCGCGACGGCGACGAAGCGCAGGCCCTGCTTGCTGTACTCGGCGGCCAGCGCGTGGGTCATGGACTGGATGCCGCCCTTGCTGGCCGCGTACGCGGACATGTAGGGGTGGGCGAAGGACGCCGAGGTGGAGCTGAAGTTCACGACGACCGGCTGGTCGCCCTCCAGCAGCGCCGGGAGCGCCTCGCGGATCACCAGGAAGGTGCCGGTGAGGTTGACCGCAATGACCTTGTTCCAGAACTCGAGCGTGGTCTGGTGGGTGTGCGCGGAGCGCAGGATGCCGGCGGCGTTGACGAGCACGTCGAGCCCGCCGAGGCTCCGGACGGCGGCGGCGACGCCGCTCTGCACGGCGGCCTCGTCGGATATGTCGAGGACGGCGGTGGTGAGCCGGTCCGCGCACCCGTCGGCGGCGGCCTGCTCCGCGGTGCGCTTGAGCCCCTCGTCGTTGACGTCCACGGTGTGCACGCGGCCGCCCTCGGCGAGGATGCGGTGGACCGTGGCCTGGCCGATGCCGGAGCCGCCGCCGGTGATGAGGACGCGACGTCCTTCGTAACGGTTCATGGGGGCGAGCGTACCGAGTCGATGGCACGTTTTGCCAGGGCGTCAAAGCGTGCAATTACTCTCGTTCCCGGGAGGTAGGCTTCACCCGTGAGATCCCCTCGTCCGTACTCTCCCCAGGCCGGCCCCGGAGCCCAGTCGCTGACCGAGCGCCGCAAGGCCGCCACCCAGCTCGACATCGCCCGCGCGGCCTGCGAACTCTTCGCCGAGCACGGCCCCGACGGCACCACCGCCGAGGACATCGCGCACCGCGCCGGCGTGGCCCTGCGCACGTTCTACCGGTACTTCCGCAACAAGCAGGAGGCCGTGGCCCCGCTGCTCGCCGGCGGCGGCGACGCCTGGCGCGCCCTCCTCGCCGAGGAGGACCCCGGCACCCCGCTCGACGCGGCGCTGGAACGCGCGGTGACCCGCTCGCTCAGCGACCTCCACGCGATCGAGGAGGGCCTGGAGGTGACCCGCGGCCTGCTCCGTGCGGCCGCCTCCGACGAGGCGCTGCGGGCGGTCTGGTACCGGGTGAACCAGGACTCCGAGGAGCGCCTCGTCCCGGTGATCGCCCGCCTGGCCGGCGAGGACGCCGACCCCCTGGGCGTCCGCCTCCTCGCAGCGGCCGCCACGGACGCCATCCGCATCGCCCTGGAACTCTGGTCGACCACGGAAGCCCCGGTAGCCGGCCCGGGCTCCCCCCCGGAACTGGCGGTCCGCTGCCTCCGCGAACTGACGAGCGGCATGTCCCTGCTCCGGGGGGTGCGGGGAGCCGGTCCGGCTTCGGCCTAGTCCAGGGACGCGCGTATCGCCGTCGCCGCAAGGCGCTCCGCGAGGCGACTCAACTCTCCGCCGCCGGTCGGAAGTTGGGTCGCGATTCCATCCAGACGTCTCACACAGCGCGTTCACAGAATGCCCATGCCCGTGGTGTTCACTGACACGGCGCGACAGGAGGATACGTCAACTGGAGAGGTAGAGCGTGTTAGTACGCAGCACCCGCAGGACGACCGCAGCCGTCCTCATGGCCATGGCCATGATCCCGGCCACCCTCACGACCGCCTCGGCGGGCGAGACCCCGGCAGCACCGGCAGTCCCGGCGGTGACGGTCGGCAAACAGGCCACAGACCCGCAGAAGGTGCGGGACTTCTGGACCCCGGAGCGCGTCAAGAAGGCCCTCGCCAACGAGAAGGGCGACCAGTCCGTCGTCGCCCGTGACGCGAAGGCCGCCGCCGACAAGGCGGCGTCCGAAGCGACCGACACCGCCGGAAGGGCACGAGGTGCGGGCCTGACGGCCGAGGCTCCGCAGGTTCGCCCGGCGAAGAAGACCGGCACGGCCTCGACCATGGCGGCCGCGGCCGACGTGCCCGAGATGCCCGTCGCCCGCAAGGTGCCGTTCCCGCAGAACTCCCCGGCCACCGTCGTCGGGAAGATCGTGTTCATCGACGACGCCGGCAAGGAACACGGCTGTACCGGGGCGTCGATCGCCGCCGACGGCAACAACACCGTCTGGACCGCCGGACACTGCGTCCACCCCGGCGACGGACGCGGCTCGGACGGCTTCTACGACCTGGTGCTGTTCATCCCCGGCTACAAGGAAGACCCCACCAGCCCTGGTGACTACCAGGCTCCCTGGGGCGAATGGGCGGCCCGGTCGTTCGTGGCCCCTCAGGCATGGACCCGCGACAAGGACTACGAGGAGGGCGACCTCGCCGCCTTCACCGTCTCCGCCCCGACCGGCTACACGAACCTGACCGACACCGTCGGCGCGCTCGGCTACAAGTTCGGGTACGGCTCCGACTGGTCCGACATCATCGACTCCGGCTTCCCCGGCGAGGGCTTCAACCGCACCGACATGGACGGCTACACCCAGTTCTACTGCACGGGTGACGTCGTGGACGCGGTGGACTGGTACCCGTGGGACAACCGCCTGGAGATGGACTGCGACATGGGCGCGGGCGCGTCCGGCGGCCCCATGGCAACCCCCGAGGGCCGGATCGTCGGCGCGAACTCCCACGTCGAGACCGACGACAACGACGTCCGCATCAACGACAACCTGTACTCCTCGGACCACGGGGATCAGGCCGTCGCGGTGATCAACGCGATCAACGCCAACAACTAGCCCCGTACGGCAGAGGGGCCCGCAGCCGGACGATCGGCTGCGGGCCCCTCTGCCGTGCCCGATCAGTCAGCCCGGCGGGCCATGCCCGGGTCGATGCCCTCGGCCTTCGGGGCGTTGACCACCTTCTGGTGCAGATACCGGCCCCGGATCTCCTCCGCGGTCAGCACCTCCCACCCTTCCGGCAGCCCCTTGCCCGCCTTCTCCAGCTCGGCCGCCCACGCCGCCACGAGCGCCTCGCGGGACTGCGGCACCGCCGAACCGGACGCAGCCTGCGGGCCGATCGTCACCTCGGGAGTCCGGTCCCACAGCACCCCGGAGAGGAACCCGCCGGCCGCCCCGACGAGCAGCAACCCGGCTCCCGCACCCCACAACCACCTTCGCGTCATCGCACTCCTCCCTCTGCAGCCGCGCCCCCGCCACCGTGCCACACCGGCCCGCCGGCCGATACGGCGACGACCCGGGCTCCCTGTCGCACCTCGTGCCCGACAGCGAGGCGAAAACACGAAGGGCCGTCGACGGAGTCTTCCGCAAGGGGAGACACCGGCGACGGCCCGAAGACGGCCCAGGGGGACGGAAAAGCGTCCTGACCTGCGGCTGACTTAAATGTCGAAGTAGAGCTCGAACTCGTGCGGGTGGGGGCGCTGGGCGATCGGGGCGATCTCGTGCGTGCGCTTGTAGTCGATCCAGGTCTCGATCAGGTCCGGGGTGAAGACACCGCCGGCCAGGAGGTACTCGTGGTCGTCCTCCAGGGCCTTGAGGACGTCCTCGAGGCTGGTCGGGACCTGCGGGACGCTCGCGTGCTCGTCCGGGGAGAGCTCGTAGAGGTCCTTGTCGATCGGCTCCATCGGCTCGATCTTGTTCTTCACGCCGTCGAGGCCGGCCAGCAGGAGGGCCGCGAACGCCAGGTACGGGTTCGAGGACGGGTCCGGGGCGCGGAACTCGACGCGCTTGGCCTTCGGGTTCGAGCCCGTGATCGGGATGCGCATCGCGGCGGAGCGGTTGCGCTGCGAGTACACCATGTTGACCGGCGCCTCGAAGCCCGGGACCAGGCGGTGGTACGAGTTCACCGTCGGGTTGGTGAAGGCGAGCAGCGACGGGGCGTGCTTGAGGATGCCGCCGATGTAGTAGCGGGCGGTGTCCGACAGGCCCGCGTAGCCGGCCTCGTCGTAGAACAGCGGGTCGCCGTTCGCCCACAGCGACTGGTGCACGTGCATGCCCGAGCCGTTGTCACCGAAGATCGGCTTCGGCATGAAGGTCGCGGTCTTGCCGTTGCGCCAGGCGACGTTCTTCACGATGTACTTGAAGAGCATCAGGTCGTCGGCCGCGGCCAGCAGCGTGTTGAACTTGTAGTTGATCTCGGCCTGGCCGCCGGTGCCGACCTCGTGGTGCTGGCGCTCGACCTGGAGGCCCTGGGCGTCCAGCTCGAGGGAGATCTCGGCGCGCAGGTCGGCGAAGTGGTCGACCGGGGCGACCGGGAAGTAGCCACCCTTGTAGCGGACCTTGTAGCCGCGGTTGTTCTCCTCGGAGCCGGTGTTCCAGGCGCCGGCCTCGGAGTCGATGTGGTAGAAGCCCTCGTTCGCGGAGGTCGCGAAGCGCACGCTGTCGAACACGTAGAACTCGGCCTCGGGGCCGAAGTACGCGGTGTCGGCGATGCCGGTGGAGGCGAGGTACGCCTCGGCCTTCTTCGCGATGTTGCGCGGGTCGCGGCTGTAGGCCTCGCCCGTGATCGGGTCGTGGATGAAGAAGTTGATGTTGAGCGTCTTGTCCTTGCGGAACGGGTCCAGACGCGCGGTGCTGATGTCGGCACGCAGCGCCATGTCGGACTCGTGGATCGCCTGGAAGCCGCGGATCGAGGAGCCGTCGAAGGCGAGCTCCTCCGCCGGGTCGAATGCCCGAGCCGGGATGGTGAAGTGCTGCATCACACCAGGCAGGTCGCAGAAGCGGACGTCGACGAACTTGACGTCGTTCTCCTCGATGTACTGCTTCACTTCGTCGGCGTTCTGGAACATCCAACTCCTCCTACTCCCGACCCCGGGGCAGGGCGGGCTTTATAGCTCGTGGTGCGTCAGTGCGGTGCCGCACGCTGACCCGACCATAAGCAGGCGGGATTTCTCAAGCATGACCCATTTGTTTCGCTCAAGTTAACCAGGGTCCCGCCGGAACGCCGTGGGACACCACCGGTACCGTGGTCGGGTGGACAACAGACAGGCAATCGGATCCTGGCTCTCCGGCCCCCGCGCGGCCGCCGAGGACATGGGCGTCGACTTCGGCTACCGGGGCCAGCGGCTCGGCCTGCCCCAGGAGGGGCCCGGCTCGGTGGCGCGCTTCGGCCGCCGCCTCGGCGCCCTCGGCATCGACTGGGTCGGCTGCCAGGTGATCGCATACGGGCTGATCACGGGCGGCAACGCGACCGCCACGGGTAACTGGACCCTGGCGCTCTTCGTGGTGTTGAGCATCCTCACCATCGGCACCGTGGGATTCACTCCCGGGAAGCGGCTCGTGGGCCTGCGGGTCGTCGCGGAGGGCGGCGGCCGCCTCGGCCTCGGCCGGGTCGTGCTGCGCACCGTGCTGCTCGCCCTCGTCATCCCGGCGCTGGTCTGGGACCGGGACGGGCGCGGCCTGCACGACCGCCTCGCCCGCGCCGTCCAGGTCCGCATCTAGCCGGACGCGGTACGACGGACGGAACAGAGGGGCGCCCCCGGACCGACAGGTCCGGGGGCGCCCCTCTGTTCGTATACGAAAATCAGCTGAGCCGGTCAGCGCATCTTTCCGCCGCGCGGCATCCGCATGCCCTTCGGCATCGGGCCCTTCGGCAGCGGCATGTTGCTCATGAGGTCACCCATGGCACGCAGCTTGTCGTTGACCTGGGTGATCTGCGGGCCGGCCAGCGTGCGCGGCAACTTGAGCAGCGTCGTGCGCAGCTTCTTCAGCGGGACCTCGCCCTCGCCGGTGCCCACGATGAAGTCGTACACCGGGATGTCCGGCATGATCCGGGCCAGCTTCTTCTTCTCGGCGGCGAGCATCGGCTTCAGCCGGTTCGCATTGCCCTCGGCGATCAGGACGATGCCCGCCTTGCCGACGGCCCGGTGGACGATGTCCTGGCTCCGGTTCATCGCGACGGCCGGGGTGGTCGTCCAGCCCCGTCCCACGTTGTCCAGTACGGCCGCGGCCGCGCCCGGCTGTCCCTCCATCTGCCCGAAGGCAGCCCGCTCGGCCCGCCGTCCGAAGACGATCGCCATCGCGAGGAACGCCACCAGGAAGCCCAGGATGCCCAGGTAGACCGGGTGGTCGATCAGGAAGCCGATCGCAAGAAAGACACCGAAGGTGACGATTCCCACGCCCGCGACGATCAGACCGACCTTCGGGTCGGCCTTGCGCGTCATCTTGTACGTCAGGGCGATCTGCTTCAGTCGCCCGGGGTTCGCAGCAGTCTCTGCGTTTGACTTCCTCGCCATACAGCGAAGTTTACGTGGCCTGCGAGGTCCGGGTCGCCGCGGCCTCGAGTACGTGCTCGGTTTCGACCCGGTCCTTGGCTCGGCGGCGGTCCTCGAGGACCGCGGTCCAGGCGTTGCGGCGGGCGCCGCTCATGAGCAGCGACTCGATGCCCCGGAAGGCGTCGGTGAACGACGGAATGGCAATGGCGCGTACGGGCGCGGCCTGCATGATGTCGATCCCTTTCACGGTGCTCATGTCGGTCTGGGTGCGCGTCGGGCGTGCGTCGGCGGTGGGCGACGGCGTGCGCGGTGCGTGGACCCATCGTCACTGACTGGTGTTACCAGGGCATGACCGGCCGGTCAAACGGTGATGAAACATTTACGCGGCCCGCCGGGCTCTTCGTTACAAAAAAGAGCCTAGGGGCCGCGTCGATGCGGTGTTACCCGTTGGTAAGACTTTGTGCGTGAGTTCACACAGTCCGTGTGGTAGCGCGCGTCACACCTGCACTCAGACCCGGCTGCGCTTCTCCATCGCCTGCTGGTAGAGGCGCCCGGCGCGGTACGAGGAACGGACCAGCGGGCCCGACATCACGCCGGAGAAGCCGATCTCCTCGGCCTCCTTCGCCAGCTCCACGAACTCGGCCGGCTTCACCCAGCGCTCGACGGGGTGGTGCCGCGGCGAAGGCCGCAGGTACTGGGTGATGGTGATGAGCTCGCAGCCGGCCTCGTGCAGCTCCTTCAGCGCCTCCGAGACCTCCTCGCGCTCCTCGCCCATGCCCAGGATCAGGTTGGACTTGGTGACGAGGCCATAGGCGCGGGCCTGCCGGATCACGTCGAGCGAGCGCTCGTAGCGGAAGCCGGGGCGGATCCGCTTGAAGATCCGCGGCACCGTCTCGACGTTGTGCGCGAAGACCTCGGGGCGGGAGGCGAAGACCTCCTCCAGCAGCTCCGGGACCGCGTTGAAGTCGGGGGCCAGCAGCTCGACCTTGGTGTGGCCGGTCTCGCGGCCCGCCGTCTGCTGGTGGATCTGGCGCACGGTCTCTGCGTACAGCCAGGCACCGCCGTCGGCCAGGTCGTCGCGCGCGACGCCCGTGATCGTGGCGTAGTTCAGGTCCATCGTGACGACCGACTCGCCGACGCGGCGCGGCTCGTCCCGGTCCAGGGCCTCGGGCTTGCCCGTGTCGATCTGGCAGAAGTCACAGCGCCGGGTGCACTGGTCGCCACCGATGAGGAAGGTGGCCTCGCGGTCTTCCCAGCATTCGTAGATGTTGGGGCAACCGGCCTCCTGGCACACGGTGTGCAGTCCTTCGCCCTTCACCAGGGCCTGCATCTTCGTGTACTCGGGACCCATCTTCGCCCGGGTCTTGATCCACTCGGGCTTGCGCTCGATGGGCGTCTGGGCGTTACGGACCTCGAGGCGCAGCATCTTGCGTCCGTCGGGTGCGACTGCGGACACGACCGGCTCCCTGTGACTTCGATTCTTCGGCGCCCACCAGGGTACGCCCGTAATTTCATACGCTCTTACGTCCGCCAACCTGGGGGGCGGCGGTCGCATTCCCCCGGGCGTCAGCCGGCGGCCGGCTCGATCTCCCGGGGCCGCAGCTCGGCCTGCTCCAGTACGCCCTTCAGGTGACGTTCGACGACCGGCAGCACCTCGGCGATGGTGATCTCCCGGCCCAGTTCGTACGAGAGCGAGGTCACACCGGCGTCCCGGATCCCGCACGGGATGATCCGGTCGAACCAGGTGCTGTCCGGGTTCACGTTGATCGCGAAGCCGTGCATGGTGACGCCCTTGGCGACGCGGATGCCGATCGCGGCGAGCTTGCGGTCCTCGCGGCGCTGGCCGGCGTTGGAGGGGGCGTACTCGGGGCCGTTCAGGCGCGGGTCGAACTCCTCGTCCGTCAGCCGCGGGTCGAAGTCGAGGGAGAGGCCGCCGATCTTCGGACGCTCGTCGATCGGGTCGCCCAGCACCCACACGCCGGAGCGGCCCTCGACCCGGGTGGTCTCCAGGCCGAACTCGGCGGCGGTGCGGATCAGCGCCTCCTCCAGGCGGCGGACGTGCGCGACGACGTCGACGGGGCGGGGCAGCTTCATGATCGGGTAGCCGACCAGCTGGCCCGGGCCGTGCCAGGTGATCTTGCCGCCGCGGTCCACGTCCACGACGGGTGTGCCGTCCAGCGGCCGCTCGTTGTCGGCGGTGCGCCGGCCGGCGGTGTAGACGGGCTCGTGCTCCAGCAGCAGGCAGGTGTCGCCTATCTCGTCCGCGAAGCGCGCGGCGTGGACCCGCCGCTGCTCCTCCCAGGCCCGGGTGTACTCGACGTAATCGGGTCCGAAGCCCAGACGGACAAACCCAAGCTCAGCCACCGCAGCGCCTCCTCGTTGAACCTGCCGTGTGCACGTATCGTGCCAAGCCAAGAGTACGGCGGCCGGATTCCGACCCCTCAGTCACCCGTCGGCGGCCCTGGCGGCGGCCCGTCCTGCGGGCCCGGCGGCAGCGGCCTGGGCCGCCTGCGGCCCCGGGGCGGCCGGTCCGGGTCCTCGTCGGCCCGCGGCAGCCGCCGGTGGCCCTCGGAGTGGTCGTTGACCCAGCCGCAGACCCCGCACGCGTACCGGCCGTCCAGGCCCGCGATGTACGTGCCGCACCGGCGGCACTCGGCCTCGGTCAGCTCGGGCGCCGTCAGCGGCGCGGGCAGCCCGGGCGCGGGCAGTGGCGCGGTGGCGTCGGCGGAGGGCTCCGCCGCGGTGGGCCTGCGGGTCATGTCGCGCAGCGTACGCGGACGGAAGGGGGCGGTCCGTAAAGAGCCCTACCGATTCTGCACACGATCGGATGAATGTGGGACAGAGGGGGCGGCATGAGCGGAGTTCGCCGCTACATTCACGCCGTTCACAGGGCCGGGACTCCGGTCCGTCACGTCAGGAAACCGTGGAGCCGATGACGGAACGACCTGCCCAGCGCGTCCCCAACCGGCAGCTCGCGGCGCTGATCGCGGAAGCCGGGTTCTCCAACGCCGGTCTGGCCCGCCGCGTCGACCAGCTCGGCCTGGAGCACGGTCTCGATCTGCGGTACGACAAGACCTCCGTGACCCGGTGGCTGCGCGGGCAGCAGCCGCGCGGGACCACCCCGGCGCTGATCGCCGAGGTCTTCACCCGGCGCCTGGGCCGGCGGCTCTCCGCACAGGACCTGGGCCTGGACGCCTGCGCGCCCGTCTACGCCGGTCTGGAGTTCGCGGCCACCCCGGAGGAGGCCGTCGACATCGCCAGCGGGCTCTGGCGCAAGGACTCCGGCTCCCACGCCGAGCTGCGGAAGATCGCGTTCACCCCGGCCGGGCTGGTCGTGCCCAGCCGGGACTGGCTCATCGGGCGGCCCGACGAGCGCGTGGGCCGCGGCGCGGACCCGGCGGCGGCGGCGGCCGCGGCGGCGGCCCGCGTCCCGGTGCAGGGGCGCAGCTCGGTGCCCCGCCAGCGGCAGATCGACCGGGGCCCCGGCCAGCGGGTGACCGGCGGGGACATCGCGGCGCTGCGGTCGGTGAGCGAGCTGTTCCGGACCCTGGACCAGACCTACGGCGGCGGGCACGCCCGGCAGGCCCTGGTGCGCTACCTCGAGCACGAGGCCGAGCCCATGCTCCGCGGCACCTACGGGGAGACCACCGGGCGGCGGCTGTTCTCGGCCGCTGCCGACCTGACCCGGCTCGCGGGCTGGACCTCGTACGACATCGCCGCGCACGGGCTCGCCCAGCGGTACTTCGTGCAGGCGCTGCGCCTCGCGCAGGCCGCCGGGGACCGGCCGTACGGCTCGTACGTGCTGGTGACCATGAGCCGGCAGGCCGTGTACCTCGGCCACGGCCGGGAGGCCGTGCAGCTGGCCCGCGTCGCGCAGCAGGGCGTCGGCTCGGGGCCGCCGCCCGTGGTGCAGGCGCTCCTGCACTCGGCGGAGGCGCGCGGGCACGCGGTGCTCGGCGAGGTCCGGGCGGCGACGGCCTCGCTGGTGCGGGCCGAGCGCGCGCTGGGTGCGGCCCGGCCGGGGGACGACGTACCCCACTGGGCGCGATTGTTCGACGAGGCGCAGCTGGCGGACGAGTTCGGGCACTGCCACCGGGACCTCCAGCAGTACCGGGCCTCGGCTCAGCACGCGGAGCGGTCCCTGCAGTTGCGGGCGCCCGCGTTCGCGCGCTCGCGGCTGTTGTGCCGGGTGGTGCTGGCCACGGCGCGGCTGGGGCTGGGCGAGCTGGACCAGGCGTGCGCGCTGGGTGCGGAGGCGGCGCAGCAGGCGATGGAGATGCGGTCGGTGCGCGCGGTGGAGTACGTACGGGACTTCGAGCGCCGGCTGGAGCCGTACCGGGACGCCTCGGCGGTGCGGACGTACCGGGACCGGGTGGCGGCGCTGTCGTGAGCTGCTGATACGGGGTCAGGCGTGGGCCCGGTTCCGCGGGGCGGAACCGGGCCCTGGCGCCGTGGTGCTCAGGCCATGGTTCTCAGGCCACCGCCGGAAGGGCGGGTTCCGCGCTCGCCGGGAGCCGGATGCCGAAGTCGCGCAGGGCGGCCGTGGCGGCGCGGCGGGCCGAGTGCAGTGCCCCCTGGACGGTGTTGGAGTCGCGGTGGTCGCCGCACACGTACAGCCCGGCCAGGACCCGGACCGGACGGCGCAGGTCATGGGGCGGCGACATCGCGGGGACGGCCTCCGGGGTGTGGTGCACGGCCAGCAGCTCCCAGTCCCGGGTGCCGGTCTCGTACAGCCGGGACAGGCGCGAGGCGACCGTCCGCGCGGGCGGCGGCGGGCCGAGCACGGTGGTGGTGACCAGGCTCCGGCCGGCCGGGGCCCGCGTCGGGTCGACCGCGCTCATCACGGCGGTGTGCGCGACGGGCCAGCGCGGATCGCCGTCGAGCAGGAGCGAGCCGTCCCGCGGGAGCGGGGCGGCGGTGGCGTGGTGGATGACGGTGATCTCGTGGAACTCCGGCACCCGCAGCCCCGGCAGCAGTTCGGCGGCGGCCCGCGCGCCGGTCGCCAGGACGGCGGAGCGGCAGCTGAAGTCGCCGTGCTCCTCGGTGGTGACGAGTCGGGTCGCCACCGACCGGACCCGGACCCCGGTGCGCACCGTGCCGGGCGGCAGGGTGGCGGCGAGCAGCCCGGGCAGGGTGGCGGCGCCGCCCTCGGGCACGGCGAGCCGGCCGCGGGCGAAGGTGCGCAGGGCGAGGTCGGCGACGCGGCTGGAGGTGGTGAGCTCCGGATCGCGCAGCAGGGCGGCGAGCAGGGGCCGCAGGGTCGTGCCGTGGGCCCGGGAGCGCAGGGCGGCGAGTGCCGTGCGCTCGGGGCGGGCCAGTACGCGTTCCACGGGCACGGCGGCGAGCCGGCCGAGGTAGGCGCTGAGCCGGGCCTGGTCGAAGGAGCCGCTGGCCAGCGCACGGGCCGGGGTCAGCGCTCCGGCGCGCAGCTGCCTGCCGTCCGTGTGGACGAGCACCCCCGGTGCGAAGGGCCGCAGGACCAGTCCGGCCAGGCCGGGGGTCCGGTCGAGCTCCGTGTACGAGGTGTTGAGCAGCTGCCCGATCCGGTCCAGCCGGAATCCGTCGACGTGCTCGGTGGCCATCCGGCCGCCGGGATCGTCGGCGGCCTCCAGAACGGTGACCGTGACCCCTGCCGCGATCAGGTGGTGTGCGGCCGCGAGTCCTGAGACCCCGGCTCCTACGATGACGACGTCCGCATGCTGTGCGGCGCGGTGTGAGCTGCTGAGCACGTGCCCCTCCCCGAGGTCGGCGCGGCTGTGTGGGGATCCTCCTTCCCCCAACGGGCTCGATGGGAACCCGAGTTCGGTGCCGTATTACGTCCGACTCCGGTCGCACACCGGTCGCATCCGGGTCACGACCGGTCGCACGGCGCCGGAGCCGCGCGCCGCGGTGGGGGTCCGGGACGGAGCGAGCGGCTAGGGGGTGTCTGACGGGTCGGGGTCGGATAGACCCGGGCCCGGCCCTGATCCGTCAGACACCCCCTAGCGGGCGAGCGCGGCGCGGATCGCCTCGTTGATGCCCGGGTGCCGGAAGGTGAACCCCGTCTCCAACAGCCGGGCGGGCCGTACCCGCTGACTGCCGAGAACGTCCCCGGCGAACTCCCCCAGGACCACGCGCAAGGCGGGCGCCGGTACGGGGAACGGCGTCGGCCGGTGCAGTACCCGGCCCATCGCGGCGGTGACCTCACGGTTGGTCAGCGGCTCGGGGGCGGTCAGGTTGACGGGGCCGGACAGCTCCGGGGTGTCGATGGCGTGCCGCAGCGCGGCGATCTCGTCGTGCATGGAGATGAAGGACCAGTACTGCCGGCCGTTGCCGAGCCGGCCGCCGATCCCGGCGCGGAAGATCGGGAACAGCTTGCCCCAGGCCCCGCCCTCGGCGGCGACCACCAGTCCGGTCCGGGCGAAGACCGTCCGTACGCCGGCCTCCTGGGCGGGGGCGGCGGCCGCCTCCCACTCGATGCAGACCTCGGGCAGGAAGCCCTGCCCCGCCGGGGCGTGCTCGTCGACGGCGCGGTCGCCGGTGTCGCCGTAGTAGCCGATGGCGGAGCCGCAGACGAAGACGGCGGGGGGCGCATCGAGCGCGGCGATCGCCCGGGCCAGGGCGCTGGTTCCCGCCACCCGGCTGTCCCGGATCTCCTTCTTGTAGGCGGCGGTCCACCGGTGTTCGCCGACCCCGGCCCCCGCTAGGTGGACGACGGCCCCGCAGCCGGCGAGCCCGGCGGGGTCGACGTACCCGCGCCGCGGGTCCCAGGCCGCCTCGTCGGGTGCGGCGGGCGTGCGGCGCACGAAGCGGACGACGTCGTGGCCGTCTGCGCGCAGGGACCGTACGAGGGCTTGGCCGATGAGGCCGGTGGAGCCGGTGATGGCGATACGCATGGGCCCATGATGCAGGTCCGCTGCGCGGTGCATCCGGTGGCGCTGCGCGGGCTCCCCTCCCCGCGCCGCCCTTCCCCCGTTCCCCGGGCCCGGGCCGGACCCGTCCGGGTGCGGCGCCGTCGCCGGCGTCCGAGGCCGGCGGCGGCGGTGGGGTCAGCTCGTGCCCATCCACGTGCCCACCGCGTACGTGACCGTCATGGCCAGGGCGCCGCCCGCGACGTTGCGCAGGACGGCCCGGAGGGGAGGTGCGCCGCCGAGGCGGGCGCTGATCACCCCGCACAGCGTCAGCGCCGCCAGCACCGCCGCCACCGTCACCGGCACCCGCTGCGACGGCCCCGGCAGCACGATCGCCAGCAGCGGGAGCAGCGCCCCCACCGTGAACGCGACCAGGCTCGCGAACGCCGCGTGCCAGGGATTGGCCAGCTCGTCGGGGTCGATCCCGAGCTCCACCCGCGCGTGCGCCTTCAGCGCGTCCCGCTCCGTCAGCTGCTCCGCCGCCTCCCGCGCCAGCTCCCGGCTCAGGCCCCTGCCCTCCAGCAGCTCGGTCAGTTCCGCCAGCTCCGCCTCGGGCTCCTGCAACAGCTCCTGCCGCTCCGTCTCCAGCGCGGCCTGCTCCGAGTCCCGCTGGGAGCTCACCGAGACGTACTCCCCCGCCGCCATCGACAGCGACCCCGCCAGCAGCCCGGCCACCCCCGCCGCCAGGATCGACGCCCGCGAGGTGGTGGCCCCGGCCACGCCCACCACCAGGCCGGCCGTGGAGATGATCCCGTCGTTCGCGCCGAGCACCCCCGCCCGCAGCCAGTTCAGCCGCGTGCTGATCGCCGCGCTCTGCTCCACCCCGTCCGTGTGCGTCACGGGACCACTGTCGGCGCCCGGACCCCGCAGGTCCACCCGGCAGGCCGGTCCGGCGTGCGCGGCCCGGGCCCCGGTACCAGGGTGGAGGGGTGAGACGCCGACGCGAGGAGCCTGGCTGGCTGCACGGGAAGCCGCCACCACGCTGGGCGCGGCTCGCGCCTCCCGTGGCGCTGGTGGCGCTGGTGTTCGCACAGGCCGCCACGCCGGGCGACATCGAGCTGGGCTACTTCCTGGCCGGACTGCCCCCGGTCGCGGCCTTCGCGTACGGCCCGGCCGGCACCGCCGTCTTCGCCGGGATCGTGCTGCTGCTGCTCGGCGTGTCGTCGCTCGGGATCGGGCACGCCCAGGGCGCGGACCTGGCCACCGTGGCCGTGGTCGCGCTGCTCAGCGTGGTGATCGCCTGGGTCCGGCGGCGCCGCGACGCGCAGCTGGTCAGCGTACGGACCGTCGCGGAGGCGGCGCAGATGGCGGTGCTGCCGCCGGTTCCGGAACGCGTCGGTCCGGTGCGTTGCGCCGGGCTGTACCGGGCCGCCCAGCGCGGCACGCTGGTGGGCGGCGACCTGTACGACGTACGGGTCGGGCCGTACGGGGTACGGGCTCTGGTCGGGGACGTGCAGGGGCACGGCCTGGCGGCGGTCGGCACGGTGGCGGCGCTGCTCGGCGCCTTCCGCGAGGGGGTGCTGGACGATCCGGAGCTCGCGGGGGTGGCCGCCCGGCTGGACCGCAGACTGCTGGCGGACACGGCGGGGGCTACGGGTGCGGCGGAGTCGGCCGGCTCCGCGGGGTCGATGGGCCCGGCCGGCCCGGGCGACGCCACCGTCGAGCATCCGGAGCTGTTCGCGACGGCGCTGCTGCTCGAGTTCCCGCCCGGGCTGGACCTCGTACGGATCGTCTCGTGCGGGCATCCCCCGGCGCTGCTGCTCCGGGCGGCCACGGTGTCGGAGGTGGCCGTGGAACCGGGCCCTCCGCTGGGGCTCGGGCTCGCCGGAGCGGACCTCGCGGTGGTGGCCGACGTACGGCTGCTGCCGGGCGACCGGCTGCTCGTACACACGGACGGGGTGACGGAGGCCCGCGATGCGGCGGGCGACTTCTACCCCCTGGCCGCCCGGATCCCGGTCCTGGCGAAGGATCCGGCCGGGCTGGTCGAGGCGGTGTGGCAGGACCTGGTGGCGTTCACCGACGGCGGGCCGCGCGACGACGTGGCCGTGCTGGTGCTGTCGCTCCCGGACGGGGCGGCCGCCCCTCGATGACCGGGCGGTCCTGATCACGTGACCTGATCACGTGGCCGCGGTCGCGTGGCCGCGGTCGCGTGGCCGCGGTCGCGGTCGCGTCGTCGTCGGGCAGAGCGTCCGAGAACGCTCTGCCCGACGCGTCCGACCATCGCCCCTGTCGGTTGCTCAGGCTCCGTTGCTGATGATGAAGGCGCGGACCATCTTGCACGTGACGTTCGACGGGCGGTGGATGCCCGTGCGGACGGCCATCGTGCGGATCTTCCGGTTGGTGGCGCGACGGGCGTCGTACGTCCCCGAGTCGAGCAGGGATATCGCCAGCCGCATCGCCTTCAGACGGCGGTTGTGGCTCTCGTACCATTCGCGGGGCAGGCCCGCCGGCAGCGGCTTCTTCTTGACGGGCACCATGGTCGTGGCAGTGGCCATCTACAGCCTCCCAAACGGTAGTTGGCTTCCTGTCGTTCTCCCTCGATTTTACCGGGGACCACTGACAGAAGCCCCTGGCCAGACAGGCTCTGACTAGGCTGTGGCGCATGGAGATCTGGATCAATCCCGCTTGTTCGAAGTGCCGCAGCGCGCTGACCCTGCTGGACGCGGAGGGCGCCGAGTACACGGTGCGCCGCTACCTGGAGGACGTGCCGTCCGAGGACGAGATCCGCGAGGTCCTGGGCCGGCTCGGCCTGGAGCCGTGGGACATCACGCGCACCTCGGACCCGCTCGCGAAGGAGACCGGCGTACGGGACCTGCCGCGCGAGGAGACGGACGAGGCCCGGGGCCGCTGGATCGCCCACCTGGCGGCGCACCCGAAGCTCATCCAGCGCCCGATCATCACGGCGGAGGACGGCACGGCGGTCATCGGCCGCTCGGAGGAAGCGGTCCGCGAGGCCCTGTCCCGCTGAGGCCTGCCGGGCAGCGCAGGGTGCAGGCGCGCCCGCCTACGCTCCCGGTATGACGTCCGACCACACGGCCACCGCCGCCATCGCGTCCGGCACCACCACAGCCGGAACCGGCGGCGGCACGGGCCAAGGCCCAGGCGCAGGCCCCGGCGCGGACGCCGGCACCGGCACCGGCACCGACCTGCATCTCGAGCTGCCCCCGCACGGCGCCCGGCGCACCGCCCTCGCGCAGGCCCTCCGCGAAGCCGTGCGCAGCGGGCGGCTCGCCGGCGGGACCCGGCTGCCGCCCTACCGGGCGCTGGCCGCCGACCTCGGGCTGGCCCGCAACGCCGTCGCCGACGCCTACGCCGAGCTCGTCGCCGAGGGCTGGTTCACCGCCCGGCAGGGCTCCGGGACCCGGGTCGCCGAGGGGGCGGCCATCGCCGCCGCGCCCGCCGCCCCGGCCCCGGCCGCCCCCGAAGGTCCCCGTCACGACCTGCTCCAGGGCAAGCCCGACCCCGCCTCCTTCCCGCGGGGCGCCTGGTCCGCGAGCGCCCGGCGGGCCCTCGCCGAGGCTCCCACCGAGGCCTTCGGGCCCGGCGATCCCCGGGGCCGCCCGGAGCTGCGGCGGGAGCTGGCCGCGTACCTGTCCCGGGCGCGCGGCGTGCGTACCGGCCCGGAGAACGTCGTGATCTGCTCCGGCTTCGCGAACGGCCTGCGGCTCCTCGCGTCGCTGCGGCCCCGCGACTGGGCCGTGGAGGAGTACGGACTCCCGTTCCACCGCAGCATCCTCGAAGCGGCCGGGGTCCGCCCGCACCCCGTCCCCGTCGACGAGGACGGCGCCCGCCCGGACGAGGTCCCGGCCCGGGCCCGCACCCTGCTGCTGACCCCGGCGCACCAGTTCCCGACGGGCTCCCGGCTGCTTCCGGCGCGGCGGGCCGCCGCCGTGGAGTGGGCCCGTACGACCGGCGGACTGATCGTGGAGGACGACTACGACGGGGAGTTCCGCTACGACCGCAAGGCGGTCGGCGCCGTACAGGGCCTGGACCCCGGGCACGTCGTCTACGCGGGCTCGCTGAGCAAGTCCCTCTCCCCCGCCGTCCGCCTGGGCTGGCTGGTGCTTCCGGACCACCTGGTCGACCGGGTCCTTGCGGCGAAGGGGCTGCGGGAGTCCTGGGCGAGCGCCCTGGACCAGCTGGCACTGGCCGACTTCATCGCGTGCGGTGGGTACGACCGTCACATCCGCCGCATGCGGCACCGCTACCGCGACCGCCGCGACCAGCTGGTCTCCGTACTCGCCTCCCGTGCGCCGGAGTTGCGGGTGACGGGCATCTCGGCGGGTCTGCACGCGGTCGTGGAACTCCCGCCGGGGACGGAAGCCGCCGCTCTGGAGGCGGCCCGCGCGGCGGGCCTGGCACTGGACGGCCTCTCGGAATACCGGCACCCGGCCGCCGCCGGGGCGGGCAGGGAGGGCCTGGTGGTGGGCTACGCGGCGCCACCGGACGCGGCGTTCGGCCGGGCGGTGGAAGCACTGGCGCAGGCGATCAGCCGCGCGGGCAGGGCGGGGCGCTGATCCCGGGAGCTCGGCCTCGCCCTCATCTCATCCTCACCCACTCACCCCATAGGGTGTGAAATCAGCCAAATGGGATGCATCTGATCGAAGGACCGGGATGAACGACGACGGGCAGAACGAGCCGAACGAACAGAACGAGCCGAACCGGCAGCAGGCGCAGCCCTTCCCGGCCGACCCCCGGTCCGATCCCCGGTCAGACACCCGGCCCCAGCAACCCGCCGCCGCGCCCCGGCTCCCCCCACCGCGCCGGGGGGCCGACTGGATGTTCGGCGGGGTCTACGGGACCGTGCTCGCGTCTGCACTGCTGGCCGCGCTCGATCAGGAGGGCGACGCGTTCACCCCGTTCTACGACGCCAGCTGGGTGCTGGTCACCGCCTGCGCGGCCGCACTCGCGCACGGCTATTCACACCACATGGCCGGGCATCAGGCCGGCTCCGCCGCCCACCGCCGGCGGGTCCTCTCGCGGGCGCTGTGGAACGAGCGGCCGATGATCGTGGCCACTCTTCCCACGGTCCTGCTGCTGGTCGTCTCCGGGCTCGCCGACTGGGGCTCGTACGAGGTGACCGCCGTCGGGCTCGGCCTGAACACCGCGCTGCTGTTCGCCTGGGGCTCCTTCGTGGCGCTCCGCGTCGGCTACCGGACCGGCCCGGCGCTGCTGATGGGCCTCGCGGACGCGACCATCGGACTGGCCATCATCGTGGCCAACGCCGTCATCAAGTAGCGCCCCGGTCCGGGCCTGCCACGGCCCGGTGCCCGGCCCCGCCCCCTCACTCCGGCAGCTGCGCCTCCGCCTCCGCCAGGATCTCCGTCAGCCTGGCCGCGAACTCCGCGTCTCGCGCGTCCGGCACCCCCGTCCGGGCCGCGGTGAGCAGTGCGTCCAGGGCGCGGCCGTACGCGCCGGGTACGTCGGACCAGTTGGGCAGCGAGAACACGCCCTCGGCCCCGCGCAGCTCCAGCCCCACCCCGGCCGCCGCGGCCGGCGCACCGAGGCTGAGCACCGCGGTGCTGGCAGCGCCCGAGGCGTGGCGCAGTGCGAGCTGGACCACGTCGGAGGGCCCGCGGGTGGCGGTGACGGCCGTGACGTCGCCCAGGACCGGGATCAGGACGGACAAGGCGTGCGGGCCGACGTCCCAGAGCCCACCCTTGGCCTTGCGCCAGGGCGAGGCGGCGTACGCGCTGGGCGTGCCGTCGGGCGGGAAGACGGCGCCGAGCCAGTGCGCGCTCGCGGTGAACCAGCCGGAGCGACCGGCCTGCTCGGCGACCCAGCCGGCGGCCGGCTCGGCGAAGCGCAGGGTGAGGAAGACGACGGAGGCGACGCCGTGCCGGGCGACGGCGTCGGCCACGGCCCGGGCGTCCCGGGCGGTCGTGGCGACGGGCTTGTCGAGCAGCAGCTGGCAGCCCGCCGCGGCGGCGCGCACCGCGAGCGGGGCCTGTACGTCGGGCGGCAGGGCGAAGGCCACGACGTCGCAGTCGGCGAACAGCGCGTCGGGGTCTTCGTACACCTTCACGCCGTACGCGTCGGCGAGCTCGGCGGCGGCTTCGGGGCGGCGGCCCCACACTCCGGCGAACTCGGAGCCGGCGGACTCGGCGGCGGCGTGCGCGGCAAGAGCCGGGGCATGGGTGCGGTGGGCCCAAGGGCCGGTACCCAGCAGGCCGACGCGGGGGCGGGCCGGCAGGCGGGGGGAGTCCGTGGGGGCGGTGGCCGAGGTCAAATCGTACGAAATGCTCACCTGCTCAGTCTGCCCCACTCGGACGGGTGTGCTGCCACCAACCCGCACAACCCACCCGACCTGCGGCGTAAACCTCGGTAACACGGGGTTCACACCCGGGCAACGGAAGAGAAATCGCGAGCGGGCACGCTGCGGTCGACACCGCAGCGACATCGCAACACCACGACCGCAGCACCCGCAACGCAGCACCCGCACGGTCTGCGACGGAGCGACGCACCGAAGGATGGGGCCCGTGAGCTACAAGGCTGAGTACATCTGGATCGACGGCACCGAGCCGACGGCGAAGCTGCGCTCCAAGACGAAGATCCTGGCCGACGGCGACGCGCTGCCGATCTGGGGCTTCGACGGATCGAGCACCAACCAGGCCGAGGGCCACGCCTCCGACCGCGTGCTGCAGCCGGTGTTCTCCTGCCCGGACCCGATCCGCGGCGGCGACAACCTCCTCGTGCTCTGCGAGGTCATGAACATCGACATGACCCCGCACGAGTCGAACACCCGCGCCCTGCTGCGTCCGGTCGCCGAGCAGTTCGCGGACCAGGAGCCGATCTTCGGCATCGAGCAGGAGTACACCTTCTTCGACGGCATCCGGCCGCTCGGCTTCCCCGTGGGCGGCTTCCCGGCCGCGCAGGGCGGCTACTACTGCGGTGTCGGCGCGGACGAGATCTTCGGCCGCGAGATCGTCGAGAAGCACCTGGACCACTGCCTCGCGGCGGGCCTGAGCATCTCCGGCATCAACGCCGAGGTCATGCCCGGCCAGTGGGAGTTCCAGGTCGGCCCCGTGGGCCCGCTGGAGGTCTCCGACCAGCTGTGGATCGCGCGCTGGCTCCTCTACCGGACCGCCGAGGACTTCAACGTCTCCGCGACGCTGAACCCGAAGCCGGTGAAGGGCGACTGGAACGGGGCGGGCGCGCACACCAACTTCTCCACGAAGGCGATGCGCGAGGACTACCGCGCCATCATCACCGCGTGCGAGTCGCTGGGCGAGGGCTCGAAGCCGCTGGACCACGTCAAGAACTACGGCGCCGGCATCGACGAGCGCCTGACGGGCCTGCACGAGACCGCCCCGTGGAACGAGTTCAGCTACGGCGTCTCCGACCGCGGCGCCTCGGTCCGCATCCCGTGGCAGGTGGAGAAGGACGGCAAGGGCTACATCGAGGACCGCCGCCCGAACGCGAACGTGGACCCGTACGTGGTGACCCGCCTGATCACGGACACCTGCTGCACGGGCCTGCAGAAGGAGGGCCTGGTCTAAGACCCGGCCCCCCTTCCGCAGCGAACACTGCGACACGACGCGCGACGCCCGCCGAGCCCCCGTGGCCCGGCGGGCGTCGTGCGTCGTGCGTCCACACAACCGACCAGCATTCGATACGGGCCGCCGGTACGGACGCCCGGACCGGCGCCACCAGGTGACGTTTTGTCCGCCCTTGTCCAGGCCAAGTCGAGGAACGATCGCGGAATTTGAGATTCCGCTCCACTACCTGAGACGGGGCCTGCCCCGCACCCGTTGCGTCTGCTTCAATGAGCTCATGGCCAGCCACTCGCACACCTCGAACGGTCGCAGCGACCTCGAGCCGTTCTGGCCCTCCCGTCAGGACCACGATTTCGACCGGGTGTGTCGCCGCGTGAAGAACGCGCCGACCCTCTAAAGCCTCCCGGGATCTCCCACCGGACCTTCCCCGAGGCCTTCGGTCTGCGCGGAACGCGATGACGTACGCACGTCTCCTGCCGACCACTCCGCGTGAAAGAGCTGACCACTCATGTCTCACACCCGTTCCCTGACGTCCGCCGCCTCCGCCGCGACCGCTGCGACCGCGCCCCTCGCCTATCCGCCCAGTCCGCGCCACCGGCTGCGCGCCGTGGACCGTGACGAGGTCGCCCGCGTGGTCGACCTCCTGCCGCCCGGCGCCACCTGGCTGCCCGCGCCTCAGCACACCCTGCCGGCGCTGCCGGGCCAGCCGCCGATGGTCGGATACCTGGTCCTCGTACCGGCGGACCAGCAGCCGCCGATCGCCTTCGCCCCCCAGGCCGTTCCCGCACCGGCCGCTCCCCGGCCGGTCCCGGCCACCACCGGGGACGAGCTCGTCCGCATCGACGCGGCGCAGCGCACCGCCGAGGTCGACGGCCGGGTACTCGACCTGACGTACCTGGAGTTCGAGCTGCTGGCCCATCTGGTGGCGCACCCGCACCGGGTGCACAGCCGGGACCAGCTGGTGACCACGGTCTGGGGCTACGGCCACGTCGGCGACGGCCGGACCGTGGACGTCCACGTCGCCCGCCTGCGCCGCAAGCTGGGCGCGGCGCACCGCAGCGCGATCCAGACGGTGCGCCGCGTGGGCTACAAGTACGCGCCCTGAGTGCCGCTTCGCCGCGCCGCGGCGCCCCGCACGGCGGTGGGCCCGCACTCCCTCGCGGAGTACGGGCCCACCGTGCGCATCGGGACGGACCGTCCGGGCTAGACCGCGGTGGCCGCCTTGGCGCGGCGCGCCGCGAGCAGCCCCAGCAGCACGTCGACTGCCAGGAAGGCGACCAGGCTGATGCCGAGCAGCGGTACGAACCACCCGACCACCGCGACCACGGCGGCGAGCGGGAGCAGCAGGGTCAGCGGCACCTTGCGCCAGGCTCCGCGCGGCTGGGCGCGGCCGACCGAGAGGGTGCGGTCCTTGGTGGGCCGGCGCAGCCACCACATCCGGTAGCCCCAGAAGACCAGGAACATCACCGCGACCGCGAGCGCGGCGAGCGCGATCTGGTTGGCGAGGCCGAAGGTCCTCCCCATGTGCAGGTCGATCCCGAAGCGCGTCAGCTGCGCGAGGACGGGGTAGTCGGCGAAGCGGAGCTCGTCCATGATCCGGCCGTCGGCGGGGTCCACGGCGACGGAGTCCAGGTGGACCGGCAGCTGCTTGTCCTGCTCCTTGATCACGTAGCCGTTGCCCTTGGCGGGCAGGGTGATGCGGAGTTCCTCGGTGACCCCGGCGGCGCGGGCGGCGGCCACGGCCTTGTCGATGCCGATGTCCGCGGCGGCCGGCGTCCGGGGCGTCTGCGTGCCGTCGGTCGTGCCGTGCCCGGCGTGCTCGCCCGAGCCGGAGCCGGAGCCCTCGCCGGAGCCCGAACCGGGCGCGAGGGCCGCGGACACGGACGGGGTGGCGCCGCCGAGGCCGTCCTGGAGCTGCCCGATGTTCTCGCCCGCGTACTTCGACCAGGTCAGGCCGGTGGCGGACAGCGCGACGAGCCCGGCGACGGCCCAGAGGCCGACGGCCCCGTGCCAGGAGAGGGTCTTGCGGCGGCCGGTGGCGGCGCGGTCGGGCAGGACGAGCAGGGCCTTGCGGGACCGGCGGCGGCCGATCCACAGGGCGAGTCCGCCGAGTGCGACGACCCACAGCCAGCTCGCGGCGAGCTCGCTGTAGTTACGGCCGAACTCGCCCAGCTGGAGGCTCGAGTGGAACTCGCTGAGCCACGCGCGCAGCGGCAGCGCGTCGCCCTCGGTGATCAGCTGTCCGTTGACGTGGGCCGTATACGGATCCACGAAAACGGTCCTGGTCTGGCCCTCCCCGAGGCCCGGAACCTGCATGATCACGCGGGTGGTCGCCTCGGCGTCGGGCGCGGGCCACACGCCCACGACCTTGCCCTCGGGGACGGTCGCCCGGGCGGCCGTGACCTGGGCGCTGAGCGGCACCGTGCTGTCGCGGACCTCGGTGACGGTCAGTTCGTCGGAGTAGATGATCTTCTCGGCCTGCCAGGAGGCGGCGTACAGCAGGCCGGTGGCGGCGGCGAGGAAGATCAGCGGGGCTATGAGGATCCCCGCGTAGAAGTGCATGCGCAGGAGCAGCGGCCGCAGCGCCGCCCAGGTGCCGGGCTTCGAGGACGCGTCGGGTGTGACGGGCGCGTCAGGTGTGTCAGGCGTGTCGGAGTCCGGGATGCGGACGTCCTGAACCTCTTCAAGGGACATGTGGGTCCTAGGTGTTGGCCCTGTGGGCGAAGACTCGGGTGAACCGGCCCCGGGTCCCGCCACCTCGCCGATGAAGGAGGTGCGCCGGTCAGGCGCAGGCAGGACGGCCGGGGGCCGTGGCGCGGGTGTCTCGCCACCCGGGCGGGCCCCGGCGCACCAGGGCGTGCGCGGGCACGGCTCCGCGCAGCCTGCGCAGGGGTTCGTACGAGGGGCGCGCGGCGGGCCGCGGCGGTGCGGGGGCCACGCGGGCCCGGATCAGGGCGACCGCACGGGCGAGCGGCCGGGCCGCCAGCAGCGCGGCGGAGCCGAGGACCGAGGCCAGCCGGAACACGGCGGCCTCGCCCCACGCCAGCCAGGCGGCACAGAACAGCCCGGCGAGCACGTGCGCGGCGATCATGCCGAGGCCGCCGTGCCCGGCCATGTCGGCCATGCCCGCCATCCCGCTCATGTCCGCCATCCCGGCCATGCCGTCCGTGCCGCCCGTACCGGCGGCGCCGGCCGCCGTCTCCGGCAGCGCCGTGCCCGCCAGGTGGTGGTGCCCGGGCATCGGCTCGGGCAGGGACAGGGGCAGGGACTTCCCGGTGTGACCGGCGTGGCCGCCGGGTCCCGCCTGGCTGCCGGAGAAGACCAGGTGCAGTACGCCCTGGACGGCGAGCAGCGCCGCACTGATCCCGACGGGTCCGCGGCGGCGACCGGCTGCGAGCCGTGCGAGCCCCCCGGTCACCCCGAAAGCACCCAGAAGGCCCAACAGCGGGATATCCGTGCCGGACATGCACGAATGCCCCACAGCGCCCAATGCGGTGCACACCGCCGCGAACATCGCGGCCCGTGCGGTGCGCATCGGCGCGGGGATCACTGGCATGGCTGGAACATGCTCGCACGGGACCCGGTTCCGCCAGCCCCGGGGTCGTATCCGATCATGATCGGATGAATTCACTGCCATGGCCGCCGCCGACCCTCGGCGTGGTGTACGCGGGCGGGGTCCAACTCGGCGCGCACGCACTGGACCGGCTGGGGGCGGCGGAGCGGGACCGGGTGCTGCGGGGCTGCTCGACGAATGTCGACAACCTCGCCGCCGGCCGCTGGGAGACCCTGCTGAGCAGTGCCTTCGTCGTCGAGGAACCGATGCCGCTGCCGTACGCGCTGCTGCTCGTCGCGGTCCTCGGGTACGCGGAGTACGCGTACGGGGCCTGGTGGACGGCCGCGGTGTTCGCGTTCGGGCACGCCACGGCGACCCTCCTCGTCTACGGCGCCCTGCACCGGACGGCCGATCCGCCGACCCGGCGGGCCGTGGACGTGGGGACCAGCTACGGGTTCAACGCCGTGCTCGGCGCACTGACCTCCGCACTGCCGCGCGGGCCGGTCCGTACGGCCGCCCGGGTGGGACTGCTGGCGCTCGCCGCGGCGCCGGTGCTGAAGCGGGACCGGACCTTCACGGACGCCGGGCACCTCGCGGCGCTGGGGATCGGGGTCGGGGTCTCGCTCGCGCTCGATTACCTATCCGGGACAAAACATCCGAAAATCGGGTGAACACGGACCATCCGCACGATCGGCATGACCCGCACCACCCCCCACCCACCCTCCGCACCACCCGCACCACCCCGCGCCACCCTCTGCACCGCTCGCACCGCCTGCACACCGCTGGAGCCGCCACGATGACCACGACCACCCCCTCCACCACCGTCGCCAACCTGCGCGACCTCGGCGGTACCCCCCTGTCCGGCGGGCGCACCGTCCGCCCCGGGCTGGCCCTGCGCTCCGGCCAGCTCGACCGGCTCGACGTCGACGCCGACCCGGTCGTGGCCGCGCTGGGCCTGCGTACGGTCATCGACTTCCGCACCGACCCCGAGCGCGCCGACCACCCGGACCGGATACCGGCGGGCGTCCGCCTCCTGATCAGCGACGTCCTCGCCGACAAGCTGCGCTCCGGCAAGATGCCGGCCGCCACGCAGCTCAAGGACCTGCTGTCGGACCCGGCGGTGGCGGAGGAGCACCTGGGCGGCGGCAGGGTGCAGAAGCTGTTCGCCGACACCTACCGGTCCTTCGTGAACACCGCTTCCGCGCAGGCCGCGTACCGGACCCTGCTCACCGAGCTCGCGGACCCGGAGGCGGGCCCGCTGCTGTTCCACTGCACGGCCGGCAAGGACCGTACGGGCTGGGGCGCGACCGTCGTCCTGTCGCTGCTCGGCGCGGACGACGAGACCCTGATGGCCGAATACCTCTCCGTCAATCCGGCGGTCAAGCAGGCCTTCGCTCCGCTGATCGAGGGCTTCACCATCGCCGGCGGCAACCCGGACATCGCGCTGGGCCTGATCGGCGTGTTCCCCTCGTACCTGGAAGCCGCGCTCGACGAGGTGAACACGCGGTACGGCTCGATGGAGAAGTACGTGCGCGAGGGTCTCGGCGTCCCCGACGAGACGGTCGAGGCGCTCCGCGCCCGCCTCGTGGCCTGATCCGGGCCCGCCCCGCCCCCTCCCGCGGCCGGTATTCGACCCGAACGTGTGACCTGGGGACGGGTGACCATCCGACGATTCGCTCGTTCTGCTGAACGTGACTGCGCCGGATACCGCCACCCGCCCCCCGTCTCCCGTACCGCCCGACGTCGAGCTGGCCGAGGCCGCCATCGTCGAGCACTACCCGCGGCTGGTGCGGCTCGCCTATCTGGTGCTGCCGCCCGCCCTCGGCCGCAACCGGCGGGTGCTCACCGCCCATTCGCTGGCCCAGCGCGCCCTGCCGCGCGGGCGGCGCGGCGCCGGTGCGGAGGCCGCCTCAGCAGCCGCGGTGCAGGGCGGGGTGCCGGGCCAGCGCGGGACCGCGGGCGCCGAGTCCGGGTACGCGTACGTCCGTCTGCGGGTGCTGCGCGCCGCCCTGGAGGCCGGGATTCCGCTGACCTTCCGGGCGCTGCCCCGGCGGGCGCAGCTGCCTCCGCTGCTCCCCCAGGTGTGGGGGCTGCGGCTGTTCCCGCGCTCGGGCGGGGCCGAGGAGCTGGCGCTGGACCAGTGGCTGGCCACCCTCGACGGGCCGGGCCGGGCGGCCTGCGTGCTGCGCGCCCTCGAGCGGCTGCCGGAGTCCGAGGTGCTCCGGGTGCTGACCGAGGCCGGGGTCGCGAACCCCGCTGCCGCGGTCGCGGAATCGGGGGATCCGGCCAACGACGCCCTGTTCGCCTCCCCCGAGTTCGATCCGTGCGTGCTCCAGGCGCGGCCCACCGACCTGCTGCGCCGGCGCCGGTTCGCCCGGGCCTCTCTGGCCGCCGCGGCCGCCCTCGCCGTGTGCGGGGCGCTGCTGGCGCTGCCCGGCGGCGGCTGGGGTGCGGACGGGGCGGCGGCTCCGCCGTACGCACGCAACGCGGCTGCGGAACAGGCCCTGGATCCGGGCAAGCTGGTCCGGGTCGCGCCCTCGCTCTGGCGTACGTCCTCCCGTACGGGCTTCTCCACCTGGCCCGCGCGCGGCGACCGCGCAGACGACTCCGAGCTGCTGCGCCGCGCGCTGGCCGTCTGGGCCCGGCCGGGCCCGACGGTGGTCGCCTCGGGCACCCCCGGCACGCCGCCCGGACCGCCGATGGGCCCGCCGCAGCTGCTGTTCGCGGGCACCGTCGACCAGGCGGTCGTGGTCCTGCTGTACGACGGCCTGCGCGTGGTCCGGTACGCCGAGCCGCGCACCGGGACCTCGGTCGCCGCCCTCGACTTCGCCCGGACCGACGGCACGTCGGCGGAGAACTCTTCCGCGCTCGTACTGAGCCGGGTCGACGGCAACGTCCGCTACCTGACCGCGCCGTGGGTCACCGGCGCGGGGCTGCGGGACCTGCTGAAGCCCGGTGACGCCCCGGCGGCGCTGAAGCTGAGCCAGGACGGGATCACCCCGCCGGTGGCGAGCCCCGCGCCGTCCGGCAACTGCACCGGATGGAACGCCCTGGCGCTGACCGGCAACGGCTCCACCCGGCTGGTCACCGACCTCGGCGAGCTGACGCCGGCCCGGCTGACCTCGGGCGCGCCGGGTGCGGAGCGCGATGTGGCGGAGGGTGCGGAGCTCGGCGACTGGTCGCGGATCGCGTGCCTGCTGCCGTCGGTCCGCTCGCACGGCGTCCGCAGCGTCAACGCGTGGACGTACGCTAAGCAGCCGCTGCCCGAGGGCGACGGCACGGCGACGTGGCTGTGCACACGGGCGGAGACCTGGGCGGGTACGGAGGACCGGGTGCAGGCCCAGTTCCTGACCCCGGGCGCCCCGCTGGCCGCGCAGGCGGCGAAGGCGGAGGGCTCGCCGGCGTGCGGGCCGCGGGAGCCGCGGGTGCTGGCGGGCGTGCTGTGGAAGTCGAAGGCGGGCCAGTGGTACGTGCTGGCGGCGGGCAGTGCGCAGTTCGCGTCGCTGTCGGTGTCCGGCAACGGGGTGAGCGGGGCTGCGAACGGCAACCGGCTGGCGGTGAAGGCGCCGGCGGGCGCGCAGGTGGAGCTGGCGGGCAAGCTCACGGACGGTACGAAGGCGGGGGTGCTCCGGTAGCCGCACCGCAGGGTGGGTGAATCTTCAACCGTCAAGAAGAGACGGGGAGTTGGCGGGATCCGGACATGACGGCCGCAGCGCGCGCATGGCATGATCGGATTCCGGTTACCTCGGGGTAACCCGCCAACACCCCCCTCACGTACTGAAGGTTCACCCACGTGCGCACGCTCGCCCGACGGCTCCTCCTCCCCGGCCTGACCACCCTGGCGCTCACCGCCACCGGCTGCTCCTCGACACCACACACCGGCGCCGCCGACGCGGCCGCCCCCGCCACCCTCGCGCCCGCGGGCGACGGCACGTCGCAGCAGCTCGACGTGGCCGCGGCGCCGCAGGGGACGCCGACCCCGGCGGCCGTGGCCCGCGCCGACGGAAAGGGGAAGACGGAGCAGTCCTCGCTGAAGGTCGCCTCGTACGACCAGGCGAGCGGACGGGCCGTCATAGCCAAGGCCCCGCAGGGGCCCGCACCGAAGCCGACGAAGTCCGCCTCCCCCTCCTCCTCGCCCTCCTCCTCGCCCTCCCCGACAGCCGACAAGCCCGTCGCCGTGGGTGACGTCATCGCCAGTGCGCCGGCGCCCGGCGCCCCCAACGGCCTGCTCGCCAAGGTCACCGAGGTCGTCGGGAAGACCGACAGCGGCACCGAGGTCAAGACCGCCTCCACGACGCTGGCCGCCGTCCTGAACGACGACAAGGCCGACGGCAAGGTCCCCGTCGACCCGTCGGCGGTCACCGTCGAACCCCTGATGAAGGGCGTCACCTTCTCCTGGGCCAAGGGCCCGGGCGTGAAGTTCGGCCCCCAGAGTGCCAAGCTGCCGCTCGGCAACCTCCGCCTCGACGTGAACGCCGCCGTCGACACCGCCCCGGACGCCCCCGCCTCGGCCGGAGCCTCGGTGTCCGGCTTCGTCCAGCTCGCCCCCCAGGTGGAGTTCTCGTACGACGGCGGCGCGAGCGGCGGCTCCGGCCCGCGCGGAGCCACCCTCGGCATGAGCGGCGAATGGTCCTCGCAGTGGAAGCTCCAGGGCCGCGCCGCCGCGAGCACCGGGGCGCCCAAGCGGATCCCCTTCGCCAAGCTGCACAGCGCTCCGGTCATCCAGGTGGGCCCGGTGCCGGTCGTCGTCAACCTCGACCTGACCTGCTACGTCCAGGTGGAGGCCGACGGCCGCGTGACCCTCGACGTCCAGCAGGACGTCAAGGGCGACTTCAAGGTCGGCGGCAGCTACGCGCTGGGCAAGGGCTGGACGCCGATCAGCGAGTCGCACGTGAAGAGCACCCCGGTCACGGCGACCGTCGCCGCCACCGGCAAGGTCAAGGGCGCGCTCGGCGCCGAGGCCTCCGTCGGCCTGTACGGGGCCGTCGGCGTCAGCGCGGACTTCGCCCCCTACCTGCGCGGCGAGGCCGACGCCAAGGCGAGCGCGTCCAGCGACGGCAAGACCTCCCTCAGCGGTGCCTGGGCGCTGTACGGCGGCTTCGATCTGAGCGGGAACCTGCACCTGCAGCTCTCCCTGTTCGGCACGCCGCTCTTCGAGCGCAAGATCCCGCTGGGCTCGCTCAACCGCGAGTGGGCCCTCGCGAGCGGCCACGCCGAGCGCTAGCCGGACGAGCCGGACGGCAGACCTGAGTCCCCCGGGCGCGGTGCGCGCCCGGGGGACTCCTGCGTGAAGTGGTGGGCGCAGAGGGGTTTTCCTCCGTCCTACCCCTCAGTACATTGACGCCATGTCTAATACGCCGCTCGCGCCCGCCCCCGTGGCGTCGGAACACATAGAGCTCAAGGCGCGGAACGTGTCCTTCGGCTGGGAGGACACCCCGCTCCACTGGCTGCCCGGCGACCCGTTCGCCACGCACACCATCAACGTGCTGCACCTGCTGCTGCCCGCGGGCGAGCGCTGGTTCGTACACGTCTACAAGCAGGTGCTCCCCTACATCAAGGACGAGCAACTGCGCGCGGACGTCGTCGGGTTCATCGGCCAGGAGGCCATGCACGCCGCCGCGCACGACGACGTGCTCCCCCACCTGAAGCGGCTCGGACTGGACCCGACCCCGTACACGGCGCAGGTGGACTGGCTCTTCGAGAAGCTGCTGGGCGACCGGACGCTGCCCCCGGGCAAAGCCCGGCACTGGTGGCTCATGGAGCGGGTCGCGATGATCGCGGCGATCGAGCACTACACGGCGTTCCTCGGGAACTGGGTGCTCAACGCCGAAGAACTGGACCGCAGGGGCGCGGACCCGATGATGCTGGACCTGCTGCGCTGGCACGGCGCGGAGGAGGTGGAGCACCGCTCGGTGGCCTTCGACCTCTTCATGCACGTGGACGGCGGCTACCGCCGGCGGGCCCGGACCTGGGCCACCGCGTTCACGGCCCTCGTCTTCCTGTGGCAGCGGGGCGCCCGCTTCTTCATGGAGAACGACCCGGAGCTGCCCGGCGCCAAGGCCTCGCTCGGCCAGTTCTTCCGCGCGGGCCGGCAGGGCACGCTGCCTTCGACGGGAGCCATGCTCAAGTCGATCCCGACGTACCTCTCCCGTACGTACCACCCGTCCCAGGAGGGCTCGACGGCCCAGGCCGTGGCCTACCTGGCCTCCTCCCCCGGCGCGAACGGCGGTGCCACCGCATGAGCCGCGCCCTGAAGGTGGCGGCGCTGGCGGGCGCGGCCCTGCTGACCCGCCGCGCCCTGCGGGGGCGCATCGCCCGCTCCCCCCTGTGGCCCCTCCCGGCGCTGGAGACCCCGGTCTCGGGCCACTCCCCGCGGCGTTGGCTGCCCGCGCTGATCGTGTCCCGTACGGAGCCGGCCGACGGGGTCATGGCCCTGACCCTCGAATCCACGGAGTTCCCGCCGTGGACCCCGGGCGCGCACGTGGACGTACGGCTTCCCTCGGGCCTGATCCGCCAGTACAGCCTCTGCGGCGACCCGGCGGACGCGGGCCGCTACACGATCGCGATCCGCCTGATCGAGGACGGCCGCGGCGGCTCCCGCGAGGCGCACGCCCAGCTGGTGGAGGGCGCGGAACTGGCCGTACGCCCGCCCCGCAACCGCTTCGCACTGGAGCCGTCCGCCTCGTACGTCTTCATCGCGGGCGGGATCGGCATCACGCCCGTCCTCCCGATGCTGCGCGCGGCCGAGGCGGCGGGCGCGGACTGGACCCTGATCTACGGCGGCCGCTCGCGCTCCTCCATGCCGTTCATCGCCGAACTGGCCCCGTACGGCCCCCGGGTCACGATCACGCCGCAGGACGAGGCGGGCCACCCCGACCTCACCCCGCTCAACGCAACGGCCCCCGGCACCCTGATCTACTGCTGCGGCCCGGACCCGTTGATGAAGGCGGTCGAAGCTGCAGCCGCGCCCGGAACCCCGGTCCATGTGGAACGCTTCACGGCAACCGCCGCCACGGCGGGCGCCTGCCACCCCTTCACGGTCGAACTCCACCGCTCGGGCCGCACGATCGAGGTGGCGGCGGACGAGTCCACCCTGACGGCGGTCCGCCGGGAACTCCCCACCACCCCGTACTCCTGCGAACAGGGCTTCTGCGGCACCTGCCAACACCGCGTCCTCGCAGGCGAGGTCGACCACCGCGACACCCTCCTCACGGACCGGGAACGCGAGGACTCGATGCTCCTGTGCGTCTCCCGCGCCAAGGACGACCGCCTGGTCCTGGATCTCTGAGCCCCGCTGCGGGCCCAGTAGGGTGTCCGCATGACTACCGGGACGCGGCGCAGGATGGGTGTCGAGGAGCGGCGGCAGCAGCTGATCGGGGTGGCCCTGGAGCTGTTCAGCCACCGGTCGCCCGACGACGTGTCGATCGACGAGATCGCGGCGGCCGCGGGGATATCCCGGCCGCTCGTCTACCACTATTTTCCGGGCAAGTTGAGCCTGTACGAGGCCGCGCTGCGGCGGGCCGCCGATGAGCTCGCGCAGCGGTTCGTCGAGCCGCAGGAGGGTCCGCTCGGGGCACGGCTGCTGCGTGTCATGGGCCGGTTCTTCGCGTTCGTCGACGACCACGGGCCCGGGTTCTCGGCGCTGATGCGCGGCGGTCCGGCGGTCGGGAGCAACCGGACCAACGCGATGATCGACGAGGTCCGCCAGGCCGCGTACGAGCAGATCGTCACGCACATCGGCATCGAGAAGCCGCCCGCGCGCCTGGAGCTCGTGGTGCGGTCCTGGGTGTCGCTCGCGGAGTCCACCGCACTGATCTGGCTGGAGGGGCGGAAGATCCCGCGGGCCGAGCTGGAGCTGCAGCTCGTGCACGACTTCGCCGCGCTGGCCGCCGTAAGTGCCGCGTACGACGCGGAGATGGCCGGGATCCTCGGCCGGATCCTCGCCGGCGAACCGTCCGACGGGCCCTTCGGCGAGCTGGTCGGGCGGCTCGGGGGGCTCGTCCCCGCAACGGTGGAGGCCGGGGTGCCCGGCCCCCGCTGACCGGCCCCCGCCGGCCCGCCCCCGGTGATCATCCGCGTGATAATACCCGCGTGATCATTGATGACGGGATCTTGTTCCGGCGCGCCGTGGAGAAGGACGCCGCCACGCTGGTGGCCCTGTACGACCAGGCCGCCCGATGGATGCGCAAGCACGGGATCGACCAGTGGAAGCCCGGGGACAAGGACGCCGCGCACTTCCTGGCGAAGATGCGCGAGGGCGAGGTGTGGCTCGCCGGGGACAGCGACGGACGGATCGTCGGCGCGTACGAGCTGTGGTGGTCCGACGAGGAGGCCTGGGGCGTGCAGCCGCCGGTCGCCGGCTACGTGCACCGGCTGATGGTGGATCGCGAAACCGCGCCCGCGGGCGCCGGGCGCCGGCTGCTCGAACATGCCGAGCGCCGGATCGCCGGGTCGGGGTTGCCGCGGGCGCGGCTGGACTGCGTCTCCACCAACCCCCGGCTGCTCGCGTACTACCGGGGTGCGGGCTACCGGGTGGTCGGGGAGTTCCCCCACAAGGAGGGCAAGGACGGCAAGGTGTACGGGGTGATCCTGCTCGAGAAGAGGCTCGATCAGCTCACCGTCGTGTGAAGACCGACACGGTGCGGGGCGGGGTCGTGAACTCTCCTGTCCGTGCGTCGTACGCCGCCTGCTTGACCGCGGGGTCGGATCCGGCCGCCTGGACCGGGTGCAGGGCGTAGGCGGTGCCCGCGAGGGCCGGGATGCGCTGGGCCTGGGCGGTGGGCGTGGCGTTGAAGACCACCACCAGGTCGCCGAGGGTCATGGTGATCACCCCCGGGGTCTCGTCCTTGCCGGAGAGCGGGAAGGCCAGCGCGGCCTGGACCGCCTCGGGCGTGGTGAGGGCGAAGGCCGGTTCCGTCGTACGGATCCGCAGCAGGTCGCGGTAGGCCGCCGAGGCTCCGGTGATGTCGGCGCAGGCGGGTGCGGAACGACCTGCCAGCAGGGGCTTCGCGTACAGCCACTTGGAGCCGTTGTCGGCGGCCGGCGGCAGCCCTCGGCCGAATCCGTTGCCGTCGCGGCAGTCCCAGTGGACGGCGTTGAACCAGTCGCCGCTGTCGTACGAGTTGCGGTCCAGGGACTTCGAACGGAGCAGGTCCGTGCCCGCCTGGGACAGCGACGGGCCCTGCGAGAGGGTGCCGACTGCCATCGCCAGGACCTGCATGCGGGCCTGGTCGGCGGTGGAGGTGCCGTCCGGGAGCTTGTACGTCAGGGCGTCGGCCAGGGTCTCGTTGTCGTGGGCGTCCGCGTAGGCGAGGGCGTCGCCCGGGGCCGCCGCGTAGCCGGCCGGGGAGCCGTTGTAGTCCACCTCGGAGCCCTTGGTGCGCCGGCCTGTGGTGTCCGTGAAGGCGTACGAGGCGAGGTTGCCGGACAGCCCGACCTTGATCAGGTCCTGGGCGTGCAGGAGCCGGGCCCGCTGCTGGTCCGCGGTGCCGTTCGCGGGTGCGTCGTTCGGGGCCGTGAACAGGCCGGAGGCGAAGCCCTGGACGCGCGGGTCCTCGTCGAAGGGGCCGCCGCCGCGGACCGCGTCGCGCGAACGGTCCGAGAAGGTGGCGATGCCGGTGCCGGCCATGTTCTTCTGCGTGGCCTGGACGAAGCGGGCGTCGTCCGCGACCTCGCCGAAGTTCCAGCCCTCCCCGTAGAGGATGATCTTCTTTCCGTCGACGCCGTCCTTGGCGGGCGTGAGCGCGTCGAGGGCCTGGCGGACGGCCAGGATGTTCGCCTTCGGGTGGTGGCCCATCAGGTCGAAGCGGAAGCCGTCGACCTTGTACTCCTTGGCCCAGGTGACGAGGGAGTCCACGACGAGGCGGCCCATCATCGCGTTCTCGGGGGCCGTGTTGGCGCAGCAGGTGGAGTTGGCGACCGAGCCGTCCGCCAGCAGCCGCTGGTAGTACCCGGGCACGATGCGGTCCAGCACCGACTTGTCGGACTGGCCGGACGCCACGGTGTGGTTGTAGACCACGTCCATCACCGTGCGCAGGCCGGCCCCGTTCAGCGACTGGACCATCCTGCGGAACTCGACCGTGCGGGCCGTGCCGTTGGGGTCACTCGCGTACGAGCCCTCCGGCACGGTGTAGTGCAGCGGGTCGTAGCCCCAGTTGTACGCGTCCTTCGCGGCCGTGGCGGCCACGCAGGCCTGCTGCTCCGGCGAGTCCGGCGCGTACACCTTCAGGTCGCAGGCGGGTTCGGTGCGGTCGGAGGCCTTCTCCGGGATGGTCCCGATGTCGAAGGCGGGCAGGAGGTGGACGTACGAGGTGCCGGACGCGGCCAGGGAGCGCAGGTGCTGCATGCCCGCCGAGGCGGTGTCGGTGAAGGCCAGGTACTGGCCGGGGTGCGTGCTCGTACGGTCCGCGACCGAGAAGTCGCGGATGTGCAGCTCCTGGATCTGGGCCGAGGTGAAGGGGACGGGCGCGGGCTTGCGCAGTGCGCCCCAGCCGGGCGGGGCCAGCTTCGGGTCGGCCAGGTCGACGGCCAGGCTGTACACGGAATCGGTGGTCAGGGCGGTGGAGTACGGGTCGGTGACCAGGTTGCGGACCACCTGGCGGGTGCTCGGGGCCCACACGGTCACGGCGTAGCGGTACGGCTTGCCGGTCCAGCCGCGCTCGCCGCGCACCGACCAGACGCCGGTGGTGTCGTCGCGGTGCATGGCGACGGTGCGGCCGTCGAGCTCGAGGGCGACCTGCTGGGCGGTGGGGGCCCAGACGGAGAGCGTGGGGCGGCCGTCCTTGAAGACGGGGCCGAGCGCGGCCGTGTTCGCGTACAGGTCGTCGAGTACGCCGGCGAGCTGCACGCCGGTCGCGGCCAGGACGGCGCCGTTCGCGGCGCGGGCGCTCGCGACGAGCTGGCCACGCAGGGCCTCCCGTACGCGGTCCCGGTCGCGGGGGTCGACGGTGAACGCCTGGTACGCGGAAAGGTGCGGGAACTTCTGCTTCTGGGCGGCGGTGAGCTCGGCCTTGGCAAGGCGCAGCCACTGCGCGCCGTCCGCGTGCAGGACGCCGTTCTCCGCGGTGATCTTGCCTTCGCGGGAGGCGAGGAGCTGGACGGAGGCGGCGGCCGCGGGGGCGTTCCAGGCGAGGGTGTCGCGGTCGATCCAGACGGCCTGGGCCTTGGTGAGGTCCAGGGCGGCGGAGGAGCCGGCGGGCTGCGGGAGGAGGTACGGGGCCCGGCCGCCCAGCATCCAGACCTCGTGGCCGGTGGCCTTCAGGTCCAGGGACTGGTCGGAGGGGAGGTCCTTCTCGTCGCCCTTGTGGAGGATGTAGCTGAGGCTGGTCGCCCCGGCCGCGAGCGGGACCTCGTACACCGCGCCGTAGGAGTCGGTGCGGGCGGGCATCAGCGGCTGGGACCAGTCGGTCGGGGTGGCGGCGCCGGTCCAGACGTGCAGGCCCCAGCCGTCGTGGGCGCCGTCGGCGCGCCGGTAGTGGAGGACGGCCTTGTTCTGGTCCTGCGGCGGGTAGGCGGGGCGGTCGGTGCGGGCGGCTTCCTTGCCCTGCTCGAGCCAGACCTCGCCGGTCTTCGTCACGTCGAGGGTGCGGTCGGCGGCGACGTCCTTGTTGCCGTCCTTGTCGATGACGAGGTAGCCGACGGAGGAGGCACCGGGCTTGAGCCTGACGTAGGCGAAGGCGCCGTATGCGTCGCGGCCGGTGAAGCCGTGGCCGGCGGGCCAGGGGGTGGCTTCGCCGTCGGCGAGATCGCCCCAGGCATAGAGCCGCCAGTCGGTGTAGTCGCCGTCGGGGCGGTTGTAGTGGACGACGGCGTAGTCGCGCTGGGTGGCGGTCGGGGGCTCCACGGGCGGCACCTGGCCGGCGACGGACTCGGCGAGGGCGCTCGCGGTACGGCCGGAGGCGTCGACGACGACGGCCTTGTAGCGCAGCGGGGTGCCGGCCGGGGCCGTGATGTGCTGGGTGACCTTGTACGGGGCGTGGTCGGCGGATCCGAGGACCTGCCACTTGCCGGTGCCGGTCTGGGCGGCGAAGACGACCCGGTTCAGGCCGCCGCCGGTGACGTCGGCGGAGAGCTCGACGGTACCGGTGGCTGCCGCCGGGGCCTTGAGGGTGATGCCGGGAGCCGTGGCGGGCTGGGTGAGGGGCACGCCTGCACGCAGTACGACGGATCCGAGGGCCGGGACGACCACACGGACGCCGGCGGGCGTGACCCGTGACGAACCCGAACCCCCGTACAGGGCCTTGAACTCGGTACCCACCGCGCTGCCGACCGGCATGTCGACGGTGACCGGCTCGGGGGCGTTGTTCACCGCGACCGCGTACTCGGCCTTGGAGCGCGCGTCGGTGCGCGTGAACGCGTAGACGGAGTCGCGGGCGAGCCGCTCGGTCTGGACGCCGTCCCGCAGAGCCGGGTGGGCCTTGGTCAGCTGGGACAGCGCGGCGATCTGGCGGTACAGCGGATGGGCCGGATCGTAGGCATCGCCGGCGTGGGTGCGCGCCGTTCCGAGCTGGTCGTCGTCCAGGTAGTCGGCGACCTTCGTGGCGAACAGCGGCTGCCGCGCGTCCTTGTCACCACCGGCGCCCGTGAAGCCCTGCTCGTCGCCGGAGTACACCACCGGGTTGCCCCGGGAGAAGAACATCAGCTCGTTGGCGAGCCGGTACCGGTCCAGCAGCTCCTGCTCCCCCGCCCCCGGCCGGTCCTGCTTCAGGAAGCTCCCGAAGCGGCCCATGTCGTGGTTGCCGAGGAAGGTGACCTGCTCGTACGCGTTCGCCTTGTCCGTGGTGTACCGGTAGTCGTCACCCAGTACGGAGCCCAGCCGCGCGGCCGCCGCGCCCTGGGAGGCGTACGCCCGGATCGCGTCCTGGAGGGGGAAGTCGAGGGTGGCGTCGAGGCGCCCGCGCGTCACGTACGGGGAGGTGACGGCGGTGTCGGCGGAGTAGACCTCGCCGAACATGAAGAAGTTCTTCCGGCCGCGCTGGGCGGCGTACTTGTCGAGGGCGGTGGCCCACTGCGTCCAGAACTCGGTGTTGACGTGCTTGACCGTGTCGATGCGGAAGCCGTCGATCGCGAAGTCCTTGACCCACTTCTCGTAGATCTTCTCCATACCGGTGACGACCTCGGGGCGCTCGGTCCACAGGTCGTCGAGGCCGAAGAAGTCACCCTGGTCGGAGGATTCCCCGGCGAAGGTGGAATCGCCCCGGTTGTGGTACATCGTCGGGTCGTTGAGCCAGGCGGGAGCCTTCAGGCCCTTCTTCGCATCGGGCACGAACGGGGTCCGCGGGAAGGACTCGGCGTCGACCTGCGGGAACTTCTTCTTCCCGGCCGCGTAGTCGGCGTCCTCGAAAGGCACCCCGCCCTTGGTCAGGTAGGGGAAGGCCCCCTTCGACAGGTACGAGTACGACTGCTCCCGGTAGTCGACGACGTCGGCGGTGTGGTTGGTGATGACGTCGAAGAAGACCTTCATCCCCTTCGCGTGCGCCTTGTCGATCAGCCTCTCCAGGTCGGCGTTGGTGCCGAAGTGCGGGTCGACCTGCGTGAAGTCGGTGATCCAGTACCCGTGGTACCCGGCGGAGACATCGGCCCCCTTGCCCTGCACCGGCTGGTTCTTGAAGATCGGCGCCATCCAGATGGCGGTGGTGCCGAGCCCCTTGATGTAGTCGAGCCGGTCGGTCAGGCCCTTGAGGTCGCCGCCCTGGTAGAAGCCCTTGTCCGTCGGGTCCAGCCCGGTCTCGAGCCGGGTGCCGGTCAGGCCGCCGGTGTCGTTGCGCGGATCGCCGTTCGCGAACCGGTCCGGGAGGACGAAGTAGAACTGCTCCCGGGTCAGGTCGTGGCGTGCGGGCTCGGCGGCCAGCTTCGCGTCCGAGGGCGGGGCGGGCGGCGCGGCGGCCGCTGCCGGGAGGGCGGGCAGGAGCGTCACGGCCAGGGCGGCGGCGAGCACTCCTGCGGCGGGGCGTATCAAGGCGGGTCTCCTTGTGTACGTGGCACGTGGATGAGGGCCGCCCGGGCGGATGGCCGGGGGAGGTTCTGGATACCGGGCGGCCCTGGTCTGCGGAGGGAGGGGTTCAGTTGCGCCAGGTGTCGTTCAGCACGACCTTGCCGCTCGCCGGGACGGTGGCGGCGCGGTTGGCCCCGCTCTCCCAGGTGACGTTCCCGGCGGCGTCCTTGCGGAGGTACTTGTACGAGAACGCGGTCCCGGCCGGGAGCGGCACGTCGAGCTTCCAGACGGGGTAGGCCGCCGGGTCGAGCTTGAGGGCGCTGCCGGTGTTCCAGCCGCCGAGCTCGGCGCGGTCCCCGGTGACGTAGATGTTCTGCCCGGGGGCGGTGGTGGCGTTGACGGCGAACGAGGCGCCCGCGGCCGCCGGCGGCGGAGTCGTCCCGCCGCCGCAGGTACGGGCGTTCACGTGCAGGGCGAGGGCGGTACCGGCCCCGAGGGTGGCGGTGAACTGCCCGGCGGAGTTCACGTTCACCGTGCGGCCGCTCTGCACGTCGCAGTAGTCGCCGGCCGGGAGCGAGCTCTGGAAGGTCCGGGTGAGGGCCGCGCCCTCGTGGTTGAGGGCGACGTACGCCTTGGCGCCGCGCCCGAAGGCGATCTGGTCGCCGCCGTTGTCCCACCAGTTGGTGACGGCCTGGCCGCGGGCCGCGTTGCGGAAGCCGACCATGGAGGAGATCTCCCGCCAGGTGTGCTGGCACTTCCACCCGTCGGCGTAACAGGCGTTCACCGTGCCGCCGTTCGGCGGACCGGCGTCCTTGTCGGTCCACTCGTAGCCGGAGTGGACGTCGGGGGACCCGTACGGCCAGGCCAGCATGAAGACGCTCGCGAGGGTGTAGGCGGAGCCGTCCTTGTAGTTGAGGGTGTCGCCGACCCGCTCGGTGTCGTGGTTGTCGACGAAGACGGCGGACTGGGAACCGGCCATGTACCCCCAGGCCTCGCCGAAGTTCTTCAGGTAGGCGAGGTTCTCGTTCTGGAAGACCCGCTTGAGGTCCCGGGCGTAACGGAATTCCTGCACGTCGCCGTTGCCGAGGTACTCGGACGGTGAGACGGCCTCACCGGCCCCGTGGATCGCCTCCTGCTTCCAGTACGCGCCCGGGTTGGTCAGCCGGGACTTGATGTTGGCCAGGTCCGCGGCGGGCATGTGCTTGGCGGCGTCGATCCGGAAGCCGTCGACGCCCAGCGACAGCAGGTCGTTCAGGTACGCGGCGATCCGCCCGCGCACGTAGTCCTCGCCCGTGTCCAGATCGGCCAGCTGGACGAGCTCGCAGTTCTGGATGTTGGCCCGGTCCTGGTAGTTGGAGATGGTCGCTCGGCAGTCGTCCATGTCGGAGCCGGAGTAGAGGCCGGGATAGCCGTACTTCGTGTACGACGATCCGCCGGTCCCCACACCGTCGCCGGCGGCCATGTGGTTGATCACGGAGTCGGCGACGACCTTCACCCCGGCGGCGTGGCAGGTGTCGACCATGGCCTTGAACGCGGCCCGGTCCCCGAGCCGCCCGGCGATCTTGTAGCTGACGGGCTGGTACGAGGTCCACCACTGCGAGCCCTGGATGTGCTCCTGCGGCGGCGAGACCTGGACGTACCCGTACCCGGCGGGCCCGAGCGCATCGGTGCAGGCCTTGGCGACGGACTCGAAGCGCCACTCGAACAGCACGGCCGTGACGTCCTTGTCGCCGGGTGCCGCGGCCACGGCCTGCGGTGCCGGGCCGGTGAGGGCGGCGGCGGCAAGTGCAGTCGCGGCGAAAAGAGTTGCAGCTCTGACGGCTCTGGCAGGCATGCGGGGGGCCTCCTGGCGGAAGAGGTGGGGATTGCAGCGACCGTAGGGGCCAGGTAGGAGCGCTGCAAGAGTTTGCGCAAGAGATTGCAGAATTGTTTCCGGGGCGTGTCCTGCCGGACAGCCGGGTCGTACGGGAGCCGCGGACCGGCCGCCCTGCACCTCCGCGGATCAGGCCCGCACCCCCCACGGGCACCGCTTCCCCGCCACTTCCTCACACTCCGCAGCCACGCGAACCGCTCAAAACGACGGATCCGGCCACGTTCCGCACCCACGCATGCGCAGGTGACAGCGGGTGGGCCGGCCGGGCGCCCGCCCGAAGAACGATCAAGCAAGTGGTCAGCGGGACTGTCCGCTTTTCGCCAGCCTGGCCATTTCGGCGGGGCGGTCACCCGGCGTCGCCCACGTAGTTTCACCCTGCACCCAGAGGGCGCGACGACAATCATCCCATTCCGGAACGCAAGGAGGCCCCGAGAACATGGCGACAAGCAGCATGACGAGCGACGTGGGCAAGGCTTATATCAACGATGTATTCATGCGCCATCCGCTCACGACCCGGAACCAGGAGGAGCTCGAAATCGCCGCCAAGGCGGAGGAGATCCTGAAGCGCAACATCCTGAGGAATCCTGCACTCAAGAGGGCCACCGAAAAAGGGGGAGAGTCGGTCGGCCCCATAGGATTCTGCCTGAACAAGGTGCGATACGGCACCTTCCCCCAGGAGGAGAAGGCGGCGCACGAACGCGGCTGGCGCGCCTACATGAACATGGGTGTACCGGTCGTCGAAGAGCGGAGCGACATCACACAGCCCCCGCCCGACATGATCTCCAAGCAGACGTACATCAACGGAACCGACCCCATCAAAATCACCGTTACGGACACGGTTGAATTCTCGATTTCGAACACGATCAGCTGGTCGCTCCAAGGGGAGGTGAAGCTCACCTTCGGGGCGAAGTCCACCGCATCGCTGCAGGAGCAGCTGCAGAAGAGCATGGCGATGATGCAGTTCCAGAAGACCACCCTGAAGAACAGCAAGGACAATCAGGGCGTCGACAACGAGTCCCATACAGAAGCGACGAATACGACAACGGCCTCGACTTCCGTCACGGGCACCGGGGAATTATGGGCAGATCTTCTCCTCGGAATCACCGCCTCTGTCAGCGGTTCGCTGACCACTGAATGGAAGCACCAGTCATCGGTCAGCCTGGAAGTGATGAGCCGAGCGGACGTCATGGCCACGACACGACGTCAGGTGAGGCAGTTCGATTATGAATTCCCGGTCACCTTCGGCGGCTGGATCGCCTTGTACTACCCCAAGCCGGTGGCGGTCAAGGAGACTCCCCCGCAGTCCAAGGACCCGAAATTCTCCCAGGTCATCGCATGGAAACTCGGCGATTCCGTCACGGATGGCAGCCATTTCGATCTGGCCGACGAAGGCAAGCGGTTCATGCAGAAGGGGGCGGCCGAAATCGTCGCCGTCCGCACCGGGGAACACCGGGTCTTCCAGCCTGAAACCCTTGATTATTCGAGCCAGAAACAGCCGCTCTACAAGGGGTGATTCCACAACCGCCGGGCAGCTCAGGAGGAAAACTCATGTCCTTTGAAAACATCTTCAACAGCGGCGGAAGCGAAGCCGACTCCGCCAAACGATCCGCTGAATCGCTCAACAACGACGCCCCTGGCGCCGGGGACGTCTCGGAGGCGGTACGCAAACTGGAGAGTGAGCGCGACCCGTGGCTCGTACGTCAGACGGCGCACGGAGCCTTCGACGTCATGGGCTTCCTCAGCCCCCTCTTCCAAAAGATCAACGAAACGTCCGCCGGTCAGCGTCAGGTCGCCGAGAACCCCGGTTCCACGTCCGGCATGGCCTCCTCGACCCTGAAGGCGGCCGGACCGCCTCGGCCGACCATCAGCGAAGAAGACATGCCGAAGCTCGAGGACCTGTCGAAGATGATCGGCGACAGGAGGGGCTACGCCCTGATCACGACGGGCCTGGGGACGTCCGAAGGCCTCGCGGTGGACCCGGCGCAGAACACGGCGTACGTCGCCGACCGGGGCGGCCAGAAGCTGTCCGCGGTGAAGATCGCCACCGGCGCGCAGCGCGTGGTCGCGAGCGGCCTGGGCGACATCTGCGATGTGAAGCTGGACGGCAAGGGCAAGGCCTACGCCGCCGACTACGGCAACGGTCGCCTGCTCGCGGTGGACCTGTCCACCGGCACCTCCGGTGCGGTCGCAAGTGTCCCGGGCGCGTACGGCCTCGCGCTGGACGGCAGGGGCACGGCCTACGTCATCAGTCACAGCGAAGGGAAGCTCACCGCGGTCGACCTGCAGAGCGGGCAGAAGACCACGGTCGCCACCGGCCTGCCGGTCGGCGTCGGCGCAGTGGCGCTCGACGGCAAGGGCAAGGCGTACGTCGGCCAGAAGGACCACGGCGGCAACCTGTACGAGGTCAGCCTCGCCGACGGCACGAAGCGCCTCCTGACCACCCTGTCCGGGGCGAGCGCCATGCGCATCGAGCTCATCGGCGACGGCAAGGCGTACACCGTCGACCATCAGAACGGCGGCCGCCTGCACGAGATCACCCTGGCCGACGGCTCGCAGCGGGTGGTGGCCGGCGGTCTGGCGACGTGCGAAGGCCTCGCGCTGGACACCGCCGACGGCCAGATCTACGTCAGCAACCGCGAAGGCCAGCTCTGGCAGATCGCCCAACGCGCCGCCCAGCCCCTGGGCGGCGTCGGCAAGGTCGTGGCGTAAGACACGCGGGGGTCCCCCCACCCCCGGGACCCCCGCGAGCCGCTAGGGGGTGTCGTCAAAGTAGCGTCGTCCGCCCGCCGGCCTGGGGGCACCTCCCAGCGGTAGCTGGGGGAGGGACTTTGACGACACCCCCTAGTCCTCCGGAACCTGGGCCGTCGATCCCCTCACCACCAGTTCCGGCTGGAAGACGTACTCCGTGCGCTGGACCGGGGTGCCGCCGACCGCCTCCAGGAGGGCTCCGACCGCCGCCGTCGCCATCGCGCGGACCGGCTGGCGGATCGTCGTCAGCGGCGGGTCCGTGAAGGCGATCAGCGGCGAGTCGTCGAAGCCGACCACCGA